>JACQAO010000064.1 GCA_016194935.1 Betaproteobacteria bacterium
CAGGCGATCTCCGCCAATGTCACCACCACCAATCTGACGGAACTGGCCAACGCCATCAATTCCAAGACCGGCGCCACCGGCATCGTCGCTACCCTGGACATCACCAAGACCGAGATCAGCTTGCTGCACGCCACGGGTGAGAATATCTCGATTCTTGACTTCGCCAGCAGTACGGCAACCAGCAGCGTACCCGTCACTCTCGCCGTCGCCGGTGGCACCGGCGCCACCACCCGCCTTTCTTCAGATACCACCGCCACGGCTACCGATTCCACTGTCATCGGCGGCAACGTCGAGTTCAAGTCTACCGGCGGTTACTTCAGCGTCAAGAGCTCGATCACCGCCGCCGCAGGTGGCCTTTTCACCGGCGCCGCCAACCAGCTTCAGGCCAGCGTGAAGCAATCCATTAGCTCCGCAGATGTCAGCAATGCGTCCGGAGCCAACCGCACTGTCGACATCATCGACGGCGCCTTGGCGATGGTGAATGGTATTCGTGCCGATCTGGGGGCGGTGCAAAACCGCTTCGGCTCGACCATCGCGAATCTGCAAACGACCACGGAGAACATCACAGCCGCCCGTTCGCGGATTCAGGACACGGATTTTGCTGCGGAAACGGCCAGCCTGACCCGCTCCCAGGTCTTGCAACAAGCCGGTGTCGCCATGCTCGCCCAGGCCAACGCCCTGCCCAACCTGGTGCTGCAATTGCTGAAATAACCGGCGGGATGGAATCTGACTAAACCCGCGAACATAGCCTGCGCTGCGCGCAGGCTATGTTTTTTGAGCTTCATGTTCGGTTTTGTAACCAGCAATATGGAACTTATTGTACTTTTCAACTATCGTTACAGTATTCGGCGTTTGAGCCGATAATAATGTAGTCGGTAATTGACACTGGAGTACCCATCATGGCAGGACTCTCTTCACCCGGCATTGGTTCCGGACTCGATATCAACGGCTTGGTCGCCAAGTTATTGTCGGTTGAGCAGCGACCGCTCGCCGCACTTGACAAGAAAGAGGCTGATTACCAGGCAAAACTCAGCGCTTACGGGACGCTGAAAGGCTCGCTATCGTCTTTCCAGACCGCCGCCCACGCGCTCACATCCCCGACCCTGTTCAACAGTCTGTCGGCCACGGCGGCTGATCCCACCATCCTCACGGCGACTACCGTCGGTTCCGCCAAAGCGGCCAGTTACAACATTGAAGTAACCCAACTCGCCCAGGCGCATAAACTCACGGCGGCGGCGGTCACCGACCCCACGGCGAACATCGGCACAGGCACCCTGACCATAGACTTCGGCACCTACGACAGCATCGGCAACACCTTCACCGTGAATGCGGCAAAAACCGCCCAAACCGTTACGATCGACGCCACGCACAGTTCGCTGAACGGCATCCGCGACGCCATTAACAGCGCCAATATCGGGGTCACCGCCAACATCATCAACGACGGCACCGGCTACCGCCTGACCGTCGGTTCCAACGACAGCGGCGCCAACAACTCGCTGCGCGTCATCGTGAGCAATGACAGTTCCGGCACCAATACCGACATGCTCGGCCTGTCCCAGATTGCCTACGATCCCACCGCTGTCGCCCTCTCCGGCAAGAATCTCACCGAAACCCTGGCGGCGAAAAGCGCTACCCTGAAAATCGACGGGCTCAGCATCACCAAATCCTCCAACAGCATCAGCGACGCCATTCAGGGCGTCACCCTTAACCTGCTAAAAACCAGCGTCCTCAACACGCCGACTACATTGACCGTCGCCAGCAGCCCTGGTAACGTAACCACTGCGGTCAATGCTTTCGTTTCAGCCTATAACGCCACCAACAAGCTAATGCAGGACCTGGGCGGCTACGATGCCGCAAAAAAACAAGCCGGGTTGTTGCTGGGCGATGCGACATTGCGCGGCATGCAGTCGCAGCTACGCGCCTTGATCGGCCAGAATCTTGACACCGCTGGCGGCGGACTAAGCTCGCTTTCCGATATTGGAGTCTCATTCCAGCGCGATGGCAGCTTGGCGCTGAATGCGGCCAAGCTGAATGCAGTACTGGCCGACCCGACCAAAAACGTAGCTACCCTGTTTGCCAAAATCGGCGTGACCAGCGATAGCCTTATCTCTTATGCTGGCTCTACCGCCGACACGCAACCCGGCAACTACGGCATCAACCTGACTCAGGTACCCGTGCGTGGCGCGCAGACCGGTTCGGTCGCCTTGGCGCTCACTAACACCAATGTCATCGACGTGACCAATAATACGCTCACACTCAGTGTAGATGGCACCAGCGCCAACATTACCCTCAATACCGGCACTTACACCGCTGACACGCTGACGGCGGAAATCCAGGCGCGCATCAACAGTGACTTCACTTTGTCCGGGCTGGGCAAGCAGGTCACAGTAAGCCAGACGGGAGGCTTGCTCACTGTCACTTCCAATAGCTACGGCGCCAACTCCAGCGTCAGCATCACCGGCGGCACCGGACTGACCCCGCTCTTTGGTACTATTACCACCACAGCAGGAGCAGACGTGGCTGGTCAGATCGGCGGGGTCGCCGGCACCGGCGCTGGCCAGTTGCTCACCGGCGGAGCCAACGCCAGCGGCTTGCAGTTGCTGGTATCCGGCGGAGTCGTCGGCGCACGCGGCACGGTGGGCTACGATATTGGAATCGGCTACCAACTGGATCAGGCTCTGAGCAGCATGCTGGCAAGTACAGGGTCGATTTCCGGTCGTACTACTGGCATTGGAAATTCGATCAAGGACATTGGCTCACAGCGCCAAGCATTGAACCTGCGCCTCGCCGCCACCGAAAAACGTCTGCGCGCCCAGTTCAACGCACTCGACAGCACCATCGCTTCGATGCAAAGCACCGCCAACTATCTGACGCAGCAACTGGCGTCTTTCACTTCATCGACCAGGTAACCGGGGAAACTCCAGCATGTTCCAGACTCTCAGCAACGCTTCGGCTGCCTACGCCAAAGCCGGCATCGACATGAGCGTGGAATCCGCCAACCCGCACAAGCTGGTACTGATGCTCTATGACGGCGCCCTGATGTCAGTTGCATCGGCAGCGGCGCTGGCTAAAGGCGGCGACATGCAGGGAATGAGCAACTCAATCCTGAAAGCCAGCGCCATCATTTCCCAGGGACTGCGGGACAGCCTGGACTTGAGCGTGGGCGGAGAACTTGCAGTACGCCTCTCTGCGCTCTACGACTACATGTGCGTGCGGCTCCAGATCGCCAACCTGAAAGGCGATCAGGCAATCTTTGCCGAAGTCAGCCGCCTGCTCACCGAATTGCGCAGCGCATGGCAGGAAATAGAACCCGATCCCGCTGCTCCTTCCATGAACAAATCCGCCGCATAGGATTTACCATGCTGCTCATGCCTACCCAACTCTCGCTTTACCAGGAAATGAGTGCGCTCTCGGCCCGCATGGTCGAAGCTGCGCGTGTTAAAGATTGGGAAACCCTGATTGCGCTGGAACACTCGGTCGCCGAGCTGCGCAATACGCTGTCGAAAAACGCCGACGACGATTTGTCGGTCGACGATCTGGAAATGAAGTCCCGCCTGATCCAGAAAATTCTCGAAGACGACGCTGAAGTGCGCCGCCACACCGAGCCCTGGATGGAGCGGGTGCGCCAGTTTCTGGGCAGCGGCGCCAAACAGCGGCAGGTCGAGCGCGCCTACGGCGTCAGCTTCTAAGGCGTGGCGGCGGCGCAGCCGCCATGACAGCGTACTTTTTCTAGCCCGGACGCAATCATGGTTCTGATTCCTGCCGACATCGGTTTGCGGATGCGTTTGCAGAACGAGCTTCTGCCGCAACCGATCACGCCGCTGCAGGAAATCCCCGCTGATCTGCCCGGCCTCAAAGCAGGCCAGGTGTTCAGCGCGCGCATCCAGGAAGTTCTGCCGGAAAATACTTACCGCGCGCTGGTGGCTGGTAAAACCATCACGCTTTCGCTGCCCGAGTCGGCCAAGAGCGGCGACACGCTGGAACTGGTCGTCGTCGACCGCAGCCCCCAGACCATCATTGCCCGGCTCGCCAGCCCAAGCGGCGGCGCGGCCCAGGCGGGATCGGCGGCAACCCCTCAAACCACTTTCAGTCCGGCGGCGCAACTGCTCAGCACCTTGCTGGTCGCCGAAGGTGATACGCCGCAAGCTGCACCCCTGAATCGCGGACAACCCCTGCTGGCCCGGGCGCCGCAGAGCGGCGCAGATTTGGTGCCGGTGCTGAGCAAGGCGGTAGCCGAAAGCGGCTTGTTTTACGAAGCGCACCAGGCCCAGTGGGTTGCCGGAAAACTGCCGCTGGCGAGTCTGCTGCAAGAGCCGCAAGGACAACTTTCTTCGCCCCAGGCGCAGCTTGTCGCCCAGGCACAGCTTGCCATGCAGGCCAACAAACTGCCGCCGGCCAGCTTGGGTCGTGATCCCCTGGCACAGCCGTCGACAAATGCCCAAGGCGCCGCTGGCGGCGGGACGGAAGCTGCGGCGCGTCCAAACTCTCTCATCAAGGAAGCCGCCACTCAACTGCAAGCCGGCGTGAACCAAAACCTCTCCCTCACGACCAGTCAGGAGTCCGCTGATTCGCAACGCATGCAGGCTAATTCGCAAACACACCCATCTCCGGTAACCCAGTCTGTGCCGGATGAATTGCGCCCCCTGGTGCAACAGCAACTGGATGCTGCGGGTACCCAGCGCCTGTTATGGCACGGCGAAGTGTGGCCGGGGCAAAGCATGCAATGGCGAGTCGAATGGGATGGGCAAGGCGGCGAAAATCCGGATCAAGGCGCGTTGGAACCCTGGACGACCACGTTACGGCTATCCACGCCCCGCCTCGGTGAAGTCGCAGCGGCGCTCAGCCTGGGAACGAGTGGGGTACGCATCGCACTGGTGACGCCATACGCATCCAGCATGTCTGCGATGCGTGATGGCGCAGCCGAACTGGAGCAAGCCCTGGCGGGCGCAGGCGTGCCTTTGCTGGGGCTGACGGTCAGGCATGACCGGGGAGCGGACGATGGCAATGCCAATCAATAATGGACGACGCGCTTCCGCCAACTGTTAGCGATGACAACGCGCTGAGCGAAGAACGCTCGCTGGCGATTGCCCTGGCCTATGCGCCGGGTGACGCCGCGCCGCGCATCGTCGCCAAGGGACGCGGCCTGGTCGCCGATGAAATCATCCGCCGCGCCCGCGAGCATGGCGTGTTTGTCCATGAGTCGCCGGAACTGGTAACGCTGCTGATGCAGTCCAACCTGGATGACCGCATTCCGCCGCAGCTCTACATCGCCATCGCCGAGCTGCTGGCGTGGATCTATCGTCTGGAACAAAAAGCGGCTGAATCCTGAACTGCCGGCAGCTCCTTGCCTGCCTGGATATGGACAACGTGAAGCAGGTCACAGACGCTGCGAGGAATATTTATAAGCACGGCAACATGGATTAAACTATGCCCATAGACTAGACAGGTTCAGGGTTCAGGTATGGGCGACCACATTTTTGAAGATGACGCGCGAACCAAGACTTTGCGTTTGGAAGTTCAGGAGCTCAAGAAAATCCTGCAAAACGAAGTCTTGATGCAGAAGAAAGCCTTGCTTGCCAAGGCTATCGAGCAGAGGGAAGCGCAACTCAGGATCATCGATGCGCCGCGTGAAGCGTTGCGCAGGGAAGAGGAAGAAAAGCGGCAGGCGCAGCTCAAGGAAGCGGCGGAGCAGCGCAAAGCCATGCTCAGGATCGAGTTGGCGCAGACTGAAGAAGACAGCAAGTATCACCTGCATGCACAGGCCGAGATCGTTGCTATCCTGCGCTCCCTGAAGGACAGCAACGCCACGGTGACGCTCTACTTCAATGACGGCGACGACTTCCTGATCACCTCGGTGTTTACAGTGGAAGAAGAGGAAAACCGGATCGTCCTGCACATGGGCGCCAACGCCGCAGTCAACAAGCACGCGCTGACCACCGACAAACTCATCGGCGTATCTCATCTGGATAAAATCAGGGTTCAATTCGTCCTGCACGGCCTTAAATCGGCGCTCTACAGAGGGCGCCAGTGTTTTCTGGCCGATCTTCCCGACAGCGTCTTGCGTTTGCAGCGGCGCGAGTATTTCCGGCTGACGATACCGGCCCGCAGCCCGGTCAAGTGCCGGATTCCCCTGCCGGTTCCCGAAGGCGGCAACGCCGCCAGGACGGTCGAAGTGGATGTCATCGACATCAGCGGCGGCGGCTTGGGAATGGTGGTGCCGCCGGAAGATGTCGAATTCAATGTCGATATGGTATTTCAAAAATGCGAAATTGAATTGCCCAGCGGCGGCACCATCGTCACCGCGCTGCGGGTTCGCAGTATTTTCGATGTCACCAGAAATGACGGTACCACCAGTCGGCGCGCAGGCTGCGATTTCATCAATTTCGGCGGGCCGATGCTATCCATGCTGCAACGCTACATCATCGTCGAGGAACGCGAACGCAAAGCGCGCGAAGCTGGATTGGCTTAGCCACTCAACGTCAACGCCCTGTCAACGCACTTGCAGTACGATCTTGCCGATATGCCGGCTGCTTTCCATCAGGCGGTGCGCCTCCGCCGCCTGCGCCAGCGGGAACGTGGCGAACAGATGCTGCTTCAGCCGCCCATCCGCCAGTGACGGCCAGATGTGCTCCCGCAAGGCATCGCGTATTGCCGCCTTCTCGGCGGCGCTGCGCGGTCGCATGGTCGAACCGCTCAAGGTGAGGCGTTTTACCATCACCGGCAAAAAATCGAAACTGGTCTTGCTGCCTTCGAGAAAGGCGATCATCACCAGCCGTCCATCGCGGCGCAGCAGGCTCACATCCTTCTGCAAATAGCCGCCGCCGACCATATCCAGAATCGCATCGACCCCTTCGCCGGCGGTGATTTCCTTGACGCGCTCGACGAAGTCTTCCTGCCGGTAGTCGATTACGAAATCTGCGCCGTAAGCCTTGCAGAACGCCGCCTTCTCCGTACTCCCCACGGTGACGATGACCTGTGCGCCGACATGCCGCGCCAACTGAATGGCGGCCAGGCCAATGCCGCTGGAACCGCCATGCACCAGCAAACGCTCACCCGGCTTGAGCCGGCCAATTTCCATCAGGTTGGCCCAGACGGTGAACCAGGTTTCCGGCAGTCCTGCCGCTTCCGCCAGGCCCATGCCCTGGGGAACCGGCAATGCCTGCGCGGCGGGGGTCACGCAGTATTCGGCGTAACCGCCGCCCGGCGTCAGCGCGGTGACGCTGTCTCCCGCTTGCCATTCGCTTACTCCGGCCCCAAGTGCGACAACCCGCCCCGACACCTCCAGGCCGAGGATAGGCGAGGCGTCCGGCGGCGGCGGATAGCTGCCAGAGCGTTGCAACACGTCGGGACGATTGACACCAGCATAATCAACCTCGATCAATATTTCTCCCGCAGCGGGGCTGGGCATGGCGCCCTCCACGAGGCGCATCGACTCGGGCGTGCCTGGCGGGCCGTAAGAAATGTGCCGCATATCGTTTCTCCTTATTCCGCTTCGCCGCCCAGCGCCGCCGTCAACTGCCCCAACAGGCGTGCAAGTTCGCCGCTCATCAGGACGAAATCGGCTTCGAATAATTCTTCGGGATTGTCTGTCTGGCGTCCAACCTCCTCCTTGAGGATATCCAGAAAGGCCAGGCGCTTGACCTGCAACTCTTCGGTGAGCACCAGGGAAACACGCTCCTGCCAGGTCAACGCGAGGCGCGTGGCTGCCTTGCCGCCGGCGATATGCTGGCCGATCTCGGCGGCTTCCAGCGTGTGCCGCGCATAGCGCACGGTGGCGCGCTCTCCGCCCGAGGCGCGCAGCTCGCAGTCACGATCAATGGTGAATCCTGCGGGCGCCTCGCCGGCGGCCAGCCAGTCAGTCATTGCCGTGGCCGGCGCCAGCCGGGTACGCAATAGTTTAAGCGGCAACTCGCCCAGGGAGAGCTTGATCTGTTCGATAAACTCGTCGGCCTTGGCCTGGCTCGCTGCATCGACCACCAGCCAGCCGCTGAGCGGATCAATCCAGGCGTAGCTCAGGCGGCGTTTGACGAAAGCGCGCGGCAGCAACTCGGCGGTAACGGATTCGCGCACTTCCTGCACCTGTTTGCGGCCCGGCTTGAAACCCTGATTTGCCTCCAGGGCAAGCAAGCGATCCTGCGCATATTGGCGAATGACGGAGGCTGGTAACAGTTTCTGTTCGACGCCAAGACAGATCAGCAGTTGTTTCTGCGATGCCAGCACCAGTTCGTCAGCCTGGCCCCTGGGCGGAACCCAGCCGCGCGCCTGCATGTCGCCGGGACTGCAACTGCGAAACACATGTCTGACAAGTTTTTCCTGGAGCTGTGCGGCATCGAGACGCCATGCATCGGTCAGGCGGTAGATCTGGAGATTGCGGAACCACATAAGGATCGTTTCAGTAATTTCAGGAAGCAGTAAAAGTGAAACAGCCCGGTCACGCCGGGCTGTTTCAGGTAGAAATGGCCGACTATCTCACCCGCATCACACCTGCATATTCATGATGTCGTGATAGGCGGAAACCAGCTTGTTGCGCACCTGCACCATCTGCTGGAAGGAGATGTTGGCTTTCTGCAGATTGATCATGACATCCTGCAGGTTAACGTTGCTGTTGCCGGAGGCAAAATCCTGGGTCATCTGTTGCGCCGACTGCTGTACCTGGCTGACCTGGTCGATGGCGCTTTTCAGCGCGACAGCGAAATCCGTGCCGCCGCCGACCGCGCCCGCCGGCAGGGTTGGCTTGCCGGATGCGACACCTGCTGCGGAACGCAGTTCCATCAGCATCTGGTCAAGGTTGCGGGTATCTATCGCCATGCTCAATCTCCAAGTCCGGCAAGCGGACTCTTGCTTTACGCTATATGATTCTAATAGCAATCCGCGTGCCAAGGCAGTACTTTATTGGTTAACGGTTGTTTAACCACCTGCTTTAACTCGACCGTATACTACAGGAACCCTTCATCACGATACTGCTTGAGCTTGTAGCGCAGGGTGCGTTCCGACAGGCCGAGACGCTCCACCGCCTGCCGCCGCGAGCCGCCGACCGCCGCCAGTGTGTCCAGAATATGCTGACGCTCAAGGTCCTTCATGTTGGCGGAGGGATCGCTCGACGCCATATCCGCCGCCATCTCAGTCCTGGTGCTCGCAGATGCTGCTGAAGGCGGCAGCATCGGGCCGCTGGCAAACATCAGGTGCTCCGCCTCGATCACCTCGTCCGGCGCCAGAATCAAGGCGCGCTGGATGACGTTTTCCAGCTCGCGCACATTACCCGGCCAGGCATGCGCGGCAAGTTTTGCCTCTGCGGCGGCGGCAAGCCTTGCCGTCCGGTTCAAGCGACCGCCGTGCACCGCGACGAAATTTCGCGCCAGCGGCACGATATCGCCGGGACGCTGGCGCAACGCGGGAATCTCCAGCGGAAAAACATTCAGCCGATAGTAAAGATCTTCGCGGAAACCGCCTTGCTTGACCTCTTCCGCCATGTCGCGGTTGCTGGTGGCCAGCACGCGGATGTCCAGCGGCACCGGCTTTTTGCCGCCGACCCGCTCCACTTCGCGCTCCTGCAAAACGCGCAATAGTTTCGCCTGCAAGGACAATGGCATTTCTGAAATTTCATCAAGCAGCAGAGTGCCGCCGTTGGCCTGCTCGAACTTGCCGGTCTGCGCTGTCTGCGCGCCGGTATACGCGCCTTTCTCATACCCGAACAATGTCGCTTCCAGCAGGTTGTCGGGAATTGCCGCGCAGTTGATGGCGACGAACGGCCCGCCGCTGCGCGCAGATTGCTCATGTATGTAGCGCGCAAACACTTCCTTGCCGGTGCCGGATTCGCCGGTCAGCAACACCGTGGCCTCGCTGCGCGCAACACGCGCGGCGAGCAGCAGCGCAGCGCGGGTGCGCGGGTCTTCCGCCACCACGCCTTCGCTGAGCGGAGCATTGGCATAGCGGGCGATCTGCTCCAGCAAGGTCTTGGGTTCGAACGGCTTCAACATGAAATCGCAGGCGCCGCCACGCATCGCCGCCACTGCTTTGTCTACATCGCCAAAAGCGGTCATCAGCAGCACCGGCAGGCCGGGCGCGCGGGCGCGGATTTCGCGCAATAGTTCGAGGCCGTCCATCGGCGCCATGCGCAGGTCGGAGACCACCATGTTGAAAGGACTGCGCGTCAGCAATTCGAGCGCCTGCGCTCCGCCCGCCGCGCCCTGCACCACATGCCCTGCGGCTTCCAGGGTGATCAGCAGCGCGTCGCGCAGCGCATCGTCGTCTTCGACGACGAGTATGTTCAGATGTTCGGACATTTTTCTTCGCTTCGTCGTTATGCCGGCACGATGGATTCAATGGATTCAAGTGTCTGGTGCGCCAGCGGCAGGGTGAAGGTAAATTCAGTGCCGGCGCCCAGCGTGGAACTGGCCTCAATGTTACCACCATGTGCACGCGCAACCCCACGGGCAATCGCCAAGCCAAGACCGGTACCCTCGGCGCGCGTGGTAAAAAACGGTTCGAACAAGCGCGCCACCACGGCGGGCGGCATGCCGGCGCCATTGTCGCGCACCATGAACTCCAAAGCATCGCCCGCGCGGCGTACCGCCAGATGCACTTCGCCGCCGCTGCCGTTCTCTCTGGGCAACGAACCGGCTACAGTCCCTGCCGCTTGCAGCGCATTTTCCAGCAGATTGGTCAGTGCGCCGGTGATCGCCTTGCGGTTGCCCTGCAACAGCAAGCCGCCGCTAAATTCTTCGACACTCCAGGCCACCTCGCGCGCCCGCGCCAGCGGCTCGATGGTCTGGCGCAGCTCCTGCATCAATTCGGCGACGATGATGGTTTCGCGACCGAGCACCTCGCCACGGGCGAACAACAGCATGTCCTGGATCAAACGCTCCAGATGCTTCAAGCGCGCCACCGCTTTGTGCGCGATGCTGATGCGCGCCGCATCCGGCAACTCCAGGTTTTCCAGGTTGGCGGTGTAGAGCAATGCGGCCGCCAATGGCGTGCGCAACTGATGGGCCAACTGCGCCGCCATTTCGCCCATCGCCGCCAGCCGCTCGTGGCGTTCGGCCTGGGTCTTGAGGCGATGTGCTTCGGTAATGTCGTGCAATAAAACAATTCGCCCGCCGGCGGAATCGAGCGCGGTCACCGTCACCGCCAGACGCCGTCCGGCATGGGCGAGGTCAGCGGGGTTGTCCCTGTCGGCCATGAATTCGCCGGGCGTATCGCTGGCCGACAAGTGGGCGCGTTCCACCGCCTCCCACGCCTGTCCGGTCAAAGCTGCGCCCAGTGTTGCCTCCGCCGCCGGATTAGCCTGCACTACCATCCCATTGGCATCCAGCACCGCCACGCCCGCAGGTAGCGCCGAGAGCAGTAATGACAGCCGTTCCGTCAGCGCCGCTTTTTCCTGGTACTGCTGACGTAGCGCGCCGTTGGCGGCGGCCAGTTCTCCGGTCAGCGCCGCCACCTGGCCTTGCAGGCTGGTATAGGCGGTGGAAAGCTCCTCCGATGCCTGATTGAAAATCCGGAACGCTTCGGCCAGCCGTTGCGATTCGGGCTGGGTTTCCTGCTGAAATCCGGCTTGCTGCGGATTATTTGCCATGACTCAAGCGCCTGTTTTTGGTGCGGTCAATGATGGCAGATTCGCCGCAGTGAAACAACAGCAGCCCGTAAGCGCCGAAATACAGGCCAAACAGGGCTTTTTTCTTCGAACAAGCCCTGGCGGAGCGGGGCATAATCCGCCAAGTAGTGATAATGGGCTTGAAAAACAACCTTTAACCCGGATTCCCAAGACATGGCCAGCGCGGAACAAACAGTATTGCCACCTTTCTCCCTGGAGGCGTTGAACAGTCTCTCGCCCATGCAGAAACTCGGGGCAATAATGACAGTAGCATTTGCCGTTGCACTCCTGGCCGGGGCCTGGATGTGGACCAAGAGTATCGATTACGCCGTGTTGTTTTCAAATATCTCGGAACGCGACGGCGGCCAGATCGTCGTTTCCTTGCAGCAGATGAACGTGCCTTACAAGTTTTCTGAAGGAGGAGGCGCAATTCTGGTGCCGGTCGACAAGGTGCATGAAACCCGCCTCAAGCTTGCCTCGCAAGGTCTGCCCAAGGGCGGGCTGGTTGGTTTTGAGGTCATGGAGAACCAGAAACTCGGCGCCAGCCAGTTTCTCGAACAGATCAATTATCAGCGCGCCCTGGAAGGCGAACTGGCGCGCTCCATCCAGTCTTTGCAGGCAGTGCAAGGCGCGCGCGTACACCTGGCGATCCCCAAGTCATCTGCCTTCCTGCGCGACGAACAGAAACCCACCGCCTCGGTGGTGCTCAACCTGTATCCCGGACGCAGCCTGGAAGCCAGCCAGGTGGCCGGCATTGTCCATCTCGTGGCGTCAAGCGTGGCGCAACTATCGCCATCCAACATCAGCGTAATCGACCAGAATGGCAACCTGATTTCGCAGAACCAGGATGCGGCGCGCGATGAAGGTCTCGATCCGATACAACTCAAGTATGTACGCGACGTGGAAGCCAGTTATATCAAGCGTATCGAAACCATCCTCGATCCAATTACCGGGCCCGGCAATGTGCGCGCCCAGGTTGCCGCCGATGTGGATTTTTCACAATCCGAACAAATGGCCGAGACTTACAAACCCAATCCGCCAGCGGATGCTGCAATTCGCAGCCAGCAGTCAGCCGAATCAGGCAACGCCACGCCGGGTGCAATCGGCGTACCCGGCGCGCTTTCCAACCAGCCGCCCGCGCCCGCCACCGCACCCATCACCACTCCCGCCGCCCCCGGTACACCCGGCACGCCTGGCGCCAATGCGCAGTCCGCCACGCAACCGGTGAATATCAACAAGAACATCACCACCAACTACGAGCTGGACAAAACCATCAAGCACACCAAGGAAGGCGCGGGTACCATCAAGCGCCTTTCGGTGGCCGTCGTCGTGAATAACAAAAAAGGGCCGGTCGACAAGGATGGCAAAGCCAAGTCGATACCCTTGACCGCTGCGGAGATTGAGCAGATCAACGCCCTGGTGCGCGAAGCGATGGGCTTCAACAAAGATCGTGGCGATACGCTCAACGTGGCGAACGCTTCCTTCACTGCGGTCGAAAGGGAAGTCGTGCCGCCGACCCCGTTGTGGAAGGATCCGCAACTGCTGGCTTCGGCCCGCGAAGGGTTAAAATACATATTGCTGCCGTTGATTGCCTTCTTCCTCTGGAACAAGATGTTGAAACCTACAATCGCCAACATGATGGAATCCTACGCCGCCGCCAGGAAAGCACGCGAACTTGAGCTGGCCGAAGCATCTGTTCCCAAGGTCAAGGAGATGGGCCGTGCGCAGAGAGGATTCGAGGCCAAGCTTGAGGGTGCGCGCGAACTGGCGAGACAGGAACCCAAGGTGGTCGCTGATGTGATCAGGGACTGGGTAGGCGTGAATGAGCAGTGAAAGCGTCGATAAAGGCGTCGAGAAAGGCGCTTTGTTGCTGCTTTCGCTGGGCGGAGATGAGGCTGCCGAAGTACTGAAACACCTTGGCCCCAAGGAAGTGCAGAAACTCAGCAAAGCCATGGCCAACCTCAAGGCGACACCTCGGGAAAAAGTTGAAGCAGTGCTCGACGAGCTCGATCAGGACACCGAAAGAGGCACGGCCTTTTCCGCCAACGAAGATCAAATCCGCGCCATGTTGACCAAGGCGCTGGGCGATGACCGCGCCGCCAATCTGCTGTCGAAAATTCTCGCCGGCAGCGACACCGCCGGCATCGAAGGCTTGAAGTGGATGGACGCATCCACCGTGGCCGACATGATCCGCAACGAACATCCGCAGATCATCGCCACCATCCTGGTGCACCTTGAGTTCGACCAGGTCGGTGAAATTCTAAAATTATTCACCGAGCGCCTGCGCAACGATGTGGTGCTGCGCATCGCCACGCTCGAAGGCGTCCAGCCACTGGCGCTGGCCGAGCTGAACGACGTGATGGCGCGGATGCTGGCCAGCTCGTCGAACGTCAAAAAAGCGGCGATGGGAGGCGTCCGTCATGCCGCCGAGATTCTCAACTTTGTTGGCCAGGCAACCGAGACTGCGGTTATCGACAGCGTGCGCGAATACGATCCGGAACTGGCGCAAAAAATCCTCGACGAGATGTTCGTCTTCGAGAACCTGCTGGATGTCGATGATCGCGGAGTTCAGTTGCTGTTGCGCGAAATTCAATCCGACTCGCTGATCGTGGCCCTGAAAGGGGCTTCCGAGGAACTGCGCCAGAAAATATTCAAGAACATGTCGTCGCGCGCTTCCGAAATGCTCAAGGAAGACCTGGAGGCAAAAGGTCCGGTGCGCCTGTCCGAAGTCGAAGCGGAACAAAAAGAAATTCTCAAAATAGCCCGCCGCTTGTCCGATGAGGGACAAATTCAACTCGGCGGCGCGGCTGACGACGCTTACGTCTGATACTGACAGCCTATGCCATCCGATAACGCCGGGAGCGGCCTCACTGCCTGGGAGCGCTGGGAGCTGGCAAGTTTCGATGCGCCTTCCGGACCCAGGAAGGAAGCCTCGAACGAGCCGGAGATCAAGTTGCCGACCGCCGAAGAGATCGAGCAAATCTTCCAGCAGGCGCGCCAGACCGGTCACGCCGCCGGTTACGCGGAGGGCCAGGCTCAAGCACGGGCGGAAGGCGCGCGCCTGGTTGCATTGGCCACGCAACTCGACCTGGCCTTGACCGAAATGGACCAGCAGGTGGCCGAAGATCTGCTCGCCCTTGCGCTGGATGTGGCGCGCCAGGTAATACGCCAGGCGCTTGTCGTCAAACCCGATCTGCTGCTGGAAACGGTGCGCGAAGCACTGGCCCTGATGCAACATCCGCACGCCACCATCCATTTGCATCCGGACGATGCCTCGCTGGTGCGCTCCTATCTCGGCGATCAACTGGCGCATGCCGGCCACCGGATTCACGAAGACCGGCGTCTGGAACGCGGCGGCTGCCTGATCGAGGCCGGCGGCAGCCAACTCGATGCCGGCATGGCGACCCGCTGGCGGCGTACTGTGGAGAGCCTGGGCAGCAATGCCGAATGGCTGATGACCCCCGAGGCAACTGAAAGTGCGGCAACCGGGGTTGCGGCGCCTGACGAAAAAAATGAACCCGGCGTTTGACTCCAACCCCCATCTTGCCAAGTGGCGGGACTTCCTCGAAGATTGCCGCAAGCAGGCGACAAGCGCTGCGCCTTTCCAGTTTTCCGGACGGCTGACGCGCATCAACGGATTGGTGATGGAAGCCGCCGGCATCAAGCTGTCGCTGGGTTCGGGCTGCTGCATCGAAGTGCCGGGGGGCGGTACGGTGGAAGCCGAAGTGGTCGGCTTTTCCGGCGAGAGGCTGTTCATGATGCCCAGCGAAGACGCCTACGGCCTGGCGCCTGGCGCGCAGGTGACGGCGCTGGAACCGCCGCCGCCGCCGCTGCGCGCCGGCCGGCGCCAGGCGCTGGTGCGCCGCGTTATTGATCGCGCCAAGCACATCCCCGTCGGCGACGCCCTGCTGGGCCGCGTGCTGGATGGCAATGGCCGGCCACTGGATGGTCTCGGACCGCTGGACACCAAGCAATCGCGCTCGCTGCAAAGCCGTCCAGTGAACCCGCTGTCACGCGCGCCGATTACGCGCAACATGGATGTAGGGATTCGCGCCATCAACGCCCTGCTCACCGTCGGTCGCGGCCAGCGGCTGGGGCTGTTCGCCGGCTCAGGGGTGGGGAAAAGCGTGCTGCTGGGCATGATGGCGCGCTACACGGAAGCCGACATCATCGTGGTCGGGTTGATCGGCGAACGCGGCCGCGAGGTCAAAGAATTCATCGAGCAAATTCTCGGCCCGGAAGGACTGCGCCGCTCGGTGGTAGTGGCGGCGCCTGCCGACACCAGCCCGCTGATGCGGATGCAAGGCGCATCTTATGCCACCGCCATCGCCGAACATTTCCGCGACCAGGGCCGGCATGTGTTGCTGATCATGGACTCCCTGACGCGCTTTGCCATGGCTCAGCGCGAAATCGCCCTGGCCATCGGCGAGCCGCCGGTAACCCGCGGCTATCCTCCGTCGGTGTTCGCGCGTCTGCCGCAGTTGGTTGAACGCGCCGGCAATGGCGCCGATGGCGGCGGCTCGATCACCGCCTTCTATACCGTGCTGACCGAAGGCGATGACCAGCAGGATCCCATTGCCGACGCAGCGCGTGCAATTCTCGATGGTCATATCGTGTTGTCGCGCCATCTGGCCGACGCCGGCCACTACCCGGCCATCGACATCGAGCAGTCGATCTCGCGCGCCATGACCAACCTGATCCTGCCAGCGCATCTGGAGCAGGTGCGCCGCTTCAAGCTGCTGTATTCGCGTTTTCAACGCTCGCGCGACCTGATCTCGGTGGGCGCATACGCCGCCGGTACCGATCCGGTACTGGACCAGGCCATCGCCATGCAGCCATTGCTGGAGAGCTTCATGCAGCAGGACTTGCACGAACGCGCAAATTACGCCGACAGCCTGGACAAACTCAACCAGTTATTTCCACCGGTGACGTAGAATCACAGTCACCCGGTTTCCCTGTAATGCATAAGGCATCGTGGCTAAACCCTTTCCACTGCAAACCCTGCTGGATCTCTCGCAACTCCGCATGGACGATGCGGCGCGCCAGTTGGGCGAGCTTCTGGCCGGCGAACAGGAAGCCGGCGCGCGGCTGATCCTGCTTCAGGAATACCGCGCCGAATATCACGAACGCTTCGCGGTGGCGCTGCGCAACGGCATCGGCCGGGACGCCTGGAATAATTTCCAGGCCTTCCTCGGCAGACTCGACGACGCCATTGCGCAAGCCCATGCGCTGGTGCTGCAATCGAAGCAGCGCACCGCCGCCGGGCAGCGCGAATGGGTAGACAAGCGCGGCCGGGTGCAGGCTTTCGACACCTTGTCGCAGCGGCATCACAACCGCGAGCAGAGCGCCGCAAACCGTCAGGAACAAAAAGCCCAGGATGAGCACGCGGCGCGCAATCGCCAGGGTCTGGATGGGGAGGATTGAAGACTCGGCACTCGTCTGGCACGTTGCTTGCTGTGTGACAGGCAGTAGGCGGGCAAAAGCCCGTCATTCACAAAGGAAAGCATCATGCCGGAAATGACTGCCCTGCCCAACCCGGCGCTCGCGCCAGCGCCCGTCAGCACCCCTCGGGCTAGTGGCGGCGCGGCGACGCCAGCGAACACCGCAAGCTCTGCACCCTCCCCGGCAACCAGCGCCCCTAATGCCCCAGGCGCTACAGGTGGGCCAAACGCCCCCAACACACCTCAAGCCACCGCTAACCCAGCGGATGCCGGTGACGCGCCGGATTCATTTGCCAGCGTCTTGCAGCGTCAGATCGCACAAGCCGCCTTGGCCGACCAGGCCAAGGCAGGCATAGCACTGCCGTCCGATCTTGCAGCCCAGTCCCGTCCCGCGGGGTCATTGCTGGCGGATCTCGCGCTCCAATCCGCCAACGCAGGGGCCGGGAAATCCGATCCCGATGCAAAATCGAAAAACCTGACTGGCCAGGAAACCCCGGACGATGGGCTCGCTGGGCTATCGGCCTACTTGCTTTCGCTAAGCCAAAACACCCCGGTCAAGCTTGATGCCGGCCTGCCGGCGACAGATAAAAAGTCGTCAGCCGCGCCCACCGGGGACGCACTGCTTGCCGCAGCAAGTCTGGCGCTCGCCTCGACGCATTTGTCCAGCGCCAAGGACAAGGACGCTCCCCAGGCCGCAATTTCCGGGGCATCGCAGGAAACGGCAACCAAGACGGCAGAATTTGCCGCGCTGCTCACCACGTCAGCGGAAACCGCACCGGCCCTGACCCGTCACGGCGGATTGAGCGCGGGTGGCGAAGCCGGTTTCGAAAATTTGCTCGCTGCCCAGCAGGCCATCCAGAATCGCGGCGTCGAAGCCCACCCCGCCAACCATGCGACGACCGCATTGCCGATTCAGACGCCGGTCGGCGCCAATGGCTGGGACGGCGAGGTCGGCGACAAGCTGGTGTGGATGGTCGGACGCCAGCAGCAGCGCGCCGAGCTGGTGCTGAACCCGCCGCAACTGGGGCGCGTGGAGGTTTCCCTGTCGATGCACGGCGACCAGACCAGCGCCATGTTCGTATCCACCAATCCGGCGGTGCGCGATGCACTGGAGGCGGCGCTGCCGCGCCTGCGTGAAATGCTCGCCGATGCCGGCATCAACCTCGGCCAGGCGCAAGTGGGCGCGGATACCGGCAGCAACAACGCCGCCAATCAGTCGGCAGGCAATCGGGAAAACCGGGATAATTCAGGACGTGATTCGAGCGGGAACAATTTTGCGCAGGCTGGCGAACCATTGCGACCGGTAGTTGCCACGCAATGGCTCAAGCAAGCGAACGGCATGGTTGATGTGTTTGCCTGAAGCGAAGCGTAGCTGAAACGCCCCCGCCAAAATGTTAAAATCCGGCGTGTGCCAGGATTTTAAACAACGTACCGAACTGCGCTAGGAGTAGTGGATGGCCAAGGCCCCCGACAAGCAGGAAGCCCCTCCCGTAGAGGCGGCGCCAAAAAAGAAGAAGCTGCTGCTGATCATTGTCGTCGGCCTGGTGCTGGCGTTGGTGGTGGGTGGGGGCGCAGCTTTTATCCTGCTGAAGAAACGCGCGAACGCGGATCCCGATGCCGAGCAGGTAAAACCCGAGAAGCCGCCCACCTTCGTGAAGCTGGATCCGTTCACCGTCAAGCTGCAACCCGAAGACGGCAAGCCGGAGCAGTACATGCAGACCACTCCTGAACTCAAGGTGCTGGATAGCCACGTGGCCGAAAAAGCCAAGGTCTATATGCCGGAGATCCGGCACAACATGCTGCTGCTATTGTCGGGGAAAAAACCTTCCGAACTGTCGACACCCCAGGGCATGGAGAAGCTCTCCATGGAGATTCGCAACAAGGTCAACCAGATACTCGGTGGAGAAGCGCAAGCCGCCGATAACGCCAAGGTTGGGCAGGACGACCCTGTGCAGGCTGTGTTGTTTTCCACCTTCATCATCCAGTAATGACATGAGCCAGGATTTTCTTTCACAGGAAGAAGTTGACGCCCTGCTGAAAGGCGTCACCGGCGAGGTCGAGGAAGCCCCTGCCGCCGAGGGGGATGGCGCTGCCGTCAAATCCTACGACGTCGGTCGTCAGGAACGCATTGTGCGCGGTCGCATGCCGACGCTGGAGCTCATCAACGAGCGCTTCGCGCGCTTCCTGCGCATCGGCCTGTTCAACTTCATGCATCGCAACGCCGAAATATCGGTGGGGCCGGTGCGGGTGCAGAAGTACAGCGAGTTCATTCGCAATCTGGTGGTGCCAACCAACCTGAATCTGGTGCAGGTCAAGCCCTTGCGCGGCACCGGCCTGATCGTGCTGGACCCGAACCTGGTATTCCTGGTCGTCGATAACATGTTCGGCGGCGACGGTCGTTTCCACAATCGCGTCGAAGGCCGTGATTTCACCGCCACCGAGCAACGCATCATTCTCGGCTTGCTCAACGTAATTTTCGCCGAGTACGAAAAGGCCTGGAAGCCGGTATTTGAAATTCACTTCGAATATACGCGCTCGGAAATGAATACCCAGTTCGCCAACATCGCAACGCCGGCGGAGGTCATCGTCGCCGTTACTTTCAACATCGAATTCTCCGGCGCTTCATCGGAGATGCATGTCTGCCTGCCGTATTCGATGGTCGAGCCGATCCGCGACGTGTTGTACAGCACCATGCACAGCGACCAGGTCTCCTCCGACAAACGCTGGACCTCATTGTTACGGCGTCAATTGCAGAAAGCCGAGATGGAGCTGGTGGTGCCGCTTGGTACAAGACAAATCACGCTCGGCGAAATCATGAAAATGAAAGTCGGCGACATCATCCCGTTCCCGATTGACGACCTGGTCACCGTCCACGTGAATAATGCGCCGGTGATGAAGGCCCGTTACGGCGTCCGCGACGGCCAGTACGCGTTGAAAATCGACAGTTTCGTGGCTCAGGAAGAAGCCGAGCAAAAGTAAACCCCTCAGTGTACAGCAGGAGATAACCATGAGCGACACCGAAGAACAAGTATCCGAAGACGATTGGGCGGCGGCGATGGGGGAGCAGGCAGTCGCTGAGGCTGCGCCGGCAGCGCCGGCGGCGTCGCCAAAAATCTTCGACCAGCTCTCCGGGGAAGATGGAAGAAACGCGGGGATGCAGGACTATGACATGATCCTCGACATCCCCGTCAAGCTTACCGTCGAACTCGGGCGCACCCACATTTCGATCCGCGATCTGTTGCAACTCGCGCATGGTTCGGTGGTGGAACTCGACGGCCTGGCCGGCGAACCGATGGAGGTGCTGGTGAATGGCACATTGATCGCCCAGGGTGAAGTGGTGGTGGTCAATGATAAATTCGGTATCCGTCTCACCGACATTGCCAGCCCCCATGAGCGCATGAACAAGATTAAATAAGCGGTTATTTCCCTCTCTATTCCCGGCACCGGGGAGTTGCCGCGACGCTAAGCTGCAAAGGTCGAAAACCTTGCCAGCCGATGGACACGCGCCTTCCCCATTTCATTCTGGCAGCCGCCGCTGCGACGCCCGCCCTGGCCTTCGCCGAAGGATCGCTGGCTGCGTCGGAACTTGGCGGCGGCATCTCGCAAGTCGTCATCAGCCTGGTGCTGGTGGTGCTCCTGCTGATCGGCAGCCTCTCTTTACTCAAGCGCCTGTCCGCCCCGCGTGGCGGGGCCGCCGGAATATTGCGCGTGATAGCCGGCGCGGCGGTCGGCACCCGCGAGCGCGTGGTCCTGGTGGAAGTCGGCGACACCTGGCTGGTACTCGGCGTCGCCCCTGGCAGTGTCACGCCGTTGCACCAGTTGCCGCGCCAGGCACAAGCGCTGGCGGGCGATGCAAGCATGCCGGGCAAGGACTTTACCGGCTGGCTCAAGCAGGTGATGGACCGCCGCAATGCGCCCTAAAGGCAAGCCTCTTCTCCCATTCGCATTGCTCGCATTGCTCGCATTGTTCTCCTTGCTCTTGCTGCCTGCGCTGGCATCCGCACAGGCGCTGCCAGCCCTGACCAGCACGCCTGTTGCGGGCGGCAGCACCCAGTGGTCTCTGTCGATCCAGACTTTGCTGCTGTTGACCGGCCTGACCTTCCTGCCGGCGCTGCTGTTGATGATGACCAGCTTCACCCGCATCATCATCGTGCTTTCCCTGCTGCGCCACGCGCTCGGCACGCAAACCGCGCCGCCGAATCAAGTGCTGATCGGGCTGTCATTGTTCCTGACTTTTTTCATCATGGCGCCGGTGGCCGATAAGATTTACACCGACGCCTATCTGCCGCTGGCGGAGAACAAGATTGATTTCATGCAAGCCCTGGATCGCGGCGCCATACCGCTGCGCGGCTTCATGATGCGGCAGACGCGCGAACCCGATCTGACGCTGTTCACCAAAATCGCCAAGCTGCCCAAACCGGCATCACCCGACCAGGTGCCGATGCGCGTGCTGATTCCCGCATTCATGACCAGTGAGCTTAAAACCGCCTTCCAGATCGGCTTCATCGTCTTCATACCCTTCCTCATCATCGACATGGTGGTGGCCTCGGTGCTGATGTCGATGGGCATGATGATGATGTCGCCGGTGATCGTCGCCCTGCCTTTCAAGATCATGCTGTTCGTATTGGTGGATGGCTGGAATCTCCTCATCGGTTCGATCGTACAAAGTTTCGGATAAGGACTAAACCATGAACCCTACCACTGTCATCCACATCGGCCGGGAGGCGCTGGAACTCACCTTGCTGGTTTCCGCACCGCTATTCATCGCAGCACTGGTCACCGGCCTGCTGGTCAGCATTTTTCAGGCCGCCACCCAGATCAACGAAGCGACCTTGTCCTTCGTGCCGAAACTGCTGATGATTTTCATCACCTTGATTGTTGCCGGCCCGTGGATGCTCACCATGATCACCGACTACATGCGGCGCTTGTACGAAAGCATTCCCAGCGTAATTGGCTAGCAGCCATCTTCGGATGACTTCGCGGCTCTTGGGGGATATCTACAGTATCTATGACTCCACTCTTCACACTTTCTGCGCAGATATTTTCGGAGTACCGGTTTTCGGGGGATTTACAAGGGGGCTTGCCCCCTTGTTCCGTTTTGGGGGATAAACAAGGGGGGGTCTCCCCTTGTTCGTGCACTTACGCTTTTGAGCCCCAGAGAGTATTTCCGTCCTCACGAAGTACCCCTGTTTGGTTTCGGCTCAGACTGGCTTAAGAATGATCTCCTTCACTTCCGCCCAGCTCGATCTCTGGCTCGCCACCTTCATGTTCCCGCTGGCGCGGGTCCTGGCGCTCATGGTCACGGCCCCGGTTTTCAACAATGCCGCTCTGTCGCAGCAACTGCGCCTGGTTATCGGGCTGGCGGTCAGTTTCGGTCTGGCGCCGGCACTACCGCCCATGCCGCCGATTTCACCCGGCTCCTGGCTGGGTCTCGCCGTGCTGGCGCAACAGATATTGATTGGCGTGGTGTTCGGCTTGACGCTGCGCATCGTGTTTTCAGCGGCAGATATGGCGGGTGAACTGATCGGCCTGCAAATGGGCCTTTCCTTCGCCACCTTTTACGATCCCCAGAGCGCTTCGGAAACGCCGGTGGTCTCGGAATTTCTCGGTCTGCTGGCAACCTTGTTGTTTCTCGCCATGAACGGGCATCTGCTGACGCTATCGGTACTGGCGGAAAGCTTCAAGCTGCTGCCGGTCACCGCCACGCCATTCGCCGCGAAAGGTTTGCTGGCCTTCATGAGCTGGTCGGCCATAATTTTCTCGGCGGGCTTGCTGCTGGCCCTGCCGATCATCGCCGCGCTGCTGATCGCCAACATCGCGCTGGGCGTGCTGGCGCGCGTGGCGTCCTCATTGAATATTTTCGCCGTCGGATTTCCGGTGACCATCGTCGCCGGTTTCGCCGTATTGATGCTGTCGCTGCCCTACTTCGGCACGGCGCTGGAGAAACTTTACGACCGCGGATTCATGGCGCTGTCCGGGATACTGCGGGCGGGCGCCGGATTACCCTGATCCTGCGAAAGCGGCGCTTCAATTGTTTCAGTTCCGTGGCCGGTGAGCCGGATCACGCCCTGTGAAACCCGCTGCGAGCCGAGCACGGATGACTCCAGGCCTTCGTTGTATTCCAGCACTTCATAGCCGTCGAAACCGCCATAACGCACCAGATCCTTGGCGCGCCGTTGAAACACCACGCGCGCCTCGCCAGCACCGCCGGAGTAGTAGCGCTTCATTTTCATTTCCAGATAGACCTGGTTGCCGGGCAGCGGCGCTTCCTCGATCTCCCAGTTCGGCGCAAACGGATCGAGGATCAAATACGCGACCCCGGCATAGGCGCCCCAGAACACCATTTTTTCGAGCGGGATCGCCAGCGACGGCGTAGCCTGGAGAGTTGCATTCGGTATAACGCTGCCGGTGCGCGGCAGGTTGCCGGCAAGACGCGCGGACAGCCCGCCGCAGCCCGCCAATGCGGCAACCGCAGCAACTGCCGCAACCGCCAGCAGCCCTGCAACAACGCGCCGGACTAGCGGATCAGACATAATTGAACAGGGACAGTTGGGCGATTTTCGAGAACGACTGCTGCGCCGCCTGGAGCTCCGTCTGCTGGCGCGTCAGGTCGGTAATGGCCTGGGCATAATCAACATCCTGCAAGCGCGACAGGGTATCGGAATATTGCAGGTTCATGTCCTGGGTAACGCTATTCAGTGTGTCCACCTCGCCCAGGCGGGTGCCGATATCGGCGCGCACCCGCAGAATATTATCGGTGGCCTGGCCGAGATTGTTGATCACCGATCCCAGCGTATTGTGCAAAGCGGTGTTGCCGTTGCTGCCGGTGCCGACCGGCGTTTCCAGCGCGTTGATGAGCCGTCCCAGGGTATCGAATATGCTCTCGCTGGAGCTATTGTTCAGGGCAAACACATCGCCGCTGGCGGGCGTGCCGCTGATCGTCACCGCTGCCCCAAAGTCGTTGTATGGCGCGGCCAGACCGGAAAAATTAATAGCGTCGCCACTGACAAATTTGTGGGTGTAGGTATTGGCGCCGCTGTTGGTGTTGGTCGCGGTGTTGGTGAATAAGGATTTTTCCGTCACCTTGTCGACCAGGTCGTAGTAGAGCACCGGAGGGTTTGCCTTGGCGTCCTTCCAGAAGCGGACTTCCAGCTTGCCGCTGTTGGAAGCGCTATTCCACTTCGCCGCATCCCGCACTTCGCCGACACCGACGATCCCCGAGCCGTTATTGACAGCGGCGACCGTCTTCGGGGACGTCAGAAAATAGCCGTTGCCGCCGGGAGCGACGCCGTTTTTAATGGTGAATACATCGTTGCTGCCCGGCGTGCCGCTCACAGTGACGTTCGCGCCAAAGTCGAAAGCCTGAGCATACGGCGGGTTGGTACCGGCCAGGACGATGGGCGTGCCGCTGCTGTAGGGATGCCCGACAAAGCCGGCGCCGCCCGGCGTTGAAGTCGCCCCGGTGAATAGCGATTTGCCGTTGGCGGCATCCACCAGGTCATAGCTGGTGGCGCCTGCTGCTGCGCCCGCCACGCTCACCGGGGAACCGAACAGGCTCGCCAGGCCGGTGTTGCCGGCCACGGCCTTCAGCGAGATAGCCGAGGTACTGCCGGCGGTCGTCGAGGTCACGACCACCTGACCGGCGGCATTCAACGATGCCGTGGCGCCGGCAGGCAATACGCCAGCGCCATTCAGCGTGGAGACCACGTTGCCTGCGGTCAGCGCGCCAGGAGGCAGCGTCACCGTTGTCGCGGCGGCGCCATTCACGCTGATCGAAAATTGATCGTTGCTACCTGCGGCCACGGTGTACCCCGGCGGAAAAGTCGCTGAGCCGGCGGCGAATCCCGCCGCCGCCGCCGGATTGACCCAGAAGCGCGCCTCCAGGTTACCGCTGTTTGCAGCATTCGACCACTTGACCGGATCTGTCACTGCGCCGGCATTGATGGTTGCGGTCACCGGCGCTGCGGTCACGGTCAAGGCGGTGTTGCTGCGATTCAGGGAAAAAATATCGCCGAGTTGCGGCGCCCCGGAAATGACAATGCTGGCGCCATAGTCGAAAGCCAGCGAAAGCGGCGGCGTCCCGCTCAGGTTGATCGACGCGCCGCTGGTATAGAGGTGTCCGGTGAAGCCGGCCTGACCGGCTACTGTGCCGGTGTTCGAGGAACTGCCGGTGAATAGCGAGTTGCCCGTGGCGGGATTCACCAGGTCGTAGAAAGTGCTTCCCGCATTGGCCCCGGCCACGCTTGCCGGCGCGCCAAGGATATTCGCCAGGCCGGTATTGCCGCTCACGGCGCCCAGGGTGATGGCTGAAGTACTGCCGGTGGCGGCAGACGTCACCACCACCTGGTTGGCTGCGTTCAGCGATGCCGTCGCGCCGGCGGGCAGCACCCCGTTGAGCGTGGCGACGATATTGCCGGCATTCAACGCAATGCTGGGTACCGTCACAATCGTCGCGGCGGCGCCATCCACGCTGATCGAAAATTGATTGTCATTGACGCCGGTGACAGTAAAGCCAGGCGGATAGGTCACCGTGCCGGTGGCGGAACCCGCCGTGGCCGCCGGGTTGATCCAGAAACGCACATCCAGGTTGCCGGTGCTCGACGGCAGCGCCGGCGGGGTCAGCGTAGAGGTCCAACTGTCCAGCGTGGCTTTGGCGGGGTTGGCCGAGTGCAGCGACTGCGCGCCGGTGGCAAATACGCCGTTGCCATTCTTGATGTTCATGAAAATGTCATTGCCGGAATCACTCACCGGCATCTCGCGCGAACTGGATACCCGCAGGGCGCGCTGGCCATCATCGCCCCGGTAGGCGACGCCATTGGCGACACTGCCGGAGAACGGCATGGTGCTTCCCTGATAGCCGGAGAACAGGTATTGGCCGGTGCCGTCGGTGCTGTTGCCCAGTGCGATCAATTCGTCGTAACGGGAACGCAACTCGCTGGATATGGCGTGGCGGTCGCTGACACTCAGCCCCGCGTCGCCCGCCTGTACCGCAAGTTCACGGATCCGCACCAGCAGATCGCCGGCAGAGGAGAGCTTGCTGTCGACCATCCCCAGTGCATCCTTGGCATTGCCCAGCGACAGGCCATACTGGTCGTTCATTCCTTTGGCGTGATCGACTTCGAGCGCCCGCGCTGCGGCCACCGGATCGTCGGCGGGCGTGAGTATCCGCCGTCCGCTGGCGATCTGCTGCTGGTTGTGCAACAAGCTGCTGGTGCGGTTCTGCATCGCCTTGACGCCGCTGTCGAATATCATTCCTGTGCTGATACGCATTTTTGTCTCCGTTCGCTGCCTGTGAAACGACCCTGCTTTTATCTTCCAAGCAACAACAACTGATCGAACAACTTGCCGGCGACGTCGATCATTTTCGCTGACGCCTGATAGGCTTGCTGGTAGCGCAACATGTTGGCAGCTTCTTCGTCAAGGTTCACACCGGACTCTGACTGAATTGCATCCTGTCCCTGCTTCACCAGGTTATCCAGGGCGCTGGCGCCGACTTGCAGCTCGCGTGCTTTGTTGCCGATCTGGCTGACGATTTGCGAATACGCCGATTGGTAGCTGGAGTTGCCTGCATCGATAGTGTTCTTCGTCTGCAAACCGCTGAGCAGGATAGCGTTGCGATTGTCTGAAACACCGGTCGGGTTCGGCCCGAAGGTGAAGGTGTCGCCATCCACCGGCGGACCGCTGATGCTGAAGCTGATGCCGTTGAAAGCAATGCTGGAGGCCGAGGTATAAGGGATGTAATCGGTGGGCCGGTAGATGGTATAGCTGGTCGGCGCGCCGCCATTGACAGGCGTCACCGTCACGATGCTGCCGACCGGCAGCCCTGTCAGTCGGGCCGGCAGCGCCGGACTGGTGCTGGCCTGGAGATATTTGAGCGTCACCGGGGCGGCGGGCAGAGTGTTGGTGCTGGTGACTGCCGCGCCGACGATCGCGCCGCTGCCGAGGTTGGCGGCGGACAGGGTGATCGCTGAAGTGCCGCCCACCTGATTGGATGTCACCACCAGTTGGCCCCCGCCGTTCAGCGTCACCGTCACGCCAGCCGGTGACGCGACCAGGGCATTCAGGCTGGTCTGCAACTGGCTCGCCAGGGATGCGGGCGTATAGCTGCCGGCAGGGATGGTGGCGACGATGGAGCCGCCGCCGTCGAGACCGAGCCGGAACCGGTCGTTGGTTCCCGCGAGGATCACCAGCGGATTGGTCGGCACGACTGCACCGCTGGCCATGCCGCGATTTCCTGCGGTGGGCGTTCCGAACATCGCCGCCAGGCCGGTGTTACCCGCAGTCGTCGTCAGGGCGATGCTGGAACCGGCGCCGGTGGTCGGTGAATTTACCACCATGCGATTGGTGGCGGGATCCACGGAAACCGTGACGCCGCCGCCGATGGCGGTCTGAATCGCGGCTGCCAGCGCCGCAGGCGTGCTGTAGACCCCTGCCGCGACGGTCATGGTTGTTACCGCACCGCCGTCCACCGCGATGTCAAATTTATCATTAACGCCCAGGGTCAGCGTCAACGGCGTAGGTGTAGCAGGCGCCAGGCTGCCGATGGAAGCGCCGCGTGTCGTTGTCGTCACCGCACCGAACAGTGACGCGATGCCGGTATTGGCCGGCGAAGGAAGCGCCGACAGAACCACCGATGGAATCGTCGTCGTGCTGTTCAAGTTCGAGTTGATCAGTATCTGGTTGCTCGCTGTCGTCGTGACGGTGACCGTGCCGGTTTGCGCAGGTATGGCCGCACCCAGGGCGGTATTGATACTGGTCTGCAACTGGGCGGCCAGCGCCTGCGGCGTTGCATATGAGCCTGGCGCCAGGGTGGCCGTGACGATGGCTTTGCCATCCACCGAAATATTGAACTGGTCGTTCACGCCGGCCACCACGGCGTAGGGAGTGGTCGGCGTTACGCTGCCCAGTGTCCCGCCATTCACCTGCGTCGGCGTGCCGAACAACTGCGGGCTGATGGGGTTGATGGTAAAGGTGTCGCCATCGACCGGGGCGCCGCTGATCTTCACGCCGACGCCGTCGACACTGATATTCGCGCCGGAGGTGTAAGGCACCCGCATGGTCGGGCCGGTGATCTTGTATATCTGTCCGGCCACGTCCACCGTCGCGCCGGCGGGGAAGCCGGCCAGGCTGGTGCTTGCCGCTTCATAGCTCAGCGTGAATGGCGCCGCCAGAACCGACGCGCTGCTGCTGACCGTACCGGCGCTGATCTGCGCGGTACCGGCGTTGGTCACGGCGGCGGCGGTGCGCAGCGGCGAGGCCAAGGCGACGTTGCGCGCATCACCCAGCGCCACGGAGATATCGTGGGCGCCGAGGCGGGTCGGCCTGATCAGGAAACTATCGTTCACATTGATGAGGCCCGAGGGCGACAGACTAAAACCTTGCGGTTGACCGGGAGGACTGGGCGGGCTGATCTTGGTCATCAGATCAGCCATCGCCAGCGTATCGTTGCTGCCGTTTCCGGTCCAACTGGCGTTATCCGACAGACGCAACAGGGTCAGGCTGTTGGCCGATGTCTTGGTCAGGCGGTAATCGCTGGTACCCAAGTCCTGATAACTGTTGAAGCTGAGGGCAATGCTGCCGGCGCCGGTGTTGGCGAGGCTGGACAACACCATCTGGGTGGGCGGCGTGGTGCTGAAAAATGCGCCACCGAGCGCCCCGGTCATGTCCTGGCCGAGCATGTGCTGCGCATTGAAGGTTGCGCCCAGTACCGTCGCAACCCGCCCCAGACTATTCTGAGCGGCGTCCAGCGTCTGCGAACGGAACTGCAGCAAGCCGCCCAGATTGCCGCCGCTCACCAGGGATTCCGGCAGGCTCATGATTGCATTGCCGCTGCCTTGCAGGCTCAACGATACGCGGGATAAATCGTCCTGCCCCGGCACGGCCTGTAATTTATACGTCGATATGCCGATCAGCAGCGGTTGTCCGCTGCCGAAAAAAACACTCAGACTGCCGTCGGTCTCGGTATGCGAAGTGACGCGGATTTCCTTGTTGAGATCACTGAGAAGCTTGTCGCGCTGATCGTTGAGGTCATTCGCCGGCTGCAAGTCGCCTGCCGCCTGAGCGACCGTGATGCGCTGATTCATATCGGCAAGTTGCTTCACATAGGAATTGATTGTCACGACGGTACTGCTGATCTGCTGGTTGACGCCCTGGCGGATATCTTCGATGCGCTGGTTGAGCGACTGAAAGCGCGACGCCAGGCTCTGCCCGCCGGATAGCATGGCCTGCCGGGCAGGGATTGAAGAGGGATTCGCTCCGGCCGCATCCACCGCATTGAAAAAAGCCTGTAACGCCGGACTCAAGCCGGCGCTGGGATCCGCCAGCAGGTTGTCGATTTGCGAGATCTGCGCAGAATAAGTGTTGGTCTCGGCAGCACTGGTCTGCGAACTCAGTACCTGGTTCGCCAGAAAAGCGTCATAGACGCGCTTGACAGTGGCGATGGCGGTGCCTTGCCCGAAGAAACCTGCTCCGGTAAACAAGGAGATTGCAGTGGTCTGGACGTTTTGCTGGCGGTTGTAGCCGGGCGTCGAGGCATTGGCAATATTATGGCCCGTCGTCTGTATACCTAACTGCGCGGCGCCCAGGCCGGTAATGCCGACGTTTAGTATGCTCATGACTGCCCCGTTCCTCGTATTTATCGGCAAAAATTACCGAAAGTTGAGTGTTCGGGACTAACTACGCAAGCTCTGTGCCACCGTAGCTGCGACCATCCGCCCGGTGACGTTTGTGCGGGGCGGGAACCCCAGAGGGATCAACTGCTCAGGCTTTGCCGCAAAGTGTTGCCGCTGATGATGCGTTCCAGTTTGGCGGCATACATGGGGTCGGTGGCATAACCGGCTTGTTGCAGGCCGCGGGCAAAAACGCTGGCGTCGCGGCTGCCCACCACGCCGGCATAACGCGGACTTGAATTCAGCAAATTGGCGTAGTCGCGGAAAGATTCGGCGTACGAAGCATAGGCGCGAAAATGTTCGACCTGTTTCTGCGCCACGCCATTGACGTATTCAGTGGCGTTGGCTTCCACCACAGCGCCATTCCAGTTCTTGCCGGCCTTGACGCCAAACAGGTTGTAGCTGGGACGGCCATCGGCGAAACGCGGTTCAGACTTGCCCCAGCCGGTCTCCAGCGCAGCCTGCGCAACCATGAAATGGGCGGGAATGCCGGTGGCCTTGCTGGCTTCATACGCATGCGTCCAGACCCGATTGACAAACTCACGCGCTGCCGGCGGCACAGCATCCGCCGATGGCGGACTGATATTGCCGATGCCGCCCTGCGGCAAAGGAATGGGCGGTGGGTTTCCTGGCAAGCCATACGCCCTGGGCGGTGGATTGAAAGGCAGTCCGTTGGGCAGAGTATCCAGTGATTGCGGATCGACGCCGGGACGCGACAACTGTTTCTCGATCAGCGCCGCCAGGCCGGTACCGCCGCCTTTGGCGGTGAGTACCTGCGCCAATTGCTGATCCATCAGGGACTGGTACATGCGCGACTGGTCGCTGTCGAACATGCCATCCTGCGGCGTGGCTTCGCGCATGGATTTCAACACCATCTGCAGGAACAGTGCTTCGAACTGTTGGGAAGCTGCCTTGATTGCTCCGGGCGAGTTCTCCCGCACCTGGCGCTTCAAGGCGGTCAGCCCATTGACGTCCAGCGAAAATTGGTTGGGGATATCCACAGCGGACATAGGTTCAGGCTACTCCTGCCGAATCGGCCCGCATCAGGGGAATAAGCGCGTTTACTACCGGCAATTCTTGCCTCCAGGCAGACGGCTAAATAATCTCCAGCTCGGCGCGCAAGGCGCCGGATACTTTCATGGCCTGCAAGATGGCGATCAGGTCCTGGGGATTGGCGCCGATTGCATTGAGCGCCTTGAGCACATCCGAGAGATTGGCGCCGCCGCGCACATTCAGCAACGCGCCGCCTTCCTGCTTGATCTCGATCTGGGCATTGGTTACGCCGGCGGTCTGACCTGCAGCCAGCGGGTTGGGCTGGCTCACAGCATTGTCGGCACTGACTGTCACCGACAGATTGCCATGCGCCACAGCGCAATTATCCAGCGTCACTGCCTTGTTCATCACCACCGAACCGGTGCGGCCATTGATGATCACCTTGGCGGCCATCTGCATCGGCACCAGATCGAGATTCTCGATGCGTCCCAAAAAAGTCACCCGCTCGTCGGTGTTGAGCGGCGCCTTGACCCGCACCTGCCCGCCATCCGCAGCCGTGGCCGTGCCTGGAGCAAAGCGGTTAATGGCTTCGACCAATCTTTCCATGGTGCCAAAATCGGCAGTATTAAGATCAAAGTAAACATATTCGCCCCGGCCCAGCGCGGTAGGCACTTCCCGCTCGACAGTGGCGCCGCCGGCGATGCGCCCGACCGAAAGATGATTGACGACAGTCCTGCTGCCTGCCGCCGCCGCCCCCGCACCGCTGACAACCACATTGCCCTGGGCGATGGCGAAAATATTCCCGTCGGCGCCTTTCAGCGGCGTCATCACCAGGGTTCCGCCGCGCAACGATTTAGCGTTGCCCATCGATGAAACGGTGATGTCGATCTGCTGGCCGGCGCGCGCAAACGGCGGCAAGGTTGCCGTCACCATCACGGCGGCGACATTCTTCAATTGCAGGTTGGTTCCCGGCGGCAGGGTGACGCCCATGTTGGAGAGCATGCTGATGATGCTTTGCACTGTGAACGGCGTCTGGGTGGTCTGGTCGCCGCTGCCGTCGAGGCCGACGACGATGCCGTAGCCGATCAATTGATTATTGCGCACGCCGGCTATCGTAGTGAGATCCTTGATCCGCTCGGCCTGGGCTGGCGCGCTGAACGCGAGCACGCCGAAAATGCCCAGTAACGCCAGCAATTTTTTCATGTCGTTCATGATTTCAGCCTGTTCAGAAAGGAAGGACGCTCAGGAAGAAACGGCCAAGCCAGCCCATCGCCTGGGCCGAATCGACAAAGCCGTTGGCCTTGAATTCGATGCGCGCATCCGCCACCTGGGTCGACTGCACGGTATTCGACGCAGTGATGGTGCTGGGGTTGACCACGCCGGAAAAACGGATGAACTCCTCGCCTTCCTTGAGACCGATCTGCTTCTCGCCCGACACCAGCAGATTGCCATTCGGGTACACCTCGATCACCGTCACCGTGATGATGCCGGTGAAGGCATTGGAAGATGAGTTCTCGCCCTTGCCGCCGAACTTGCTGGTGTCGTTGGCGGTCAACGCGGTCCCCTGCGCACTCTTGAACGGCAGGCCAGTCACCGTCGGCACGCTGACGTTGAAGCTGTCGCTGCGTTCCGCCGTGGTCGAACCTTTCTTCGAAGCCTGCGTGGTTTCGGCGATGTTGATGGTGATGGTGTCGCCGACAAACCGCGCACGGCGGTCTTCGAATAAAGGCCGCAGCGACGAGACGCTGTAAATCGCCCCATTCATCGGGGCCACGGCATTTTTCGGTTCCGGGCGCGCGCTCATCGGCTGGTGCACGCTGGTCGGCGGAGTCGTCGTGGCGCAAGCCGCCAGCAGCGCGGCGGATAACAAGGTAAGTGTGCGTTTTGCAGCCTTGATGGTGATCATGGCGCGCTCCTTACAACTGGCTCAATTTCGCCAGCATCTGGTCGGAAGTCGAAATGACCCGCGAGTTGATCTCATAGGCGCGTTGCGCCTGGATCATATTCACCAGCTCTTCGGCAACATTGACGTTGGAGGTTTCGACATAGCCCTGCGTCAGCAGGCCGGCGCCGTTGGTGCCTGGAGTGTTCGGGGTCGGCGTGCCGCTGGATGCGGTTTCGATAAACAGGTTCTCGCCCGCGCTCTGCAAGCCGCCGGGATTGACGAAGCCCGCCAACTGGATCGTGCCGATCTGGGTCGGTGCGGTTGCACCCGCCTGCACCACGCTCACCACGCCGTCGCGGCCTACCGTTACCGACAGCGCATTGGCCGGAACGGTCAGCGCGGGAGACAGGGGATAACCGCTGGAGGTCACCACCTGGCCGGTGGCGTCCTTCTGGAACGAGCCGTCGCGGGTGTAGGACAAGGTGCCGTCGGGCATCTGAATCTGGAAGTAGCCTTGCCCGTTGATCGCCAGGTCGAGCGGATTGTTGGTCTGCGTCAGGCTGCCCTGGGTATGTATTTTCTCGGTGGCGATAGGCCGCACGCCGGTGCCGAGTTGCAGACCGGAAGGGATCGTGGTCTGCTGCGACGACTGCGCGCCCGGCTGGCGCAAGGTCTGATAGAGCAGGTCCTCGAATACCGCGCGCGCCCGCTTGAAGCCGTTGGTGCCGACGTTGGCGAGGTTGTTGGCGATCACGTCGAGCTGCGTCTGCTGCGCATCAAGGCCGGTCTTGGCGATCCAGAGGGAACGTATCATCTGCTGCTCCTGTTAATTCTCTAGAAGTTCGAAAGTAACTGCGTGGCCGCACGATCATTGGCATCGGCGGTGGTCAACATTTTCATTTGCATTTCGAACTGACGTCCCAGCGAGATCATGTTCACCATCTGTTCGACCGGGTTGACGTTGCTGCCTTCAAGATAACCACCGGCCACCACTACCTTGGGATCGGCATCGGCGGGCGCTCCGTTGCGCAACCGGAACAGGCCGTCGCCGCCGCGCACCAGATCGGCTTCCGGCGGGTTCACCAGCTTGATGCGACCGATGGCATTGACAGTATTTTGCGCACCGCTTTCCGGCACCACCGAGACAGTGCCGTCATTGGCAATGGAAATTTTTACATCCGGCGGCACCGTGATCGAACCGCCGTCGCCCTGCACCGGAATGCCGTTGCGTGTCTGCAACACGCCATTGACATTCAGTTCCAGGCTGCCGTTGCGCGTGTAGGCCTCGCTGCCATCCGGCAGCGTCAGCGCCAGCCAGCCAGGCCCTTGCACCGCGACATCCAGAGGGCGAGCCGTCATCTGTAGCGGCCCCGGCGTGAAATCCGCATGGGTGCTGGCATCGACCACGAAGGCGCGCGTCGGCAGCGTCGGCGCGGCGGACGGATTGCCGGGATTGGCGCCGGGAATCACTTGCACCGCGCGCAGCCGGTGCTCCTCGGCACGGTAGCCGGTTGAGGCGGCGTTCGCCAGATTGTGCGCCACGGCAGCCTGCTGCCCCAGTGTCTGGGACGCGCCGGTCATCGCGGTGTAGATCAGGCGGTCCATGCTTCAGGCGCTCCGCTCTGGCTGATTAACGCAAGTTGACCAGCGTCTGCAGCAACTGGTCGATGGTCTTGATGGTCTGTGCATTGGCCTGGTAGGCGCGTTGCTGGGTAATCATCTGCACCAGCTCGGCAGTCATATCGACGTTGGATTCTTCGATTGAGCCGGATTGAATTACCCCCAGCGTACCCGAGCCGGGAATGCCCGGAATCGGCTGGCCGGATTCGGAAGTCTCCGACCACTGGTTGCCGCCCAGCGACTGCAAGCCGTTCGGATTGTTGAAACTGGCCAGCACGATCTGGCCCATGTTGCGCGACTTGCCATTGGAGTAGCGTCCCTGCACAGTGCCGTCGGCTGCAACACTGAGACCGGAAAGCTTGCCCGAGGTAAAGCCGTCCTGCAGCAACTGGTTAGCGCCGAAAGTGATGCCGTACTGGGTGGAGCCGGTCAGGTCGAGATTGAAATCCAACGTGGTCTTGGCACCGTTGGCTAGGGGAAATTTTTCCGGAACGGGGGTGAAGTTGGTCAGTGCTCCGGTCGAACTGAATTGCAACAAGGTTGCTGCAGCCGCTGAACCCGTCACCGTTACAGGCGCCGCGCCGAGCAAGGTGGCGGTGGAAGTGCCTGACACGGCGATGGTCGAGCTGGTGCCGGTTGCCCTGGAACTGATGACCAGGTTGCCGCCAACTATATTCACGTTCACCGCCTTGTTCGCCGCCACCAGGGCTGCATCCGCATTGATCGCCGCTTGCAGCGAGGAAGCCAGGGCCGCCGGAGTGGCATAAGAGGCTGACAGGGTAATAGGCGTAATAGGCGTACCGTCAACTGTAACCGACAAGCCGTTGGCGCCGGCGCCGTAGGTCAGCGCCGGCGGCGTTGTGCCTGTTACCGAACCGGAGGTGATCACGGGTACGTTGTCGAGCGCAGTGTACATCTGCCAATACCCCGGGCGGGCGGTTTTGGCGTAGTACATTGACATGGTGTGCGGATTACCCAGCGAGTCGAAGACAGTCTGCGCGGTAGACGCGGTATAACTGGTGGTGCTGGCGGTATTGAAATTATCCCTGCCGGCGGTGCTGACCGGGGTGCCGAAAAAATTGGCAAACCCTGTGTTGGCCCCGTTGATCGAGGTGACCACGCTCGAACCGAGACCCTGGCTGCCGACACTGCCGACGCTGCCTGATGTAACCACCAGTTGCCCGGAAGTATTCACCGAGACAGTCACAGAGGCCGTCGGGTTGCCGGCGGCCACCAGGGCGGCGTTGATGGCGGTCTGCATCGCCGTGGCCAGTGCGGTTACTGAGGTATACACCCCCGGAGGAATGGTGATGGCCTGTGGCGGCAGTCCATCCACGGCGATATTGAACGTATCGCCGGTACCCGCCACGATGGTCAGCGAACCAGACGCAGGCGCCAGGCTGGCGACGTTGGTGCCGGCCGTCATTGAGGTGGGGGGGGTGGCGCGGGAATCCAGATTGACCTGAACCTGGCTCAGCGCAGTTGCCTGCGGCGGAATCGCGGCGGTGTTCATTTGTAGCGGCACATAGCTGCCGGGAACGATCGCGCCGGTAATCGGATCAGCCGAGAAACCCGTCAATTGCAGGCCGCCGGAGTTGACGATGAAGCCGTTTTTGTCGAGTTGGAACTGGCCGTTGCGCGAATATGAAATCGCACCGCTGTTGCTCATGCGGAAAAATCCGCCGCCATTGACCGCCATGTCCAGCGGATTATTGCTCACCGAGATGCTGCCCTGGGTGAACGCCTGGGTGATCCTGCTGACGCCCACGCCGATGCCCACCTGCCCCACGCCGCCGCCCGAGAGAGAAGCTGCGAACACGTCGCCGAACTGGACATTGGCGGATTTGAAACCCACCGTGCCGGCGTTGGATACGTTGTTGCCGATGGCTTCAAGCGCCTTGGAGGCGCCGTTGAGTCCGCTTAATCCTTGCTGGAAGCCCATTTGTTTCTCCCTCGATCTGTCTTAAAGAATTTCTTTTACGTCGGACATTTTGAAAGCGCCCAGAGGGCCGACATTCAGACTGACTCCCTGGCTGCCGCTGATGACGCTTGACACCATGCCGAGTTGCAGACTGCTGGCATCAACCTTGTTCTGGCCCTGCTTGGCAGTGACGCTGAGAGTGTATTTGCCGTCGGCAACGGCGCTGCCGTTATCGGTCTTGCCGTCCCACTGGAAGGTGTGTGTTCCGGCTGCCATTGCGCCGAGATTCAGGGTTCGCATAGCCAGGCCGTTGGCATCGGTGATGGTTACGCTGACGCCATCGGCTGCACCGGACAGGTCGATGCCGCCGTATGCATCGCCGCTGGCGGCCTTGTACTCCAGCACCTTCCCCGGCACCAGCACCCCGTGACCCACCAGCGCCGCCGCTTGCAGGGATTGGCTGGTATTGGCGTTATCCATCATCGCCTGCAGGGTCGTGTTGAGCTTGTCGATGCCATCGACCGTGCTGATCTGCGCCATTTGCGAAGTCATCTGCGCGTTATCGAGCGGATTCAGCGGGTCCTGGTTTTTGAGTTGCGTCACCAGGAGCTTCAGAAAACGGTCCTGGGTCGCTGTGGTGGAATTCGCATTGGCGGCAGTGGTGCTTTTCGCATTCAGCGTGCGAAAGTCAAAGCTGCCCTGGGTGGAATCTACTGTGCTGGCGGCGGTCATGGTTCTATCCTTTCAACAATACTGGCTTACTGGCCGATAGCCAGGGTTTTCAGCAACAGCGTCTTGGCGGTGTTCATCACTTCGGCGTTGGTCTGGTAAGAGCGCGAGGCGGAAATCATGTTGACCATCTCCTCGACGGGATTTACGTTCGGCATGGACACATAGCCCTGCTCATTGGCAAAAGGGCTGCTGGGGTCGTAATTGAGGCGCAGTGGCGCGGCGCTTTCCACCACTTGGGTTACGCGCACACCCTGCCCGCCTTCAGCGCCGACCGGGGTGGCGGCAAACACCACTTGCTTGGCGCGATAAGGTTGGCCGTTGGCGCCAACAACACTGTCGGCGTTGGCCAGATTGCTGGCAACCGCATTCAGACGCGCTGACTGGGCGGTCAGGGCGGAACCGGCGATGGTAAAAACATTGAAGACACTCATGATCTATTCCTCATTTGCCGCGATGGACTTCACAGGTTTCATCGGCTCATTAACCTGGCTCATCAACCTTGAATTGCGCTGGCCAGCGTCTTGAAGTGGCCGTTGACAAAGGTCAGCATGGCCTCCATCTGTATCGCGTTTTCCGCGAAAGCCGCGCGCTCCACATCCATGCTCACCGTATTGCCGTCCACGCTGCCTTGCGCTTCGCTGCGATACTGCACGGCTGCGCCGTACTGATTAGCGCCGGGTGCAGCCAGGTGTCCTGCCGCAGTGCGCCGGAGTTCCAGCGCGCCGCCCTGGGTCTTGCCCAGGGCGCCATTCAGGGCGGCCTTGAAATCTATGTCGCGCGCCTTGTATTGGGGAGTGTCGGCGTTGGCAATGTTCGACGCGAGCAGTTCCTGCCGATAGGCGCGCAGGTTCAGCGCGGTCTGCTCGAAACTCAACTCCTGGTCAATACGGCTGATCATATGGTTCGCTAAAGATTTCTGATTGCCTGTCGTAATGCATCATTCGTGCCAGCTATGTTAGCAACCTCATCATGGCCCGCATGCCCGTCATTCCTGCCTGGGCAGATGATCATCCGGAAACCGCTGGCGGCAAGTGGCGTTCCTGCTCGGCAATATTTGCCGTGCAATCAGTCTCGTCGATGCAAGGCTTGCCAGAGCACGGCAGGCATGGTTGAATCTCGCCATGCCGCATTCAACAAAGTACCGACTGTTTCTCGCGCTGCTGCTGTTGGCTTGGTCTTTTCCTGCCGCCGCATACCAGGATCCTGGGCTGGTAAAAAAGACCATCGAGGATTTTTTAAACATACAGATTAAAGGCTTACCCTGGCAGGCCAGTTACAGCATTGGCCGGATCGATCCGCAGAACAATCTTCAGCCCTGCCCGGCTCTCGAAGTCTCCCTGCCGCCGGGCGCTCGCGTCTGGGGCAACACCACCGTCAAAGTACGCTGCCAGCTGGATGGCGGATGGAATATTTTCGTTCCGGTACGGATTCGCGTCGTCGGCGACTACCTGATCGCCGCGCGACCTTTGATACAGGGCCAAACCATCGCTGAAGATGACCTGGCGAAGAATCGTGGCGATTTGGCCAGCCTGCCCAATGGAATACTCACCGAAGCCTCCCAGGCCGTCGGCAGGACGGCGGCGCAATCGATTACCGCCGGCCGCCCCCTGCGCAGCGACATGCTGCGCCAGACCATGGTGGTTCAGCAAGGGCAAGGTGTAAAGGTATTGTCCAAGGGCCCCGGATTTCAAGTCACCGGCGGCGAAGGGCGGGCTTTGAATAACGCCGTCGAAGGGCAAGTGGTGCAAGTCAGGTTGGCGAATGGTCACATCGTCAGCGGCATCGCGCGTGCCGGGGGTGTGGTTGAAGTCACCTACTAATCGTATTAACATAGGTCACTGGCTGGATACCCGCGAAAATTGCACAGGATCCGCCCTAAAGTATCCCGGTGATTTGCCGCTATCTTGTGTAGAAACTTCCCTGTAGAAAGGGTCTCACTGTGAAAATTGATAACTCCGTGAAATCAGTCGGAGGTTTGGCCGGCGCAAATCGTGGCGGCGCCGCCAAGGCGGGGGCCGCCAGGCAGCCCGCTGCGCCGGAATCCGCAGGATCCGATGTGGCGTTATCGCCGCTCTCCGCACGCCTTCAGCAAATCGAAGGCAGCCTGGCCAGCGCGCCTGCCGTCAATAGCGAGCGTGTGGCGGAAATTCGCCAGGCCATCGCGCAGGGCAGTTTCAAGATCGACCCCAGCAAAATCGCCGATGGCCTGATTGACAGCGTGCGCCTGATGCTGTCGGCGCAGAAATAACCTCCATCGTCCAACGTGGCAACGTGGTGAGATGAGCGCGTGACCCCAGGCGTCGCTTCCGGATCGTCAACTTCCCGCCCCGGCGGTAACCTCAACGAAGAGCTTGCGGCTTTGCGCGGCTTCGTTGCAATTCTCAAGCAGGAACAGGAAGCCCTGGTAGCCGGCGATCTTGAACGGTTGATGCCGCTCGTCAAGGAAAAGACCGAACTGGCCGCCCGCCTCGGTCAGTTCGCGGAACAGCGCAGCCGGATGCTCAGCGCTGCGGCACTGCCCGCCGACCGTGCCGGTATGGAAAAATGGCTGGCGCGCCTGGCGCCCGCCGATGCAGCGCATGCGGCCTGGAAAAGCCTGCTGGGGCTGACCAGCGAAGCGCATGCCTTGAACCAGTCGAACGGAAAATTGATTGCGATGCGTATGCAGCACAACCAGCAAGCGCTCAATGTGCTGCTGGCGGCGGCTGACCAGGCGTCCCTTTATGGTCCTGACGGACAAACCAGGCCCAGCGGCGGCGGTCGCCTGTTCGGCGCCGCTTGAAGCAGGAACCGCTCAGGCAATCCTGCCGGCTACCTCGGAGGTTTCGACAGCACTGTTACGTCGGATGGCGTATCGGGTGTCCGTGATTCGATGGTAATGGCGACGCGACGGTTGCGCCCGCGCCCTTCCGGAGTAGCGTTGTCAGCCACTGGCCGCTGGTCGGCGTAGCCGGTGGCGGTAAGCCGCGAGGCATTTACGCCATTGTCGATAAACAAGCGCACCACGCTCGATGCGCGCGCGCCGGAAAGCTCCCAGTTGGAAGGAAATTGCGGGGTGCTGATCGGCAGATTATCCGTATGTCCCTCGACGATAATCGGAAAGTCGGTCGGCGCCAGAATTTGCGCCACTGCGCTCAGCGCATTCACCGCCACCGGCGCCAGCAGGGCCTCCCCCGGTGAGAACAGCACACTGGCATTGATCTCGATGGTAATACCGAGCGCGCCCTCGGTTACCCGCACCTGGCCGTCTTGCACCAGCGGCCCCAGCACATCCATGACATTACGCGCCACATCGCGCATTTTGTTCTTGATCAGGCTGCGTTCGCCATCGACCCTGGGATTGGAGTTGATGGTCGGCATGATCGGATCGATCATCGACAAGGCACGCGACTCGGTCGAAGGCACGACCGCCACCGGTTGGCCGGGTACCGCGCGGAATGCCGAGATAATCGAATCGGAAAGCAGGCGGTATTTGCCTTCGTTAATGACGGAGAGTGCATACATCACAACGAAGAAGGCGAACAGCAGGGTGATGAAGTCGGCATAAGAAACCAGCCACCGGTCATGGTTGTCATGTTCTTCTTCCCGGGGTCGACGGCGCGCCATGATGTCTAGCGGTCAGTGGAAATTATGTGGCCGATGCACACTGTTCGATTCATCCAATGTAGCCCTGCATCCGGCTCTCGATAATGTGCGGGTTGTCGCCATTGGCGATACCGATCAGACCATCGACATACATCTCGCGCAGGACGATGAGGTGATTGATGATGGCAAAGAGTTTTTTGAAAATCGGCAGGTAAGCCAGGTTGGCCAGGCCTACACCGTAAATGGTGGCGACGAAGGCGACCGCAATGCCGGTACCCAGCTTGCTCGGGTCAGTGAGATTCTCCATGACCTGGATCAGCCCCATCACCGCGCCGAGAATGCCGATGGTCGGGGAGTAGCCGCCCGCCGCCTCCCAAACCCTGGCGCGCTGTTTCAATTGAGCCTCATAGGTGCCGGTCTCGACCTCCAGCACTTCGCGCAGGCGCTCCGGTTCGGCGCCGTCGACCAGCAGCGTCAGGCCCCGGCGCGCGAACGGATCCGGCAACGAGTCAATATGCGCCTCCAGCGCCAGCAGACCCTCTTTGCGCGCCACATGACTCCACCGGATCACCTGCCCGATAATTTCGTTGGGCGCTTCAGACGGCGGTACGAACACCCATTTGGCCATTTTCAGGCCGGAGATGAACACCGGCAGCGGGCTTTGCAGCATCACCGCGCCGAGCGTGCCGCCGACAACGATCAGGAATGCGGTCGGCTGCAACAGCGATTCGAGATGCCCTCCCTCAAGCATCTGCCCGCCGAGGATGGCGATGAAGCCGACCAGGATGCCGTAGATGCTGATTTTATCCATTGTTGCGCTTACTCCTGCTTAGCTCGCTTGGCCGCCCGCAATTTCCTGTCCGGCCCGCCGGCGCCTTCGGCAGCCGCAACCGCAATCGGCATGGCGCCAAGAACCCGGCTTCTGAGGCGGGCGATGGCCTGTGTATGTAACTGGCATACGCGCGATTCGGTGACGCCAAGCACTTCGCCGATTTCGCGCAGATTAAGCTCCTCGTCATAATACAGAGCCATCATTATTTTCTCACGTTCCGGCAGATCCTCAATGGCGCGCACCAGAACTTCGCGCATGTCCCGATCCAGCAACATCGCCAGCGGGTCAAACTGCGATGAAGATAAATGGCGATCAAGATATGCTTCGCCATCACCGTCGCCAGTGCCGAGATCCTCGAGATACACCAGTTGATGCCCGCGCGCTTCCAGCAGCAGTTTCTGGTAATCGGCCAGGGGCATATCCAGCGACTCGGCCAGCTCGCCTTCCTGCGGAGGGCGCCCGTTCTGCTGCTCCAGCGCATGAATCGCCGCCTCGACACGGCGCATGTCGCGCCGCAAGCCGCGCGGCAGCCAATCGTTTTCCCGCAGGCCGTCCAGCATTGCGCCGCGCACACGTTGCACGGCGTAAGTTTCAAACTGCGCGCCCAGCCCCTCTTCATAGCGGCCAATAGCGTCGAGCAACCCGATCATGCCGTTCTGGATCAGGTCGTCTACTTGCACACTCGGCGGCAGCTTCACCATCAGATGGTAAGCAATGCGCTTTACCAGGGGTGCGTACTGTATGACGAGTTGATCCTTGTCCGGAGCGCCTTGCGCGGTGTACATCATCTGAATAGGGAAGGCCGTAGACCGGCAAACTATACCATCTAACTCGCATGGTCACCATGCCTACCCCTGTGCCATGAAATCGTTCAAAGCAATGAACACCCGCCCCTCCCGTCCTCCCCTCGCGGGGAGGCGACTGACTTGCTCGCTACGCTCGTCGGCTTACTCGGCGCTCAATTTCGCTATTTCACGTTAATCGAGTGCCGGCGCATCGTACCCTGGCGCTATGCCATGCGTGCAACCTGCCCGGCGCGCACGATGAGATTTCCCGTGAGATCTGCGGCGGGCAATACGAAGCCGCCGCCGATCCCGTCTTCAAAGGCCGGCGGCAAGCGTTGCAACAACGCATCGGCTAGGTGTTCGGTCACCGGCGCCAGCGAGGCGCCCAGATAGTCGAGACGCACATTGAGATGCTCGTGCGCGACACGCCGCATATTGTCGAAAATGGCGCGCGCTTCCTCGCGGCTCCTGGCGCGCGTAATCACGATCTGGAATCCTTCCCGGCCCCTCTCCTGGGCAATCCGCTTGATCAGCGCATAGGCGTGGGTGATCGCCGCGCCTTGCGCCGCCACCACGACCGCCATATGCCGCGCTGCGAGCGCCAGCGGCGAAAGATGTCCGCCGCGCCGGATCGCCGTATCAACCAGGACAAAGCCAACCCCATGCTGCATTTCCTGCAGGCAAGCCGCCAGATTCCGGCGTGCCGCCGCAGCGCTGCGATTGGCGTTATCCAGTTCGCGCGCAGCGCGCGCCGCCGGCATGATGCCGAGCATCGGTGCAGCCTGCAACATCGTCTGATGCAAGCTGCGTTCGCCTTGCAGCACCTGGAACAGGTCGTGACGCGCGGTCAGGCCGAAAGCCGATATGGCGTTGCTGGGCGCCGGGTTCTCGTCCAGGATGAGCACGCCCCGTCCCGACGCCGCCAAAGCCGCCGCCGTTTGCACCAGCAAGGTGGTGCGCCCGCAGGCTTCGCGTCCGGACACAAAAGCCACCACCTGCGGAGAGCGCCCGCCAAACAGGCGGCGCAAGCCTGCCGCCTGATCTCCCGCCCATGATGCGCCACCGTCTGCGCCGATGCCGGGATTGAGCCAATCAGACAAGCGCGGCTCCTGCGCCGCGTGCAGTTGCCACTGCGGCGCCCTGCGATCCCATCACCAGCCCGGCCTCGTTTTCCTGCAGGTGATGCGGTGACAATTCAGCCGGCATCTTGAGGGCGCGATGCAGCAGATAATTCCGGTTGGGCAAGTGCAAATCTTCCGGCACCCGCTGGCCGTTGGCGACGTAACACAGCAGCAGCCCATGACGCACCACGGCGTCAAGCGCCGGGGCAATCGACGCAGCTTCATCAACCTTGCTCAGGATGCAACCGGCCAGGTCTTCGCCGGCATAGGCGCGCACCACATCGTCCAGCGTATCGCCGCGACTGGTGGCGTTGAGCAGCAACAGCCGATTGACTTCACCGGCGCGCATCAGCATGGCCGCCTGCTCGGCCACCATGCGGTCGCGCTGGCTCATGCCGACGGTGTCGATCAGCACCATGTGCTTGTCGCGCAGATCGGCCAGGGTGTGGCGCAGGTCGTCACCGTCGCGCACCACATGCACCGGTACGCCAAGGATGCGGCCATAAATCCGCAGTTGCTCATGCGCCCCGATGCGGTAGCCGTCGGTGGTCAGCAGAGCGATTTTGTCTGCGCCATAGCGCACCACGCAACGCGCCGCGAGCTTCGCGGTGGTGGTGGTCTTGCCGACACCAGTGGGGCCGACCAGGGCATACACGCCGCCGCGCTCGATGATGTCGCTTTCATTGCCGAGCGTGCGCAGTTGGCGGTTGATGGCGCTCTTCAGCCACTTGCGGCCATCATCAAGATTGAGTTCGGCGGGAAGCTCCTGGCACAGCCGGCGCGCCAGTTGGCCGGAAAATCCGGCATCCAGCATTTCCGCCAGCGCCAAGGCCCGCGCCGGCGTCTCGCGCGACATCTCGCCCCAGGCGAAGCCGGCCAACTGGCGCTCCAGCAACACCTTGATGGTCTGCATCTCATCCGCCAGCCGCTCGACCTGTATCTGCTGCGGCGGAGTGCTCAATCTGTCGGCTTTGTGCGCTGATGCTCCAGCCCCATCACCCTGCTCCAGCAGCGCGCTTTTCAGAGTTGCCGCTACCTGGGCGTCGGACAACACAGTGTGCTCATCCTTGGCCCGCGACGGCAGCGGACGCAGACGCGGACGCTCGATGGGAGAGGAGGAGGAGGAGGAGGATGACGCCGCCGCCAGCGGCGCTGCGGCGGGTGTGGCCGACACCTGCCAGGACGGATGAAAAACCGGCTGCCGGTGCGCCTGGCTCGACAAGCTGATGGTGTAGTCGTCATCGGCGGCTGATGCCGATGCCGCACTTGCGCCGCGCGCTGGCGCAGCAGCCGGTAGCGGCATACGTGCGGAAGGCAGATCGGCCTGGCGCGGCTCCGCCTTTTTCGGCGCGGGCGGCACAGCGAAACCGCCGGCATCCGCGTGCGGCGGCGCATGCCGTGACAGTGCTTCAAAGCCGTCGGCAGTCATCGCCATGATTTCCACGCCGCCCTGGATCGGCTTATTGGAGACGATGATGGCGTCGGGACCCAGTTCGTCCTTTACTTTACGCAGGCAATCGCGCGCAGTGGCTGCAATAAAGCGTTTCACCTTCATGACTTCGCTCCGATAATGGCGGTAACTCTAATCGTCCGCGAATCCGGCACTTCAGCATTCGCAATCACTCTCAGTTGCGGTACCGCACGCCGCAGGAAGCGCGTCAGCAACCAGCGTAAATGCCCGGGTACCAGCAGCACTGCCGGCAGGCCGGCCTCTTCCTGACGCTGCGCGGCGGCGGCGGTCTCCCGCATCAGCGTATCGGCCAAACCCGGTTCGATGCCGCTGGCATCGCCGGTACCCTGCACCGCCTGGCCGAGCATGCGCTCCAGGGTGGGGTCAATCGCCATCACCGAAAGATCGGCGCTGCCGGGAAACAATTGCTGGACGATGGAGCGTCCCAGCGCAATGCGTACCTGGGTGGTGAGTTCGAGCGGATCCTGGGTGCGCGCCGCGTGTTCCGCCAGCGTCTCGATGATGCTGCGCATATCGCGGATATTGACGCCCTCTTCCAGCAGGTTTTGCAGCACGCGCTGCACCACCGAGAGAGAGATCTGCTTCGGCACCAGGTCTTCGATCAGCTTGGGCGCATCCTTGGCGATATGGTCGAGCAGGGATTGCGTCTCTTGCCGACCCAGCAATTCTGCGGCATGCGAAAGAATCACATGATTCAGGTGTGTCGCCACCACGGTGCCGGCATCGACCACGGTGTACCCCAAGGCATGAGCTTGCTCGCGGAAATTCGATTCGATCCATACCGCCGGCAAGCCGAAAGCCGGATCCTTGGTCGGGTTGCCGGCCAGCGGTCCCGCGACACGGCCCGGATTGATCGCCAGTTGCATGCCGGGAAAAGATTCTCCCGCGCCGATCTCGACGCCCTTGAGAGTGATGCGGTAGCCATTGGGCTTGAGTTCCAGGTTGTCGCGGATATGCACCGGCGCGGCAAGAAACCCGACTTCCTGGGCGAATTTTTTGCGCAACCCGCGTATCCGTTTGAGCAGGTCTCCGTCCTGCCCCTTGTCCACCAACGGGATCAGACGATAGCCGACTTCGACACCCAGCACATCGACCGGAGCGACATCGGCCCAACTGGCGTCGAGCGATTCCTGCGGCTCTGCCTGCGCTGCCGGTGAAGCCTCCTGAGCCTTGGGCGAGGCATGCCGCCGCATGGTCCACCAGCCCAGCCAACCGATAGCGGCAGCCAGCAGCAGAAACACCAGATTCGGCATGCCGGGAATCATGCCAAGCACGCCAAGAATAAAAGCGGTCAGCAGCAGTACCATAGGATTGCCGAACATCTGCCCGGCCAGTTGCTGTCCGACATCTTCGTTGGTGGTGACACGGCTCACCACCAGGCCGGCGGCGGTGGAAATGATCAGCGCCGGAATCTGCGCCACCAGACCATCGCCGATAGTCAGCAGGGTATAGTTTTTCGCGGCAGTGGCGATTTCCATGTCGTGCTGCAAAATTCCGACTATCAACCCGCCGATAATGTTGATGAACAGGATCAGGATCCCGGCGACGGCGTCGCCGCGCACGAATTTGCTGGCGCCGTCCATCGAACCGAAGAAATCCGCTTCCTGGGCAATTTCCAGGCGGCGTTTTCTTGCATCGTCCTCACCGATCAGGCCGGCGTTGAGATCGGCATCGATGGCCATCTGCTTGCCCGGCATGGCGTCGAGGGTGAAGCGCGCCGACACCTCGGCGATGCGTCCGGCGCCCTTGGTGATGACCACAAAATTGATCACCACCAGGATCACGAACACCACCAATCCAACCGCATAGTTGCCACCCACCAGGAAGTGGCCGAAAGCCTCGATCACCTTGCCCGCCGCATCCGGCCCGGTGTGTCCTTCGAGCAGCACCACGCGCGTCGAAGCAACGTTGAGCGACAGGCGCAACAGGGTAGTCACCAGCAGTATCGTCGGAAACACCGAGAAATCCAGCGGCTTCAGGGTGTACATTGCCACCAGCATGACCATGATCGAAACTGCGATGTTGAAAGTAAAAAATACATCCAGCAGGAATGGCGGCAACGGCAACACCATCATCGACAGGATCATCACAATCAACAGCGGCGCCGCAAGCTGACGCAGATTGCCGCGGGTAAACAACGACTGCATGGTCAGAGTGTCGTTCATGCCGCCAGCGCTTCAAGCGCACCCGGGTCCATGTCGCTTGGCACCGGCAGTGCAGTGGGCTGCTGCGGTGGCAGCAGCCCCTTGCCGCCGCCGGCGAGAAACTGGTTAAGCTGGTACACGTAGGCCATTACCTCGGCCACCGCCGTATACAGCGCCGCCGGAATCTGATCGCCAATGTCGCTGTGCCGGTACAGCGCACGCGCCAGCGGCGGCGCTTCGAGCAGAGGCACGCCGTTTTCGGCGGCGACCTCGCGGATTTTCTGGGCAATCAGGTTCATGCCCTTGGCCACCACTTGCGGCGCGCCCATGTTGCTGCTGTCGTATTTGAGCGCCACCGCATAGTGACTCGGATTGGTCACCACCACATCCGCCTTGGGTACTTCGGACATCATCCGTTTGCGCGCCAGCTCGCGCTGCTGGCTGCGGATGCGCGCCTTGACTTGCGGGTCGCCTTCCTGCTCCTTGCCTTCCTGGCGCACTTCTTCCTTGGTCATGCGCAGCTTGCTGTAGTACTGCCAGAGCTGAAACGGCACGTCAATCGCGGCAATCAGCGCGATGCCGCCGACCAGCGCCAATATGGCGAACTGCAGCATATGCCCGAAAGACACCAGTCCGCTTTCGAGCGGCTGCGACAGCAGCGCAAACAGTTCATCCTGCTGGCGTATCACCACCCAGTAGACGACCCCGCCGACCAGCGCCGCCTTGAGCAGCGCCTTGATCAATTCGGCCACGCCCTGCATGGAAAAAATACGCCCGAGGCCCTTCAATGGATTGATGCGACCGAGGTCCATGCTCATGGCGTTCGGCGTGAACACCAGGCCGCCGATCAATGTCGGCGAGGCGACAGCGCCCAGCGCCGCCAGCAGGAACAATGGCGCGGCGAGCAGCAAGGCTTGCCACGCCTGGGTGTGGAGGGTAATGCCTAGCGCATGAGAATCGAATACTGCGTCACGTCCGAAGCTCAGTCCCTGGCGGACGATCCCGGAGGCGGATTGCGTCAACCAGTTGCCCATCGACCAGAAACCGGAAGCACCCGCCAGCAGAACCAGGAATGCGGTGAGTTCGCGCGACTGCGGAACCCGCCCTTCCTGGCGTGCCTTTTCCAGACGCGAACTCGACGCCGGTTCGGTACGTTCCAGATCACTGTCTTCAGCCACGGACGGTTCCTCGCATGGCGGCAATTATTGCCGCCAGCGGCGAGGGATCAGTGCTGGAAAAGAGCCGGATTAGCCCATTAATTCGGGGCTATGGCCGTAAGCAGGCGCTGGAACCTTTATCCGGTCAGGCGGCAGCAGCTACTTCCGTGACAAAGGCGGAACGCGGCACGCCGCGATTTTCGCCGAGGCCCGCAAGCAGTTCCTTCATGTCGAGAATCAGCACAATCTGGCCATTTGAAAGCGTGGTGACGCCGGCCACGCCCTTGGGCCGGAAGCCTTCCAGCGACTTGATGACCGCGTCCTCGCGGCCGGCGAATCCATCGATGGCAAGAATAAAAGAGCTTTCCGCCGATTGCATCAATACGCCATATTCCGGCACCCGCTCAGGCGCCCAGCCGAGCAGGCTGGTCAACGGCAGCAGCGGCAGCACTTCGCCGCGTACCACCATGATGGCGCTGCCGCCGACTTCCTGCACGATGTTCACATCAATTGGCAATATCTCACGCACCATCGACAACGGCACGGCAAACGGCTGATCGCCCAACTCCACCAGCAGCACCGGCAGAATCGCCAGGGTCAGCGGCAGGGAGATCACGAAGGTGGTGCCTTTGCCCATCACCGATTTGATTTCGATGGAACCGCTGAGCTTCTGGATATTGGTCTTGACCACGTCCATGCCGACGCCGCGACCGGAGACATCCGAAGCCACTTCCACAGTCGAAAAACCCGGCTGGAAAATCAGGTTGAAGCTCTGCCGTTCATCCATGGCATTGGCTTCTTCATCGGTGATGATGCCTTTTTCCAGCGCCTTGGCGCGCAGCTTTTCCGGGTCCATGCCGCGCCCGTCGTCGGACACCAGCAGCAGGATGTGATCACCCTCCTGGCGCGCCTCCAGACGCACTTCGGACTTCTTCGGCTTGCCGCTGGCGGCGCGCACGTCAGGCAGTTCCACGCCATGATCGACGGCGTTGCGGATCAGGTGAATGATCGGATCGGAAAGATCCTCGATCATGGTCTTGTCGATTTCGGTTTCTTCGCCGACCAGCACCAGCTCCACGTCCTTGCCCAGGCCCCGGGCCAGGTCGCGGGCGATGCGCGGATATTTCTGGAACAGCCGGCCAATCGGCTGCATGCGCGTTTTCATCACGGCGCTTTGCAGGTCGGAAACCAGCAGGTCAAGCTGGCTGACCGCCTGATCGAGCGCAGACATGGTGTCCGTCTCGTGGTTGCCGTTGAGAATATCGTTGCGCAGGGCATTCAGCCGGTTCTTGGTCAACCCGATTTCGCCGGAGAGGTTGAGTACCTGGTCCAGGCGCACGGTGTCGACGCGAATGGTGTTGTCGCGCGATTTTTCACCTTCCCGGCGGCTGACCGGCGGGCCTTGATAACCGGGCTTGTCGCTGGGGCGTCGACCGATGGCTTCCTTGATAATCTGTTCCGGCAATTTTTCGGTGATGCTGGTCCCTGTGTTTTCCGGGGCGCTGGCGCTTGCGGCGGATGCAACTGGCGCGGAGACTGACACTGCGGTAGAGGCGGCAGGGCCAGGGCTTTGGGCGCCAGTCACTGCTTCAAGCAAGCCGCCCCAGTCGGGTCCGGCAGCGGCTGGCGCCATTGCAGCGGTCGGCGCCGCGGCGGCGGGCGCAGGTGCGGCGGCAGCCGCTCCAACCGGCTCACCGGCAATCGCCTGCTTGAGCGTCTGCAACAACTGGGGAGAGGCGGGGCCAGGTTGCGTCCCCTGCTCCAGCGCGCCGAACATGCCGCGCACCGCGCCGGTGGCGTCCATGATGGCGTCCATGATTTCGCGGGTCAATACCATCTCGCCGTTGCGCAAACGGTCGAAGAGGTTTTCCGTAAGGTGACAGAGCGTGACCAGCTCGGCGGCGTTGAGGAAACCGGCGCCGCCCTTGATGGTATGGAAGCCGCGGAAAATATCATTGAGCAGCCCGTGATCGTCCGGCGCTTTCTCCAGATCGACCAGCTTGTTGTCTACGCTGGAAAGAAGATCAGTCGCCTCGACCAGGAAATCCTGCAACAGATCTTCCATTCCTTGAAAATCGCTCATGGTGCTCTCCTAGAATCCCAAGCTTTCCAGCATATCGTCGACCTGCGACTGGGAATTGACTATGTCGCTACGGCCTGCGGCATTGATGACCGGGCCGTTAAGCAGGCCATCCGGCGCTTCCACATGCATATCCGGCGGCTTCGCCACCAGCAGCACCTTCAACAATTGCGTCTCCATGTTAGCGACCAGTTCGACCACTTTCTTGATGACCTGTCCGGTGAGATCCTGAAAATCCTGAGCCATCATGATTTCCGTCAGCTGGGCGTTGGTGGCGCGCGATTGCTGCGGCACTGCGCGCAAAAAAGCCTGGGTGTCCGCCGCCAGGGCCTTGAAGTCACTGGCTGACAACTGGTTGGCAAAAACCTTTTCCCAGCGGGTTCCCAAAGCGCCGGCCTGGTTCTCCAGGGTATCCTGGATCGGTTTGGCAATCTCGATGGCATTCAGCGCGCGTGTCGCCGCCTGCTCAGTCATCTGGACGATGTAAGTCAAGCGTTGCCGCGCATCGGGGATGGTGCGCGCGGCATCTCCCAGCGCCTTGTCATGGCCAAGCTCGCGCAGGGAATCGTGAAATTCGCGCGCCAAATGACCGAGGCTGGAAAAAACGTCGCCGGGTTCCCCGGCGCCGGCTTGCTTCTGCGGCGGCGCTGCAACGGCGGCGGCGGGCGCTGCAACGTTCGAGGCGACGTTGTCAAACAAGGCTTGCAGATCGTCGCTATCTCCCGAGCCGGAGGCGTCGACCGCCGGCGCAGGCGCTTTGGGTTCCAGCATTGGCGCCTCGCTGACGGCGGCGATGCTGTCGAACAGGGACTGTAAATCCTCGCTGTCGCTGGACTCGTCAAATTTTATTGGGTTCGCCATGATCTCCTGATGCCCCTGGGCGCCTGTCTGCGTGATTGCGTAATTGCGTGATTACGATCAGCCCGGAGATTGCTCGAGCTTTTCGAATATCTTGACCAGCTTGTCGTTCAAGGTTCCTGCGGTGAACGGTTTGACGATATAGCCGCTGGCGCCGGATTGGGCGGCGGCAATGATGTTTTCTTTTTTTGCCTCGGCGGTAATCATCAATACCGGCAAATGCCGCAAGGCCGGGTCGGCGCGCACTGCCTGCAGTAGCTGCAAGCCGTCCATGTTCGGCATGTTCCAGTCGGAAACGACGAAATCAAAACCGCCCGCCTGGAGCTTCTGCAAGGCCACGACGCCGTCTTCGGCTTCGTCGGCGTTGATATACCCCAGCTCCTTGAGCAGGTTGCGCACGATGCGGCGCATGGTTGAAAAATCGTCGACGACGAGGAATTTTATCTTGCTCGGATCCGGCATAAGTCTCTCCGACTCAATTTCTATGGGATTTCATCAACAGCGGGCGCAGTGTATCCGACAGCATCCCCGCATCGAACTTGGCAACATAGGCATCGACGCCGACGCGCTTGCCCATGGCGTGATTGGCCTCGGATGACAGCGAAGAATGCATCACTACGGGAATACCGTTGAAGCGCGCATCGCTCTTGATGTTCTTGGTCAGCACATAACCATCCATTTCCGGCATCTCGGCATCGACCAGAATCAATTGCACTTCATCGCGCAAATCTTTCTTGGTCTGCTGCGCATGCGCCGCCATGCCAGCCAGCCGCGTCCAGGCTTCCAGCCCGTTGAGCGCGTGCTTGTGTTTCACGCCCATCTTGTCGAGCACTTCGGCGATTTTCTTGCGCGCCACGGCGGAATCGTCAGCGAAGAAAACGTTGTACTCGGCGTCATCGCCGAGCCGCTCCACTTCGGTCACCGGAACATCGCCGAAAGTGTCGGCGAGTATCTGCTCGACATCGAGAATCGACACCAGCTTGCCGTTGGGCAATTCAGTAATGGAAGTGATGAAGCGATGACTGCCGCCGGTAACCACCGAATCCGGCGCGCGCACCTTGCTCCAGTCGACGCGGATAATGCGGTCCACATCATGCACCAGAAAACCCAGGATGCGCTTGCTGTATTCGGTTACCATCATCGAGCCGCCCAATCCGCCAGGGGCGTCAGAAAGCTCCATGGAGCGCGCCAGCGACAGCACCGGAATCACATTGCCGCGCAGGCTGATGAGCCCTTCAACGCCAGCCGGCATATTGGGTGTCTTGGTAATCTTGGGTGTCTTGCTGACCTCGCGCACCTTGAACACGTTGATGCCGAAAGTCTCCCGCGTTCCCAGCGAGAACAGCAGGATTTCCATGAGGTTCGAGCCCGCCAACTGGGTGCGGGCATCGACGGATTCAAGCATGCTGTTGTCTTCTGATTTCATGACGCTCCCCCGGTTCGTGTTTGGCTATGCCGCTACGCTGTGAGGCTGGCGCTTGGTGAGACGGGTCAGGGTTTCCGCCAGGCGTTGCGGCTCGAACTTGGGTACGTATTCGTCCACACCCACCGAATGACCGAGTTGCTGGTTGGACATCCCCGACAGGGAGGAGTGCATGATCACGGGTATGCCGGCGAAACGCGGATCGCTCTTGATGTTCTTGGTCAGGATATAGCCGTCCATCTCAGGCATCTCGACATCGGTAAGGATCAGTTGCACCAGTTCGTTCACCTGCCGGCCGAGGCCTTCCGCATGATCCGCCAGCTTCTGCAGCTCGTCCCAGGCGGCGCGGCCATTCACGGCCGAGATGAATTTCATGCCGAGCGCCTCCAGGGTGCGCTGGATCTGTCCGCGCGCCACCGAAGAATCGTCAGCGAAGAATACCGTCAGGTCGCCATCCACCACCGGTTGAATGTCCTTGAACAGGAAGGCGTCGTCTGTCTTGGTCGTCTCGGCAAGCACGCGCTCGACATCCAGCATCATCACCAGCCGGCCATCGGCCAGCTCCGTCACCGCCGTCACCAAGCCGCCCAGGTTGGACATCAGCATATCCGGCGGCACGCGCATCTGCGCCCAGTCGAGGCGCAGTATGGTATCGACTTCCTCCACCAAAAAGCCCTGCGTATGACGGTTGTATTCGGTCACAATCATGATCTCGCGCGGGCTTGCCATGGGAATATTCACGTATTCGGCGAGATCCACCACCGGCACCAGGGCGCCGCGCAAACTGACCATGCCTTTCACCGCCGCCGGCATTTCCGGCGCAGTGGTAATCGCCGGGGTACGCATTACCTCGCGCACCTTGAATACGTTGATGCCGAAGGTTTCGCGCCGACCGGTGCGGCTATCCTCACCCAGTGTGAACAGCAATATCTCCAGCTTATTGGTGCCGGCCAGTCGTGCTCGTTCATCGATGTTCTTCATCAAGTCAGACATTGTTTCGCCTTTCTGCCGGCTGTGCGGCGTGAAAACACCGACCCCGATATTACGCCATTTTCCCGGATCGATGCTCGATCCGGCGGGCGGCAAAACCGCCGTTGCCCCCTTCCGCAGCATGCCTCCGCCGCCTGGTCAGACATTAAACCGGGCGGTAACCCGGCCCAGGTTCGCGGCCAGTTGTTCCAGCCTGCGGCCTTCATCACCGGCCCGGCGCACCGCGACGCGATTGTCCTCCGCCATCTGGGCGATGCGCTCGATATTGCGCGCAATTTCGTTAACCGCCACCGTCTGGCCCTGCACCGATGCGGAAATCTCGCTCATGCCCCGGCGGGTGCTGGTCACTTCCGCATTCGCCATGCCGAGCACTTCGGCGACGCTCTCCAGATGCTCCTGGCTGGTGGCCAGCGCCGCCTTGCCGCGCCCGATGGCCTCCTCCACCTGGCTGGATTTTTCGCTCAGGGAGCGCGTGACCTTGTCGATCTCGCTCGCCGCCGCTGCGGATTTCTCGGCAAGCTTCCTGACTTCGTCGGCGACCACGGCAAATCCGCGGCCTTGTTCCCCGGCGCGCGCCGCCTCGATCGCCGCATTCAGCGCCAGCAGATTGGTCTGGTCAGCGATATCGCGCACCTCGCGCGTCATCGCCGTAATCGAACGGGTGCTGTCGATGAACACCGTTGCAGTTGACGCGATGTCAACCACCGAGTCTTCCACCATGGTGATCTCGCCGATCATCCTTGACAGGCTCTCATTACCCTCCTGAGTCCTCTCCAGGCTGGCGGCGGATTGGCGGTCGACTTCAGCGGCGCCGCCGGCGACGCTGCGTATGCTGACCGACATCTGTTCCACAGCAGCGGCGGTACTGGCTGCCGCTTCGCTCTGCGCGCCGGAGCCGGCGTTGATCTCGCCGTTCATTCCGGAAAACAGCGCCACCGACTGCCCCAACTGGCTCGATGCTGCGCGCATCTCCGTCACCACTTCGCGCAATTGCTGCTGCATGCCGCTGATCGCCGCCAGCAGGCTGGCCTGGTCGCCGGGACGGGTATCGATGCGAAACCCCAGGTCGCCGCCGGCGATACGCCTGACTACGCTGGAGGCATATTGCGGTTCGCCGCCCAGCAAGCCGAGCAAAATCCGGACAAACTGGATAAAGGCCGCCAGGCCGACGCCCGACGCCGCCAGCACCACCACGATGATTGTCAGTTTGGCCGAATCAGCCGACGCCGCCAGTTGTGGATTGAGCTTGCGCAGATCCTCGGCCAGGCCGGAAAACATGTAGTAGCTGAAGCCGTTGGCGATCAGCGTTGCTACTGAGAGTACGATCAAGACAAGTATCAAGCGGTTGCGCAACGTCATGGGGCGGGTTCCTTCTTGCATGCGCCATAGTAAGGTTTGGTCAGAATCATTCCGCCGGCGGCCCTGTGTCGTGAACGTTTTGAATGCAGGAAGGGCTGCGGCAATCAGCTGATCGAAAACAACTTGCTGAAGTTGGCGATGTCCAGAATCTGGCGGACACCGCCGCCGCAATTGATCAGGGACACCGTCTTGCTGGCGGCCCCGGCCTTGTCGCGCAGCATCAACAACATGCCCAGCGCGGAGCTGTCCAGATAATCGACTCCGCCAAAGTCGATTGATATCAGTGACTGAAGTCCCTTCAGGGCTGTATCGACAGCGGCGCGAAAATCCCGGTGGGTATTGAAATCGAACCGTCCCTGCAACCGGATCGTGGTGGAATTGTCGGTATTGACGATATTCACTTGCATATCCATCTGCTCCCGGACGCCGTGCAAGCCAGCGCAGCGTATGCCGCAATTATAGCGGTGTTATCGTAATGTCGCCAGGCAGGAACGGCCTGCTTCCGGCAGCCCGCCGTCGACTCTTTGCCGGCGAGAATAACGCCAATAGCCTGGTTGCGCAACCGCAACGCTGCCTCCGCGCGGCTCCCGGAAAACCCCAGCCACCCGGTCATGCTAATTCCAACCACAATTCAACCACAAAAGTTCAGCCGGAAATTTTCTTTGTAATGTTCAGGAATGTGCATTATGCTTGGCTCGGAACAATCTTCGGCGTGAAGAAAATTCATGTCAGGATTAAATGATTCTGGAGGTGATCGATTCAGCTTCGGTGCATCGTGCAAATGTTTGCATGCTCGAAGACTCATGCTAAGCTGCGGCAGACAGCCGGAACTGCTGAGCAATCGACAACCTCAATAAAAATATTACCGGCCAACATCTCGCTTGCGGAGAGCGCCTTATGACCATCGACATGAGTCAGTTTTACCAGGTCTTCTTCGACGAGGCGGCGGAGCACCTCGACGAAATGGAGCGCCTCCTGCTCGGCCTGGACGTCGATGCGCCCGATCCCGACGACCTCAACGCCATCTTTCGCGCGGCGCACTCCATCAAGGGCGGCAGCGGCACCTTCGGCTTCACCGACATGACCGGGGTAACGCACATACTCGAAACCCTGCTGGACCGGTTGCGCAAAAACGAACTGACGCTGCGCAGCGAAATGGTGGATGCGTTTCTCGAAGCCAGCGATGTATTGCGCGGACAACTCGCCGGCCATCAAAATAACGAAGACAGCGATGCCCAGGCCGCCGCTGAAGTGTGCGTGAAACTCAACAGCCTGGCCAGCGACGATAGCCCGGCGGGTACACCACAGCCCGCCCCGCCCGCACCGAAAAGTACCGGCACAGACGCAGCGCCAACTCAACACCAGTTCAACATAGCATTCACGCCCGATCAGCAAACTCTCGATCAAATAAAAGACATCGCCCCGCTGTTCGCCGATCTCGCCGCATTGGGAAAACTCGAAGTCACCGAACTACCGGCTCAGGGTAGCGCCCCCCGCTCCTGGCGCTTGAGCCTGCAAACCACTGCCGACGAAGCCGCAGTCAATGACGTTTTTGCTTTCTTCGCGCAACCGGAGCAGGTCAACATCGAATCCGGCGCCGCTTCCCAATCTGCTCCCGCCGCTGTAGCTGATCCCGGCTTCGGCCTGTTCGCCGATGATGCGCCGGCAGAGAGTGACGCCAGCTTCGGTTTCTTTGAAGATGCCGCAGGAACACCGGCGGCATCAGAAACACCGGAAACACCGGCAATTGAGCAAACTGAAAATAAACGCGGTTATGGCTTCTTCCCCCCCGAACGATACGCCGACAAGCCGCCCGAACCTGCCGCTGCGCAGGCAGGAACGCCAACCGTCAGCACAGCTCCTGCGACATCCGCCAAACCGGATGACGGCAACCAACCCGCAACGCCGGCTCGGCGCGCCACGGACAGGGCGCCCGCTGGCGCACAGGCTGAATCCGCCTCGATCCGGGTGGGCGTTGACAAGGTGGATCAGCTCGTCAATCTGGTGGGCGAGTTGGTAATCACCCAGGCCATGCTGGCCCAGACTGCTTCAGAGGTGGACCCGGCGATCTACGAAAAAATGCTCAACGGTTTGTCGCAGCTGGAACGCAATACCCGTGACTTGCAGGAAACGGTGATGTCGATCCGCATGATGCCGATCAGCTTCGTCTTCAGCCGCTTCCCCCGGGTGGTCAGGGACCTGGCCTCGAAACTGAACAAAAAAGTCGAGTTGGTCACGCTCGGCGAAGGCACCGAGCTGGACAAGGGCCTGATCGAAAAAATTGCCGACCCGCTCACCCACCTGGTGCGCAACAGCCTGGATCACGGCATCGAACTGCCGGCGCAGCGCATCGCCGCCGGCAAGCCGGCACACGGCACCATTACTCTGCAAGCCGCTCACCAGGGCGGCAATGTGGTGATCTCGGTGATCGACGACGGCGCCGGACTGAACCGCGAAAGAATTCTCGCCAAGGCCCGTGAAAAAGGCATCCCGGTGACCGATACCATGCCGGACGGCGAAGTCTGGCAACTGATTTTCGCACCCGGCTTTTCCACCGCCGACGTGGTGACCGACGTATCCGGTCGCGGTGTCGGCATGGATGTGGTGAGGAGAAACATCCTCGCCATGGGCGGACAGGTGGACATCGACTCGTCTGCCGGCTGGGGTAGCCGCATCACCATTCGCCTGCCGCTGACGCTGGCGATCCTGGACGGCATGTCGGTAGCGGTCGGCAACGAGGTTTTCATCATTCCCCTGACCTATATCGTCGAGTCGCTGCAACCGGCGCGCGAGGACATCAAGAGCATCTCCGGCAGCGGCAAGGTGGTGCAGGTGCGCGGCGAATATCTGCCGCTGCTGACGCTGTACACCACCTTCAAAATCGACGCCAAGGCGCGCGAACCGCACCAGGGCATCGTCGTCATCATCGAATCCGACGACGGCAAAATCGCCTTGCTGGTGGACGGGCTGGTGGGCCAGCACCAGGTGGTCATCAAGGGGCTGGAGAGCAATTACCGCAAAGTACCCGATGTCTCCGGGGCAACCATCATGGGTGACGGCAGGGTGGCGCTGATTCTGGATGTGGTGGCACTGGTTAAAAGCAGTCAACGCAGTCAGCATTTAGACATCGCGGCCTGAGCCGCGCAACCTACTTTGTACAGGGGAGACGCAAATGACACAGGCGACACAGGCCAAAGAAACCGCCGCCATCGACGTGCTGGCGGGCGGCAATGAATTTCTCACCTTCACCCTGGGCCAGGAGGAATACGGCATCGACATCCTCAAGGTGCAGGAAATCCGCGGCTACGATGCGGTCACCCATATCGCCAACGCCCCTGAGTTCATCAAGGGCGTGATCAATCTGCGCGGCAACATCGTGCCGATCATCGACATGCGCATCAAATTCAATCTCGGCAATGTCGAATACAACCAGTTCACCGTGGTCATCATCCTCAACATCGCCCACCGGGTGGTGGGCATGGTGGTGGATGGCGTATCCGACGTGACCACGCTTAAACCGGAAGAGATCAAACCCGCGCCGGAATTCGGCACCGGCCTGGACACCCAGTATCTGCTGGGCCTGGGAACGGTGGATGAGCGCATGCTGATCCTGGTGGATATCGAGCGGCTGATGGGCAGCCGCGACATGGAGTTGATTGAAGCAACACAACTGGCGGCATAGCCTTACTTACCCCGCGTTTCAGAATCTAACAATTTGCTCAGGAGGAAGAAATCATGTCATTCGGAAACTTGAAGGTGGGGGCGCGCTTAGGCTTGGGTTTTGGTCTGGTGCTGGTGCTGCTGTCGGCGGTTGCGTTCATCGGCATCACTCGTTTGGGGGATATGGATCACGCGATGCAAAAGCTCGCTACAGACAACTACCCCAAGAC
>JACQAO010000008.1 GCA_016194935.1 Betaproteobacteria bacterium
ATCGGGGAAATATTCATTTCCAATTTTTCCAACGAAGACCCGATCTTCGGTGTTGACTCCATCCCCTTCCTGGCCACCAGCTATGCCGATGCAAAAAAACTCTGGGCAGTATCGAAAGCCGCCACTGAAGCGCGTCTGGCCAAGCAAGGCATGAAAGTGCTGTACAGCGTACCCTGGCCGCCGCAAGGAATTTTCTCCGCCAAGCCTATCGCCAGCGCCGCCGACCTGCAAGGCGTCAAGTGGCGCGCCTACAACCCCAACACCAGCCGCATCGCCGAGCTGGTGGGCGCACAGCCGGTCACCATCCAGGCCGCTGAATTGTCTCAGGCGCTCGCCACCGGCGCAGTCAGCGCTTTCATAACTTCGGGCGCCACCGGTGTCGACAGCAAGGTATGGGAGCAGATCAAGTATTTCTACGACACCCAGGCCTGGTTGCCGAAGAATCTCGTCATCGTCAGTCAGAAAGCCTTCGACGCACTTGACCCGCCGACCCAGGCCGCCGTGCTGAAAGCCGCCGCCGCTGCAGAGGAACGCGGCTGGAAGACCAGCGAGGAGAAAACCAAGGTCTACCTGGATACGCTCGTCAAGAACGGCATGAAGGTCGAGCCGCCTTCCGCCGCCCTCAAAGCAGACATGAAGAAGGTCGGCGAGACCATGACTGCCGACTGGCTGAAGACCGCCGGCCCTGACGGCAAAGCCATCATCGACGCCTTGCACAAGTAGTACGTCGATGCGCCGTTTTCTGGATGCGCTGTACCACGCCGCAGCTTATCTCGCGGCGTTTTTTATGATCGGCACGCTGGCAATGATCCTGCTCAGCGTGGCCGGTCGCCTGCTGGATTTTTATGTGCGCGGCACCGATGCCTATGCCGGCTACTGCATGGCCGCCGCCGCCTTCCTGGCCCTGGCGCATACGCTCAAGCGCGGCGAGCATATCCGCGTGACCTTGATCCTGGAACATGCCGGCGTCAAAGCCAAACGCGCCCTGGAAATCTGGTGCCACCTCGCCGGCGTGCTGCTGGCGGGCGTGCTGGCCTGGTTCAGCCTGCGGCTGGTGTGGCAATCGTATAGCTTCCACGACATTTCGCAGGGCAACGATGCGACGCCGCTGTGGATTCCGCAACTGGCGATGGCGCTGGGCGCCAGCGTGCTGCTGGTGGCGATGCTGGACGACCTGGTGGCGCTGCTGCGTGGTCAACCGATACGCATGGAGAAGCTGGATAACGAACCGGCGCATATAGAGTAACGCTATGGATTTCTTCATTACCCTGGCGCTGATCATCGCACTGTTTGCCTTGCTCGGCAGCGGCATCTGGATCGGCCTGGCGCTGCTGGGCGTGGCCTGGGTCGGCATGGAGGCGTTCACCATACGCCCGGCGGGCGACAGCATGGCGGTGACCATCTGGGGCTCATCGAGTTCGTGGACCTTGACCGCGCTGCCGATGTTTCTGTGGATGGGTGAAATACTCTTCCGCACCAAGCTCTCCGAAGATATGTTCAAAGGCCTGGCGCCCTGGCTGGAGAAGTTGCCGGGCCGCCTGCTGCATGTCAATGTGATCGGTTGCAGCATCTTCGCGGCGGTGTCCGGGTCGAGCGCCGCCACCTGCGCCACCATCGGCAAGATCACCATTCCTGAATTGAAAAAACGCGGTTATCCCGACGACATCGTCATCGGCTCGCTGGCCGGCGCCGGTACGCTGGGTCTGCTGATCCCACCGTCCATCATCATGATCGTGTATGGCGTGGCGGCGGATGTCTCGATCGCCAAGCTGTTCATCGCCGGCGTAATTCCCGGCATCCTGCTGGCCAGTTTGTTCATGGGCTATATCGTCGTCTGGGCGCTGCTCAACAAACACGCCATTCCGCTGGCAGAACGCAGTTACAGCTTCACTGAAAAGCTCTACGCCTCGCGTCACCTGATTCCGGTGGTGTTGCTGATCGTGCTGGTGCTCGGTTCCATCTACGCCGGCATCGCCACCGCCACCGAAGCCGCTGCGCTCGGCGTGGTCGGCTCGCTGATCCTCGCCGCGCTGCAAGGCTCGCTCAACCGGCGCAGCTTTCACGACAGCCTGATGGGCGCCACGCGGCTCTACTGCATGATCGCGCTGATCCTCGCCGGCTCGTCCTTCCTGACCCTGGCGATGGGTTACATCGGCCTGCCGCGCCACCTTGCCACCTGGATCGGCGGGCTCGGCCTGTCGCAGTTCGGCCTGCTGTTCGGCCTGATGCTGTTCTACATCGTGCTCGGCTGCTTTCTCGACGGCATCTCGATGGTGGTGCTGACCATTGCCGTAATCCAGCCGACCATCCAGACCGCCGGCATTGACCCGGTCTGGTTCGGCATCTTCCTGGTGCTGGTGGTGGAAATGGCCCAGGTCACGCCGCCGGTCGGCTTCAACCTGTTCGTGCTGCAAGGCATGACAGGCCGCCAGATCACCTGGCTGGCAAAAACCGCCCTGCCCTTTTTTCTGCTGATGGTCTTCGCGGTGTGGCTGGTCTGGCTGGTACCGGGCCTGGTCAACTGGCTGCCGCGGCAAATGATCGGCTAACGATGTCCCAGGCGCGGCCTACACATCCCGCCCAGCCCATCCTGCGCCTCGCCGCGCTGCGCGAGATCGAACAGCATAAGAGCAAAGCCGGCCCGCCGTTGATGGAGCGCGCCGGCGCGGCGGCATGCAAACTTGCGTTAAATTTGTTAGCCGATTCGCCGCACCCGCCGTTGATCGTCGCCGGTCCCGGCAACAACGGCGGCGACGCCCTGGTGGTCGCCCGGCTCTTGAAACAACATGGTCTCCTGCCCGTCGTGGTATTTGCCGGCAGCGTCGACAAACTACCGGCGGATGCCCGCGCCGCTTATGATGCATGGATCGGCGCCGGCGGCGACCTTTATAGCGAAATTCCGCAACAGAAATATGGCCTCGCTATCGACGGATTGTTCGGCATCGGCCTCGGAGATCGTCCGTTGACGGGACGCTATGCAGGACTGGTGAAACAACTCAACGCACTCGCCTGTCCGATTCTCTCGCTCGACATCCCGAGCGGACTGGATTCGGAAACCGGTCGTGTACTCGGCATCGCCGTGCGCGCCACCCATACCGCCGCTTTCATCGCGCTCAAGCCCGGCCTGCTGACGCTGGACGGCCCCGACCACTGCGGAGAAATCAGCGTGCATGACCTCGATCTTGAGATCGACGCCGCCGCAGGAAATACCATTGGACTATCGCAGTTCGCGGCGCAGTTGTCGCCGCGCCTGAAAAATTCCCACAAAGGCAGCTACGGCAGCGCCGGCATCCTCGGCGGCGCACCAGGCATGGCCGGTGCAGCGCTGCTGGCAGGACGCGCAGCGCTGAAGCTGGGCGCAGGGCGTGTGTACGTGGGGACACTGGAACCCCTCGCGCTCGACCCGCTGCAAGCGGAGCTGATGCTGCGCGCACCGGCGGAAGTTTTCTCCCTCGCCACC
>JACQAO010000015.1 GCA_016194935.1 Betaproteobacteria bacterium
CCTGGTCAAGCCAGTCCGACGGTATCCGCGGCAGCGCCGCCTCGGTCGCTACTGCAACCCCCTTCTTCTTGCGTGGCATACATGCTCCTTTCCTTCACTTTCGACATGTTATGCCTCACACACAAAATTTCAGACAGGCTCTCGCGTCGTTTTACTCCCGGATGGCGAGACGGTTCACAATGCTTTCTTTGATCGAAGGTTTACCCCATGAAGATTCGCTACTTTGCCGACACAGACACATTGCACATTGAGTTTCGTGCTGCTCAGATCACCGAAACCCGCGACCTGGACGAGAACACTCTTCTCGATGTCGACACTCAAGGGAATATTTGCTCAATCACGGTGGAGCATGCATCTGAGCGTGCGGGAATACCAGAGTTCTCTTACGAGCAGATTGCGGCATAACCCGGTGGTCAGACAATAGCCGTACACGCGACTCCTCAAGAGATTTTTCTACTGCGTCGTTAGGAATCACAAGGATTACGTAGCCTATGACCGCCTTCTTTAATCGCATCGGCGATTATCTTTTGGAAAAGGCGCTCGCGTTTGAATGCAAACGGGCAGGACTGGCCAGCACTGAAGCGCGCAGCGAATTGCTGGGGATCAAATAAGCTCGACCCCGCCTCATCGACCATCTGCTGTTGCGAGAGCGTGGCGTCCAGCGCACCTGCATGCCGACATACGGCTGTTGGTGAGGATATGGGTGATGAGGTCTTTGGCGTCAGGTGGCAAGTTGCGCGCCTGAGCATGAAGTGCAAGTCGAGTGTAAAATTACTGCTATCAAATGCATCGTTAAGCTGGAGGAAGAGGCGTGCCGGTCACCAGAATCGAGGGGAGGAGAGCCCGCACATCTGTTGAGGTGCAAGCGCTTATCGAGGCGGTATATCTTGCTCAGCGTGAGGCTCTTCAGCTCCCTGTGTGGGATCGGCAAATCCGTTATGTCGAATACAAGCCGGAGCATTTTCATGCAATCCCCGGAACCAGTGAGAATTATGTTCTTGTTGAAATCAGCATGTTCTCTGGCCGCTCTTTGCAGGCTAAACGTTCGTTGTACCAAAGGGTCGTACAGCGGCTTGCTAATCTGGGTGTCGGTGCATCCGATATCACCATCGTTATTTACGAAGTGCCTCCGGAAAACTGGGGCATTCGCGGTGGTGTTCCAGCCTCGGAGGTGGAGCTTGGTTTTAAAGTGGATGTTTGAAAAAATAAACCTGACCAAAACCGATATTATTTGCCTGTCTTAATATGCAATCTGGACTGATGTCATAAAGCCGCGCAGTTGTTTATTGCAGCGAAATATCCAGTTACCCAGCACAGAGGAGAGTTTCAGATGTCGTCGTCGATTGAATCGGTGCTTCAGGAAAACCGCGTATTTCCGCCTTCCGCTGCTACCGTCAAGCATGCCACGATCTCCGGCATGGCTGCATATGATGCGTTGTGCCAGGAGGCGGAGCAGGATTACCCCGGCTACTGGGCGCGTCTGGCGCGCGAACATATCAGTTGGCGGAAAGCGTTTACCCAGGTGCTCGACGATTCCAATGCGCCATTCTTCAAGTGGTTCGCCGACGGCACGCTGAACGTTTCCTACAACTGTCTCGACCGCAATGTCGAGGCCGGCCTGGGCGACAAAGTGGCTATCATTTTCGAGGCAGACGACGGCAAGGTCGCCAAGGTTACCTACCGGGAACTGCTGGCGCGCACCGCCCGCTTCGCCAACGCATTGCGTGCGCAAGGCATCAAGAAAGGCGACCGCGTCATCATCTACATGCCGATGTCGGTCGAAGGCATCGTTGCCATGCAGGCCTGCGCGCGCATCGGCGCAATTCATTCGGTGGTGTTCGGCGGCTTCTCCGCCAAGAGTTTGCAAGAGCGCATCCAGGATGCCGGCGCGGTTGCCGTCATCACCGCCGACGCACAATGCCGCGGCGGCAAGAGCCTGCCCCTGAAGCCGGCGGTCGATGAAGGCATTGCCCTGGGCGGCTGCGAGAGCATCCACAGCGTGATTGTGTATCAGCGCACCGGCGGCGCTTGCGCCATGCAGGAGGGCCGCGACAAGTGGTGGCACGAAATCACCGCCAGCCAGCCGGAAGTCTGCGAACCGGAATGGGTCGACGCCGAGCACCCTTTATTCATTCTGTATACCTCGGGTTCCACCGGCAAGCCCAAGGGCGTTCAGCATTCCTCCGGCGGTTACTTGCTGCAAGCCATTCTCACCATGAAATGGACGTTCGACATCAAGCCGTCGGATGTTTTCTGGTGTACCGCCGACATCGGCTGGGTCACCGGTCACACCTATATTACCTATGGCCCGCTGGCTTGTGGCGCCACCGAGGTCGTTTTCGAAGGCGTGCCGACCTATCCCGATGCGGGCCGTTTCTGGAAGACCATCCAGGATCACCGGGTGAATATTTTCTACACCGCACCGACGGCGATCCGTTCACTGATCAAGGCTGGCGCTGATCAGCCCAAGCAATACGACCTTTCTTCGTTGCGCATACTCGGCACGGTGGGCGAGCCGATCAACCCTGAAGCCTGGATGTGGTATTTCAATGTCGTCGGCGGCGGGCGTTGCCCGGTGGTGGATACCTGGTGGCAGACGGAAACCGGCGGCCACATGATTACCCCGCTGCCGGGCGCGACGCCGCTGGTGCCGGGTTCCTGCACGCTGCCTTTCCCCGGCATCCAGGCTGCTATTGTCGACGAAACCGGCAATGATGTGGAGTGGGGCAAGGGCGGTTTTCTGGTCGTCAAGAAACCCTGGCCATCCATGATTCGCACCATCTGGGGCGATCCGGAACGCTTCAAGAAATCCTATTATCCGGAGGATTTCAAGGGCAAGCTGTACCTCGCCGGCGATGGCGCTGTGCGCGATGCCAAGAGCGGTTACTTCACCATCATGGGGCGCATCGACGATGTGCTGAACGTCTCCGGCCATCGCCTCGGCACCATGGAAATCGAGTCGGCGCTGGTCTCCAACCCGCTGGTGGCGGAAGCCGCCGTGGTGGGCCGTCCTGATGACATGACCGGCGAGGCGGTATGTGCTTTCGTGGTGCTCAAGGGTGCGCGCCCGTTCGGCGACGAAGCGAAAAGAATCGCCAACGAACTGCGCAACTGGGTCGGCAAGGAAATCGGCCCAATTGCCAAACCCAAGGACATCCGTTTCGGCGATAATCTGCCCAAGACCCGTTCCGGCAAGATCATGCGCCGCCTGCTACGGGTGCTGGCAAAAGGTGAAGAAATCAGCCAGGACGTGTCCACCCTGGAGAATCCGGCGATACTGGAGCAACTAAAAACCAACGCCTGACAGAACAAGCTGGAGGAGGAGAAGAAGAAAGGGCGCCTGCGGGCGCCCTTTCTTCTGGCGGACGTTGTTGATGCCGCAATAATTATCAGGAGGATTCTGGCGTATTTTCAAACAGGGCATTTTTTTGCCTTCGGTATTCCCCTGGCGCCTTGCCTTCATTACGCTTGAAAGCCCGGCTGAAGGTGGCGTCGGTTTCATAGCCGACGCGCGCGGCAATTTCCATTATGCCGAGATCACCTTGGCGTAGCAGCGCTTTTGCGCGGTACATCCGCCAGCGGGTCAGGTATCCAAGCGGAGTATCGCCAACCACCGTTTTGAAATGTGTGGCAAAGGCCGAGCGGGATAAGCCGGCCTCAGAGGCGAGGGATTCCACCGTCCAGTCGCGGGTGACATCGGCGTGCATTGCCCTTATCACCGCACCGAGATGGCGGTCGGCAAGGGCGGCCAGCCAACCGCTGGTCTGACATCCATCGGAAGCACACCACGCGCGCACAGCCTGGATGAAAAGCACGTCGGCGAGGCGGGCAACAGCCAGATTCGCACCGAGCGCCTGTTCAGCAGTTTCTATGGCGATGAGCTGCAAGGTTGCATGCAACAGGCGGGAACGGTGGTGATCCACACGGATGTGTACCACCGGTGGCAACAGCGACATCAGAGGTTCGCCGGCTGAAGCGTCGAAGGCAAAGCGACCGGAAACAATATCGGTTAACGTGCCGTTCCCGCCAAGGCCAATGGTTCCGGTGGTTCGTCCGGCGAAGATCGCCTCGCAGGAAAGGAGCGGGCTTGCCGTCTCATCTTGAAGGATGAAACGGGCGTCGGCGCGGACGATAAAACAATCGCCACCGCTCAATGCGATGGGCTGTGGCAGGCCGTCGGCGCTCAGCCAGCAGTGGCCGCGCACGACGATGCCGAAACGGACATGCGGTCCGGAGGCAAATGTAATCCCCCACGGAGCTTTGGCTTCAAGTCGGGCGTACAGGGCACTTTCTACCCGCATGGCGGTGATGATGTCTTCGATAGGGTCCATCGAGTCGAGTATAGCTGGACGATTGGACATGAGATATGGAACCTGGGCTATTTTTCGTATGGGCTGCTGGAGGTAGCATGGGTTTCTACAATCTTTTCTCAAGGAACCGTCCCATGCCAGTCTATCGCCTCGAACGATTCGGAGATATTGACAGCCTCGTGCTTCATGCCGAGGCGCCACGCTCACCCGGACCTGGTGAGGTACTGGTACGCGTGCGTGCCACTTCCCTGAATTTCCGTGATCTGGCATTGTTGCACGGCCAATATCCGATGAGTTGCCGCCCCAATCTCGTTCCGCTCTCCGATGCAGCCGGTGAGGTGGTGAGCGTTGGCGATAATGTTACCCGCTTCAAACCTGGCGACCGTGTCGCCAACAGCTTCTTTCCCCGCTGGTTCGGCGGTCGCTTTCCCCTGAGTTCGGCCAGAGAACAATACGGCAGTGACCAGGATGGCTGGCTGATCGACCAGAAAGTCGTCAGCGCCGAGGCGTTGGTGGCTATTCCGCCACACCTCTCTTTCGAGGAGGCAGCCACCCTGCCTTGCGCGGCTGTCACCGCCTGGACCGCGCTGGCCGGCATCACCGCCGGGGATACGGTGCTGACGCAAGGCAGCGGGGGGGTCTCGCTGTTCGCCCTGCAACTGGCGAAGCTCCTGGGCGCCCGCGTCATCGCCACCACCTCCGGCCCGGAGAAAGCCGAGCGGCTGAGTGCCTTGGGAGCCGACGAGGTCATCGACTATACCGCCTTGCCCGAGTGGTTCGCCCAGGTGAGGCAGTTGACCGAAGGGCTAGGCGTCGATCGCATCGTCGAGGTGGGCGGCCCCGGCACGCTCGCGCAGTCTATCCGCGCCGTCGCCGTCGGCGGAGAGATCGCGATGATCGGTTTCCTCGCCGCCGGGCAAGCGTCGATAGACTTTAAGTCCCTGTTCCTGAGCGGTGCAACCCTGCGCCGTATTGCCGTCGGAAGCCGGGCCGACTTCGAGGCGATGAACCGGGCAGTCACCCTGCATCGGCTTTGTCCGGTGATCGACCGCGTGTTTTCGTTTGACCAGGCCAGGGAGGCATGGCAGCATTTCGACGGCAGGCGAAATTTCGGAAAGGTGGTGATCGCTCACGGGTGAACATTAGAGGTCGTCCATTGGCCAGCCGGAGTCAATAAAACGAGCGTTACCGCATCAACTTGGTTGTCGGAAATTAAGTTCCGCTGTCCCCGCTCGCACCCGAAATTTCATTGTTGGCCCCGGCTCGGGGCATCGAGGTTAAGCATGGATTTGAAACTAAGCGGACTGACCTGTCTGCTCTCCGGCGCAAGCTCCGGCATCGGCGCCGGGATAGCGAGAATACTAGCGAGCGAGGGCGTCAGAGTCGTCATAACTGCGCGTCGTGCCGATCAACTGAAACAACTTGCGATTGAGATCGGTGAGAGCGGAGGGATATTACCTGGCGTGGTGGTCGGCGACATCACTTATGCGGACGACATTGCCCGGATAGTCGATGAATCGATTAAACATCTTGGACAGATAGACATTCTCGTCAACAGTGCAGGAGGCTCCAGGCCATTATCCCAAGAGAATGCCAACGTGGTCTGGGAGGAGGCTTTCGCACTCAATTTTACCGCTGCGAGGCTTCTGACCGAGGCAGTGCTGCCGGCAATGCGTGCCCGTCACTGGGGCAGGATCATCAATATTAGCGGCTCTATGGAGCCCCGTGCATCAAACGCCGCCACGCCAGCCAAGGCGGCATTACATCTTTGGGCAAAAGGGCTTTCCTGTGAGGTGGCATCTGATGGCGTCACTGTTAATTGCATTCCGCCAGGACGAATCAACAGTGAACAAACCCTCACCAAACTTCATCCGACCGAAGATGCCCGCCGGAATTTTATTGCCAAGAATATTCCCGCAGGGTACTTCGGTGACCCAGAAGACGTAGCTTACTTGGTCGCTTTCCTGGCCTCGCCGTTAGCACGTTACATCACTGGCGCTGTCATGCCGGTGGACGGGGGTATGCATTTCTTTGCCCATTAACAAGCGCTGTCTGAAAGTCCCTTGAAAGCCGATTCTGCTGCCAGGAAGCCAAGCTGGGCCGATTGGGTCAGGTTCATTTCATCTGCTTTTGGATTGCGGGACGATCCTAGACGACGCGATATTTCATTTGAGCTGGTCAAACAACAGCCCGAGAATTTTCTTCGCGGTATCCGATTTGTCAACGCCGCCTTCACGCGTCAGCACCTGCACGCTGCTGCCGACGCTGTCGCCTTTGACGTGGATGCGGTAGCGGGCGTTTTCATTGGCGTCCGATTTGCTGCTTCTCCAGAACGCCAGCCTGGAGAGGAAGCTCTTGTCCGCCTTTTTGTCACTATCGGTTTCCGGGTCTACGTAACGCACGAAGTAGACGCCTTGCGCGCGGTCACGATCCTCTACGGTGAAGCCCACTCGATCCAGCGACAGGCCGACGCGCCGCCAGGCGCGGTCGAAGGGTTCCTGTAATTCCAGGGTGCCGCTGCCGTCGGCGGCGCGGGTCAGCTTGGCGCGTTCCTGCCCTTGCGGCGTGGCGATCAGGTGCTTGGCCTGGGCTTCGTCGGCGCCAAGGCGCACCATCAGACGACGCAGCATCTCCGCTTCAAGTTCAGGGTCCGGCGGGCGCGGTTGCCAGCGCGTTTCAGACTTGCCTTCGTTCACATAGACTTCATCCATGCCGCGATGACTGATGTAGATTTCCGTGGTGCCAGGCTCGGCGCCTTTCTCCAGGCGGGTGCGGAACTTGTCGCGCTCCGAGGTCGAGTACAGCGAATCGAATATTTTTCCCAGCGATTTGCGGATGAAGTCCTGTGGCAGCTTGGCGCGATTCTCCGCCCAGTCGGTTTCCATGATGCCGGCTTCGGGCATTTCGACATTGATGATGAAGCCGGTTTCCTGCCAGAACTCCTTGATGACGGGCCAGAGTTTTTCAGGCGTGCCGGGGACCACCAGCCAGCGCTGTGTTCCGGCGCGTTCGATATGCATCTTGTCGATTTTCGGCAGTACATCTGTCGATGAACTGGCGCGCACTCCGCCGTCACGCTCCCCTGAATAAGAGGAAAATGTGGCCGAGCCTTTCGTGCTGGCGTCAGGTACTGCATAGCGCTCGTCGCGGCTGGGCGTAGTGAGGTCGGGCGGAATTTCCAGCGGCGGCAATTTTCCGGCGGATTTGTAATCGATTTTTTTCGATTCGATCAGGGAGCCGCAGCCGGTAAGCGCAAGTGCGGTCAACAACAGCGAAGTCAGGAGCAGGTTGCGTTTCATGCGCGCCTCGGAAATGTACAGCATTAAATTTTAATGTCTGCTTCGCCCAAGGCGTTGCGGACAAGTTCGTGAAACTCGGGCGCTAGTGGCGTTAGCGGCAAGCGCAGCCCATCGGACATCTTCCCCATGCGCGCCAGCGCCCATTTGACCGGGATCGGGTTAGCCTCGACGAACAGATGGCGGTGCAGGCCGAGCAGGCGGAAATTGATGGCGCGCGCTTTTTTCGCATCGCCAGCCAGGGCCGCAGCGATCATTTCGTGCATCAGGCGCGGCGCGACGTTGGCGGTGACGGAAATTGCGCCGTGTCCGCCCAGCAGCAACAGCGGCAGCGCCGTCACATCGTCGCCGCTGTACCAGGCAAAGCCCGGCGGGATGCGCTTGAGCAGATCGCTGCCGCGCTCGATATTGCCACTGCCGTCCTTGATGCCGACGATGCCGGGTACCTGCGCCAGGCGCAGCGTGGTGTCGTTGGCGAGATCGGCGACGGTGCGTCCCGGCACGTTATACAGGAGCATCGGCAGATCGACTGCCTCGGCGATGCTCTTGAAGTGGCGGTAGAGGCCTTCCTGGGTGGGTTTGTTGTAGTAAGGCACCACCGACAGATGCGCAGTGGCGCCGACTTCTTTGGCGAAGGCGGCGTACTCGATGGCTTCGGTGGTGGAATTGGAGCCGGTGCCGGCAATCACCGGGACGCGTCCGGCGGCTTGTTCAACTGTGGTGCGGATCAGTTCGCAATGCTCATCGTGATCCACCGTCGGCGATTCGCCGGTGGTGCCGACCACCACGATGCCATCGGAACCTTCCGCAATATGCCAGTCGATATAGCTGCGCAGCCGGGGCAGGTCAAGACTGCCGTCCGGGTGCATGGGCGTGGCGATGGCGGGGAGCGAGCCTGTAATCATGGACAACAATCCAGAACAAAGAACCAATTTTACATGAACTAAAGATCAGCCAGCACTTTGATGTGCGCCGCGACGCTGCGCGCCAGGGCGGACAGGTTGTAGCCGCCTTCGAGCATCGACACGATGCGCCCCTGCGCGTGGCTGGCCGCGAGTTGCTTGATCTGCTGCGTTACCCAGGCGTAATCGGCATCCACCAGGCCCAGCGATGCCATGTCGTCTTCGGCATGGGCATCGAAGCCGGCGGAAACGTAGATCATTTGCGGCGCGAATTCACGCAGCCGCGGCAGCCACAGGTCGCTTACCACCTGGCGGAACCTGTCGCCGCGCGTCCCAGCCGGCAAGGGTATGTTGAGCATATTTGAGGCCGGCTGATCGGTGCCGGAGAACGGATAGAAAGGATGCTGGAAGGACCCCACCATCAGCACCTTGTCGTTGCCGGCAAAAATCTCCTCGGTGCCGTTGCCGTGATGCACGTCGAAATCGACGATGGCGACGCGCTCCAATCCCCATGCCGCGATGCCATGCATGGCGGCAACGGCGATGTTGTTGAAGAAGCAGAAGCCCATCGGCCTGGCGCTTTCGGCGTGATGCCCGGGTGGCCGCACGCTGCAAAAGGCGGTCGCCGCCGCGCCCTGCATTACCAGATCGGTGGCCAGCACTCCCGCGCCTGCCGCGCGCAATGCGGCGTTCCAGGTGCCGGGGTTCATTGCGGTGTCCGGATCAAGGTACACGATGCCGCTTTGCGGTGCGCTCTGCTCGATCATCTCGATATGTTTGCGCGGATGCACCCGCAGCAGTTGTTCCACCTGCGCCAGCGGCGCGTCGTGGTGGGCCAGATGCTGGTCCAGTCCGGTGGAGATCAGTTGGTCGTTGATGGCGTCAAGACGGTCGGAGCACTCCGGATGATGGGCGCCCATGTCGTGCAGCCAGCAATCGCGGTGGGTGATGAAGGCGGTCGTCGCGGCCATGCGGGGAGTATTGACTAACAATTCTTCGGAGCCTGTATTATCCACGCTTTTATCTTCCTGCCGAATATCCTGACCATGCGTTCACCCACTTCCCAGACGCATCTACATCCACATCTACATCTCGCCGAAGTCGTGCGGCTGGCCGGCGGCATCATTCTCGGCAAGCAGCGGCAGATACGTCTGTCGCTGGCCTGCTTGCTGGCGCGCGGCCATCTGCTGATCGAAGACCTGCCGGGCGTCGGCAAGACCACCCTGGCGCATTTGCTGGCGCGGCTGCTGGGCTTGCAGTTCCAGCGCATCCAGTTTACCAGCGACATGCTGCCCGCCGACATCATCGGCGTCTCGGTGTTCGACCGCGCCAGCGCCGGTTTCACTTTTCATCCAGGGCCGATTTTTGCGCAATTGATTCTCGCCGATGAAGTGAACCGCGCCACGCCGAAAACCCAGAGCGCCTTGCTGGAAGCCATGGAAGAACGGCAGGTCACCACCGAAGGGGCAACGCGACCACTGCCGTCGCCGTTCTTCGTGATCGCCACGCAGAATCCCTCGCATCAGATCGGCACCTTTCCGCTGCCCGAATCCCAGCTCGACCGCTTCCTGATGCGTATCGAGCTTGGCTATCCCGACCGCGACGCCGAGCGCGAACTGCTGCGCGGCGCAGACCGGCGGGCAATGATTGCTGACCTGCCGCCGTGCATAAGCGCCGAGGAATTGTCCGCGTTGCAACTGGCGGTGACCAAGGTACACATTGCCGATGCGTTGATCGACTATACCCAGGCATTGGTAGCGTATACCCGCCAGTCGCCCGATTACCAGGTCGGCCTGTCGCCGCGCGCCGCTCTCGCGCTGCTGGCTGCGGCACGCGCCTGGGCGCTGCTGGAAGGGCGCGATCATGCGTTGCCGGAAGACATCCAGGCGGTGCTGCCGGTAGTCGCGCCGCATCGTCTGCGACCCGCCGGAGATTCACTGCTGCGGCTGAGTGCGGCGCAGATCGCGGCCCGCCTGATCGACGCGGTGCCGCTGCCGTGACAGGCTCGTCATTGCGAAGACAAACCCAGCGTTTGCCTGCATAACCTTGAGCTTCGCCGCTACACTGCAAGAACGTTTCTTCCGCTGGGCGCTGCGCGGCCACGCGCCGGAAGCCGTGCCGGTGATTCTGACGCAGCGCCGCGTGTATGTGCTGCCGACGCGGCAGGGCCTGGTCTATGCGGTGTCGCTGCTGGTGATGCTGGTGGGCGCCATCAACTACAACCTGAGCCTGGGTTACGCCCTGGTGTTCCTGCTGGCGGGCCTGGGTACTACGGCCATCCTCCACACCTTCCGCAACCTCGCTCACCTGAGAATTTCGCTTGGCCGTACAGAGCCGGTATTCGCACTTGAGCACGCCGGCTTCGGCATCGTGCTCACCAACCTGCGCAACGAATCGAGGCCGGCCATCCGCCTTTCTTTACCTAAGCACTTGCCGAAGCAACCGCAGGTCGAGGTCGAAGTGCCGGCGCAAGCCAGCATCGAAGTCCGCCTGGAGCTGCCGACTACACAGCGTGGCTGGTTGACCTTGCCGCGCATCACGCTGGAGACAAACTACCCGCTCGGGTTGATCCGCGCCTGGAGCTACGCCGCGCCCGATCTGCGCTGCCTGGTGTACCCCGCGCCCGCTGCCGTTGCGCCGCCTTTGCCCAGTACGCCCGGCGCGGATGGCGGTGCGACCCGGCTGGCCGCAGGGATGGAGGATTTCGCCGGTCTGCGCGGTCACCAGCCTGCTGATCCGCCGCGTCATGTCGCATGGAAAGCGGCGGCCCGCCAGGACGACGGACCGTTGCTGACCAAGCTGTTTTCCGGCGCGGCAGCGCAGACGCTGTGGCTGGACTGGAATTCGTTGCCGGCTACGTTGGGCATCGAGGAGCGGCTTGCGGTATTGTCGCGCTGGATCTGCGATGCCCATGCCAGCGGGCTTGCCTGGGGACTGCGTCTGCCCGGACCCGGCGGCGAACTGGCGCCCGCTGCCGACGACGCGCATTTTCATTCCTGCCTCAAACTGCTGGCCTTGTATGCGCCAAGCTGATTCCGCCCAGCCCGACCGGCACATTAAACCGTTGGCGCGCCCGCTTTCCGCCAGGCAATCGTTGTGGCTGTACGGCTCGGCACTGGCGGTGTTCGCGCCGCTGGCGCCGTATCAGCCGGAATGGTTGAGTGCGCTGGCGTCGCTGGTTTTGCTCTGGCGCGGCGTGCTGTTGTGGCGCGGTTTGGCCTTGCCGTCGCGTTGGCTGTTGATACTGGTGATGCTGGCCGGCATGTCCGGGATCCTCCTGCATTTTCATACGCTGTTCGGACGCAATCCCGGCGTGGCTTTGCTGGTGTTGCTGTTTGCCTTGAAGCTGCTGGAAATGCGCAACGTGCGCGATGGTTTTGCGGCAGTGCTGCTGGGTTATTTCCTGAGTCTGAGCCAGTTTTTTTTCACCCAGAGCATCGGCTATGCGGTGCTGACGTTGGCCGGGGTGACGGCGACCACTGCGGCGCTGGTGATCCTCCATCATCAGCGCCAGCCGCCAGCGCGCGCCTTGCGCCTGGCAGGGGTGATGCTGTTGCAGGCCGTCCCTTTCATGCTGTTGCTGTTCGTGTTGTTTCCGCGCGTGCAAGGGCCGTTGTGGGGTTTGCCGATTGACGCCTTCAGCGGACAGACCGGATTGTCGGACAGCATGGCGCCGGGGTCGATCAGCCAGTTGAGCCAGTCCGATGCGATTGCCTTCCGCGTCAAATTCAGCGGCGAATTCGCCGCCAAGCCGCCGCCCCAAACCAGTCTCTACTGGCGCGGCCCGGTGCTCAGCCAGTTCGACGGACGCACCTGGAAAATCGTCCAGCCTTATGTCAGCAACGGTTTGCCCTATACGCTCAGCGGCACGCCGGTGGAGTACACCGTGACGCTGGAGCCGCACTACAAACACTGGCTGTTCGCCCTGGAATTGCCGGCGACGATACCGCCTGACAGTATCCTTGCCAGCGATTATGAACTGCTCTCAAAAGCGCCTGTTCGCGCGCGGCAGCGTTATGAGATGCGCTCCTATCCCGGCATCGTGGCCGGTGTCGACGAAGCGCCGGCCATCCTGCGCGCCGACCTGCAACTGCCGCCGGGCTACAATCCGCGCGCCCGCGCGCTTGCCGCCGCATGGCGGGCGGAACTGGGCGCGGACGACGTGGCCATCATGCGGCGCATGCTCGACTATTATCGCCGCCAGGTTTTCATCTACACCTTGTCGCCGCCTTTGCTTGGGGAAGATTCCATCGACGAGTTCCTGTTCGACAGCAAACGCGGTTTCTGCGAACATTTCTCCGCCGGCTTTGTGTTCATGATGCGCGCCGCCGGAATTCCGTCGCGCGTCGTCACCGGCTATCAGGGCGGTGAGATCAATCCGGTCGACGGCACCTTGATCGTGCGCCAATCCGACGCCCATGCCTGGGCCGAGATCTGGCTCAAGGGCCGCGGCTGGTTGCGTGTAGACCCGACCGCGGCGATTGCGCCGACGCGCATCGAGATGAATCTGGCGGTGGCGCTGCCGGCGGGCGAAGTGCGTCCGCTGATGGAGCGTCCGGCATTCAAGTGGCTGCACCAGATGCGCTACCGTTGGGATGCCCTGACGAATGTCTGGAACCAGTGGGTGCTCGGCTATAACCCGCAACGGCAGCGCGAGCTGCTGAGTCGGCTGGGCATGCGCTCGCCCGACTGGCAGCAGATGACCACGATGTTGACGGTCATGTGCGGCGTGCTGTTGTTGGGATTCACCGCCTGGACGTTGCGCCAGCGACAACGGTTGGATCCGGCACTGGCGGCCTGGAACCGCCTGTCCAGAAAGCTTGCCCGCCACGGCCTGGCGCGGCGGCCTTGGGAAGGGCCTTATGATTATGCCGAACGAATTGCGGCGGCATTGCCCGCCGATGGTTCGGCACTTGCTGCGGAAGTCCAGGAAATCGCCGGCATTTACGCACGCTTGCGTTATGCGGAGCGCACGTCGGCGCAAGCGGCGCAATTGTTGCAGGAACTGAAAAAGCGTATCGCGCAACTTGCGTGGCGCGACAGCCACAAGCCATGAAACCCAGGCTGCGACTCCTGCTGCTGCTGTTCGCCGTCGGCTGGGCATCCACAGCGTTCTGCGCCGGCAGTTTCGCCATGCGTCCAGAAGTGCAAACTTTCATTACCGAAATGCGAGAAAAGCACGGCTTCGATGATGCGGCGCTGGAGCTGGCGTTCGCCAGCATCAAGCCGATCCCGGCGGTGATTCGGGCGATCTTGCCGCCCAGCGATCCCGGCATCCGCTCCTGGCAGGCGTATCGCGCCCGCTTTGTCGAAGCCAGGCGTATCCGTCTGGGCCTGAAATTCTGGCAGGAGCATCACGCCGCGCTGGCGGCGGCGCACCAAAATACCGGCGTGCCGGAAGAAATCATCGTCGCCATCATCGGCGTCGAAACCATTTATGGCCGCACCACAGGGAAATTCACTACGCTAGCTGCACTGGCGACACTGGCCTTCGACTACCCGGCGTCCGACCTGTCCGGCGCTCCTACCCCCAACCGTAGCACCCTGTTTCGCCGCGAACTGGAGGAATTGCTGCTGCTGGCGCGCGAGACACGGCGCGATCCGCTTTCCTTTAAGGGCTCCTATGCCGGCGCGCTGGGTCTGCCGCAATTCCTGCCGGGCAGCGTGCGGCGCTACGCGGTCGATGGCGACGGCGATGGCCGCATCAACCTGGCCAACAGCCCAGCCGACGCCATCTCCAGCGTAGCAAATTTTCTCAAAGAACATGGCTGGCAACGGGATCAGCCAGTGGCCGTGCCGGCCAGTGTAGAGGGCGAAAAATTTTCAACCCTGCTCGAAGAAGGCATCGAGCCACGCCGCAATCCCAGCGAGCTTCTGGTCTATGGCGTGACCAGCAGCGACGCGCCCGAACTGCCAGCGGCGCTGATCGACCTGATCACGCCGCAACAGCCGACCGAGTACCGCCTTGGCTATCGCAACTTCTACGTATTGACGCGCTACAATCGCAGCAGCTTCTATGCTGCGGCGGTGCTTGATCTGGCGCGTGAACTGCGCAAACGCCAAACAACGTTGGATACACAGTAATGCCAGCCAATTCTACTTTTCCGCTTTAACTGGAGTCCGCAGATTATGACTATCCTGTTGCTTGGCTTGCTCATATTTTTCAGTGTCCACTCAGTGCGTATCGTCGCTGACGGATGGCGCACCCAACAGATTGCGCGCCTGGGCGAAAACCGCTGGAAAGGCTTGTACTCGCTGGTTTCGCTGATCGGCCTGGGGCTGATCGTGTGGGGCTACAGCCTCACGCGCGGCGCCCCTGATCTGTGGACTCCGCCGGTTTGGACGCACTATCTGGCCGCGCTGCTGACACTGCCGGCGTTCGTGTTGCTGACAGCAGCGTATGTGCCGGGGAGCCGCATCAAGGCGGCAATCGGACATCCGATGCTGGCAGGGGTGAAGCTGTGGGCCTTCGCGCACCTGATCGCCAATGGCCGTCCCGGCGACGTGCTGCTGTTCGGTTCCTTCCTGGCATGGTCGGTGATCGCATTCGTTTCCGCACGCCGCCGCGACCGCGCGGCAGGCGCCCGCACCAACGCATCGCCAGGCACGCTGTCTGGCGATGCACTGGTAGTGGTGATCGGTCTGGTCGCCTGGGCGCTGTTCGCTTTCTATGGACATGCCTGGCTGATTGGGGTGCAACCTTTCGGTTGAGTAAGGCGGATAGCCCCTGATACCTGCGTCACGCCGATAGACGCGCCAACCAATCCGCAGCGCGTTCAACCGCAACCCGACCGCGTTGTTCGGGTTGCCGCAGGTATCGCACCAGCAAGCTGGCGCCGGCGGAAGGGAAGCGCGCGGCGATGGCGGCAAGATAGGGTGGTACCGCCGGATCGCTCAGCTTGCATTCGGCAAAGCCGAGGGGTTCGCCGTTTTCACAAAGGGCAAAGTCGATTTCATGTCCATCCTTGTCGCGCACATAGTTCAGGCTCATGGCGCGCCCTGCTGAGTCCTGCAGAAAATGCGCGTGGCGCAACAGCATCGTGGCGCAGGCATTCTCGAAACGCACCCCTTCGTCGCCCTGCACCAGGCCAGTGTCGAAGAAATACACCTTGGGCTCTTTGAGCAAGGCGCGGGCAATATTGCGATGGAAGGGACGAACCGTGAAGACGATATACAAGGCTTCAAGGATTTCCAGATAACGCCCGAGCGTGGTCGGCGAAATCTGCAAATCACGCGCCAGTGAGGCCAGCGATAGCGGCGAACCGACGCGGCTTCTGAGCATGTCGACGAAAATACGCATCGTGCGAATTTCACCGATCCGCGAAAACTCGAGAATGTCCTCGCGGATCACTCCCTCGAGATACAGTTGCCGCCACCGCTCTGCATCGGATAACTGGTCAGCCAGCAAGGGTTCAGGAAAACCGCCGCGCTCAAGGATGCGTGCCAGAGCCGCTTCGGGCGTGACATCGAAAGCCGCGACCGATTCTTTCACGGTTACCGGATGCAAGCGCCAGGAAAAATATCTACCGGCCAGCGACTCGCCCGATTGGCGAAAAGTGTCGAGGCGTGCACTGCCGGTAACCAACAGCGCCTGACCCTCGCCGCGACCGTCAAACACGCCCTTCAGCCAGGTTTTCCAGCCTGTCATCTTGTGCAGTTCATCAAACACGACGAGTTGGGCCAACGGTGACCAGCTTTGATCGAGCATGACCCGGCGGTCGGCGGCAATATCCCAATTGAGCACCTGCGCATTCGGCCAGGCGCTCGCCAGCTCACGGGCGAGTGTAGTCTTTCCTGACTGCCGGGGGCCGGAAAGAAACACCAGTTTGCGTGCCAGATCGGCCTGGATAAAAGGAGTGAGTGCGCGTTCCATGCCGCCTATTTTCTACTTGAATGGAAGAAAGTCAAGACTATTTTCCAATTTACTGGAAAATAGTCGGGTCTGGCGGGACGGCGGCTATGCTTGCGTATTAGACCGGCAATCTTTTGTAATCAATTACCGCCCCATCTGAATATGCGTTTCAACGTCGGCCAAAGTCGAATGCATTGCTCAAGTCACCTGCGTTCCTGCGCACGCCAGGCAGTGCCTCAAGGCCGAAGCGGCGGGTGATGAATTTGATGATCGAGGTGGTGTCGTAGGGGGTTGAGTCGATGTAGCGGCGCTTGGCGAACGGCGAAACGATGATCGCCGGGATGCGCGTGCCTGGTCCCCAGCGGTCGCCCCAGCCAGGGCCGGTGGGTGGCGGCACATGATCCCAGAAGCCGCCGTTCTCGTCGTAGGTGACGATGATGGCGGTGTTCGGCCAGAGCGGGCTGGCTTGAATTTTCGCTATCGCCTGGGCGATGTGCGTGTCGCCACTGAGTATGTCGGCATAGCCAGGATGCTGGTTGAGGCTGCTCTCCGGCTTGTAGAAAGCGACTGCGGGCAGCGTTCCTGTTTCAATGGCTTTAAAAAACTCAGCGCCGTCCTTGAGGTGTTTTGCCCGCTCCGGCGTGCCTGGCGCGTAGCGCAGGAAATAATTGAAAGGCTGATGATGCACCTGGATGCTGGGTGTCTCGTGTCCGTAGATGACCTTGCGCTTCACATCCGAGGGCTGCATGCCGTCGGCCAGCCCGGCATCCCACGCGCCGGCGTACCAGGCCCAGGTGACGCCTTTGGCTGACAGCGTATCGCCGATGGTGAGCGCGGTTTGCGGCGGCAGCGGATGGCCGGCGGGATCGGCGTAGCGCGGATCGCCGCCGGGTGCGGGCGGGACGCGACTCGGCTGATAGGGCGGCTGCACGGTGTTTACGGCATAGCCGTCCGGTGTCAGTTCGTTGTCATACAGTTGCGGCGGGCCGTCGAGTGCGCTTTGCGGCGATCCGTCGCGCCGCTTCAGTTTGCCACTGGAATCCAGTTGGACCTTGAGTTTGTCCGGCGCATCGGGGAAGGTGGGGGTGCAGGCGCAGATCAACCAGAAATGATTGTGGAAAGAGCCGCCGAAAGCGCCCATGAAAAAATGGTCGGCCAGCACATAGTGTTTGGCGTATTGCCACATCGGCAAGCTGGCGCCGTCGTAGTAGCCCATCACTAGGCCGCCGGCATTGGACAGGGCGGCATAGCGGTCCAGCCGTCCACCGTTGATCTGTTCGATGTTGCGGTAGTAGCGGTGCACCAGGTCGGGGGTTTTGGTGTCCAGCGCCTGATTGAAAGGCGGGGCGTCGATACGGAACGGGCGGTTGGGGAGTGTAGCCACGTCATTAAACTGTCCGCTTTTGTCGTTCCACACCGGCGGCAGATGCGGCAGCGGCTGGCCGTTGTTGTCGGTTTGCGTCCAGGTGGAAGGCGTCGCCTGGGCGATGCCGTCGGCGCCGGGGAAGAGTCCGTAGAGGTTGTCGAAGCTGCGGTTCTCGGCGTAGATGACCACGATATGCTGGATGCGTTTCAGGCCGGCGTCGATGTCATTCGCCAGTGCAGAAAGGCTGAAGCAAGCCAGGGTGAGTGCAGCAAGGTGTTTGGGAATGTGCATGATGGCAGGCCGGTTAGTTAAAAGCGTTCGTCGTCGCGCAGATAGCGCCATTTTCCGATGGGTAAATCACCCAGCATGATTTTCCCGATGCGGATGCGTTTCAGTCCCACCACTTTCAGCCCGACCAGCTCGCACATGCGCCGGATCTGGCGCTTCTTGCCTTCATGCAGGACGAAGCGCAGTTGATCGTCATTCTGCCAATCAACCTGCGCCGGCTTGAGCGCCGCGCCGTCCAGGCTCAGGCCGAAATTCAGCAGCGCCAGGTCGTCTGGCGCGAGCTTGCCTTGCACGCGCACCAGGTACTCCTTGTCGATGGCCGAATCTTCGCCGATCAACTGCCGGGCGATGCGTCCATCCTGGGTCAATACCAGCAAGCCCAGCGAGTCGATGTCGAGCCGCCCGGCGGGCGCCAGCCCCTTCAACTGCATGGGAGCGAAGCGCAGCGGCGTACGGTCTTGCTCCCAGCGGCTGTCAGCCTTGACCAGGGCCGAGGCGGGGGTGTGATTGTCTTCCGCCTGCCCCGAGACGTAGCCAATGGGTTTGTTGATGAGGATGGTGACGCGCGCCGACTGGCTGGTTTGCGCGGCTTTGTTGAGGGTGATTTTCTGGGTTGGATATGCGCGGCTGCCCAGCTCGGTGACGCGCTCGCCATCGACGTACACCCAGCCGCGTTCGATATAGCTGTCGGCCTCGCGGCGCGAACAGAGTCCTTGCGCCGCCATCAGCTTTGAGATTCGTACCGGCTCCGTAGAGTTTGTCTCGGTCGTCATCATGTCACCGGCTGGCGGCGGCGCAGCCACAGCAGCCAGACGGAGGCCAGGGTGGTAATCAATATCAGCGGCAGCGCGAACGTGACCAGCGCCGACCAGCCGCTGTCGATCAGGACGGCTCCGGCGGAGAGGGAAGAAACGCCCTGGGTGGCGAACACCAGGAAATCGTTGCCGCCCTGCACCTTGGCTTTTTCGGAGGCGTGATAGGTTTCCGTGAGCAGCGTGGTGCCGCCGATGTAGAGGAAGTTCCAGCCGATGCCGAGCAGCACCAGCGCCCACCAGAAATGCATCAGCGTGACGCCGGACAGGGCGATGGCGGTGCACGCCAGCATCAGCGCGGAACCGGCCAGCAGTATCTGCACCACGCCGAAACGCTTGATCAGCGAGCCGGTGAAAAAGGACGGCGCGAACATGCCGATGACATGCCACTCAAGGACGAAGGCGGTATCGTTGAAAGGCAGGCGGCACACATCCATGGCCAGCGGCGTGGCCGTCATCAGCAGGTTCATCATGCCGTAGCCGCAGACGGCGGCGAGTACCGCGACGATGAAGGCCGGCTGGCGCGCAATCTGGCGGATAGGCCGCTCCGGCGTGGTGTCGGCGAGTTCCAGCGGCGTGGCCGGCGGCATTTGCAGGCGGCTGGCCAGCAGCAATGAGATCAGCGCAAACAACGCCAGCACCGCATAGGACGCCATGAACGGCGGCTCCAGCAGATTGCGCGTGAGCTTGCCAGTTTCCGGGCCGAGCACGCCGCCGAGTATGCCGCCGGCCAGCGTCAGCGAGATCGCCTTGCTTTTCCAGTCAGGGGGTGCGGCATCGGCGGCGGCAAAGCGGTATTGCAGGCCGAAGGCGTTGTAGGCGCCAGCCAGCAGCGTGCCGGCGCAGAGCAGCCAGAAATTTTGCACCGACACTGCGTAGGCCGATAACAGCGCGCCCAACAGTCCCAGCAGGCTGCCCAACATGAAGCCGGCGCGGCGGCCAAAGTGTTTCATGAAGAAAGAAGCGGGCAGGGTGGTCAGCGCCGAGCCGATGACATATGTAGTGACCGGCAGTGTCGCCAGGCGTTTGTCGGCGGCCAGCGCGTATCCCATCAGGCCGTTGATGGCGATCAGGCTGACACCGTTGGTCAGCAGCAGCGCCTGACAGGCGGCCAGCAGGCCGATGTTGCGTTTGAGCGGGGACATATTTAGAGCACCAGAAAATCGCGCAGCGCGTCGAGTACTGCATCGGGTTGTTCGGACATCATGGCGTGACCGGCGCCTGCCAGCATTTGCAGGCGTGCATCGGGCAGGTGAGTGGCGAGATTGTGTGCGGCTTTTGGCGCAGTCATCCGGTCCTGGCTGCCGCACAACAGCAGCACCGGACAACGCACCTGGGCGGCGCGTTGCAGACCTTGTGAGTAGTTGTTGCAGGCCGACAAGTCGTTCAACAGCACGCCTTCGGCGGCGCGCTCCATCAGGCGTCGGCTGGCGCCGGCCATCCACATTCCCGGTGCGGTATTGCCGCCGAGGTGGCCGCGTGGGCTGTGCTGCCAGTCATTGATCATGGCTTCGGCGCGGCGCGTGTCATCTTGCGCGGCATCCAGCAGCGCGGTCGACACGGGCATCGGCGTGGCATTGCCGAGCAGGGCGATGCGGCTGATGCGTACTGGAAAACTTGCCGCAACTTCCAGCGCGGTGAGTGAACCCATGCTGTGACCGACCAGCGCCGTCTGACGAATGCCGACGACATCCAGCAAAGCGACGATCCATGCCGCCATCGCCGCGATGCTGGTCAGCAGAGGACCGGCGCTGCGCCCGTGGCCGGGCAGGTCAACCGCCAGCATGCAATAGCCGTGGTGTGCGAACCAGCGGCTTTGCAACGCCCAGCAGGAATGATCCTGTTCCGCGCCGTGGATAAAGATCACCGTCGGCTTGGCGGGATCGATTAATTTTCCGCCGGTGTAGGCGTAGGCCGGTTGTCCGTTGACTACGAACTCCATCGTTCTATGCCTTCATGGCGGCATGCAGGCCGCGGTTCAGGTCTTCGATCAAATCGCCGGCGTCTTCCAGGCCGATGGACAGGCGCACCGTGCCTTCATGGATGCCGGCGGCGACCAGTGCTTCGGTCGACATGCGGAAATGGGTGGTGCTGGCGGGGTGAATCACCAGCGATTTGGCGTCGCCGACGTTGGCGAGGTGCGAGAACACGCGCAGGTTCTCGATGAAGCGCTGGCCGGCGAGCTTTGCTCCACTCGGTCCGCCTTTCAGCACGAAGCTGAACACCGCGCCGCAGCCTTTCGGCAGCAGCCGTAGCGCCAGTGCATGATCGGGATGATCGGGCAGTTCGGGATAAGAGATGGATTCCACGGCGGCATGGGTAGCCAGATGCGCCACCACTTTGCGGGTGTTCTCGATGTGCCGCGCCATGCGCAGCGGCAGGGTCTCGATGCCTTGCAGAATCTGGAAGGCGGTGAGTGGCGACATGCAGGCGCCGAAGTCGCGCAGGCCTTCGCGTCGGGCGCGCAGCAGGAAAGCGGCGACGGTGGACTCCTCGGCGAAGTTCATGCCGTGGAAACCGGCGTAAGGTTCGGTGAGGGTGGGAAACTTTCCCGACGTTTCCCAGTCGAATGTACCGCTATCCACCAGCAGACCGCCGATGGCGACGCCGTGTCCGCCGAGAAACTTGGTGGCGGAATGGAACACCAGGTCTGCGCCCAGTTCCAGCGGCTGCATCAGGTAGGGCGTGGTGAAGGTGGCATCGACCAGCAGCGGCAGGCCGTGGTCGTGGGCGATGGCTGCGACATTCGGCACGTCGAGCACGTCGAGACCGGGATTGCCCAGGGTCTCGCCGAAGATCAGGCGGGTGTTGGGACGGATCGCGGCGCGGATGCCGTCGAGGTCGCGCGGATTGACGAATGTAGTGGCGATGCCGAAGCGCGGCAAGGTGTATTCGAGCAGGTTGTGCGAGCCGCCGTAAAGGGCGCGCGAGGCGACGATATGACTGCCGGCATCCATCAAGGTGGCGATGGCGAGATGCAGCGCAGCCTGGCCGGAGGCGGTGGCGATGGCGCCGACGCCGCCTTCGAGGGCGGCGATGCGTTCCTCCAGCACCGCGTTGGTGGGATTGGAAATGCGCGAATAGACGTGGCCGGCGCGTTCCATGTTGAACAACGCGGCGGCCTGGTCGCTGTCCTTGAAGACGAAGGAGGTGGTCAGGTAGATCGGCGTGGCGCGCGCGCCGTATTGGGTATCGGGTACCTGTCCAGCGTGCAGGCTGAGCGTGTCGAAACTGTAGGTGTTGGGGTCGGCCATCGGTGAAATTGGTGAATTCAGGCGAGAATGTCCGGATCGAGCAGGCGCTCGATCTGGGTAATGCGGTCTTTGAGTTGCAGTTTGCGTTTCTTCAAGCGGCCCAGCAGCAACTGATCCTGGGGTGGTACGGCCAGCAGTTGGGCGATGGCGATATCGAGATCGCGGTGCTCGGAAGTCAATTCGAGCAGGCGGACGCGCAATTCATCAGGATTATCGGCAGGAAGCATAGACGAATCTTACGCAACAAAGCACAGCTTAACAAACACCCTGATATCTGCTAACTTGACCGCAGCCTGGACCCCAAACTTTTTCCTTACGCATGCCGCAGCTCATCACATCGCACATCGGTCGTTTTGAAATCCTGCGTGAACTCGGGCGCGGCGCGCAGAGCATCGTGTATCTGTGCAACGATCCGCATTTGCAGCGCGAGGTGGCGATCAAGACCCTGCATTTTGCCGAGGCGGATCGCCGCGACAGCCAGTCGCTGCTGGCCGAGGCGCGCACCGTCAGCAAGCTGCGGCATTCCAACATTGTGCCGATCTTCGAGGCCGGCGAACAGGACGGCGACCCTTACCTGGTTTTTGAATACGTCGAGGGCGGCGGGAAACGGCCTGATGGGTTCGCCGCCTTACATGGCGCCTGAGTATGTAAAAAATCGCAGCATCAACGTCAAGACCGACATTTATGCAATGGGTTTGATCCTGCTGGAAATGCTGACCGGCCGCCGGGTGATCGAGGCGGAAAACATCCAGCAGGTACTGTTGAAAATTGTGCGCGAGCCGGTCGAGTTGCCGACAGATGTGAATATCGACGAGCGTCTCGGCGCCGTGATTCTGAAGGCAGTGGCGACCGATCCGGAGTTGCGTTTCGACAGCGCCGCAGAGATGCAGCAGGCGCTGACAGCTTACCTGGATTCCGGTGCGTCGCAACCGTTCGCCAGGAATCCTGAAAGTGAGGTTCAACAGCAGAGCACGCTGGATTTTCTGTTGCGGCGGATGCGCCACAAATCGGATTTTCCGGCACTGTCGGATTCCGTCATGTCGATCAACAAGCTCACCAATACCGACCAGGAAAGCATCAACAAGCTTTCCACCACCATCCTCAAGGATTTTTCGCTGACCAATAAAATCCTGCGGCTGGTGAACTCGGCTTTCTACAGCCAGTCCGGCGGCGGCAGCATCAGTACCGTTTCCCGCGCAGTGGTAGTGCTGGGCCTGGATGCGGTGCGCAATATCGCCATCACCGTGCTGTTGTTCGAGCACTTGCAGAACAAGGCCAACGCCACCCTGCTCAAAGAGGCCTTTCTGCGCGCCAACCTTTCCGCCCTGCTGGCGCGTGAAATCGGCCAGAAAATGCAGTTGCGCGAAACCGAAGAGGCCTACATCTGCGCGCTGTTTCACGGACTTGGCCACTTGCTGGCGCAGTTTTATTTTCCCGATGAAGTGGTGGAAATCCGCAAGACCAGAGTGCAGAAGCATTGCAGCGAGGAAGCCGCTGTCAGGCAGGTGCTGGGTCTTTCCTATGAGGAATTGGGTATCGGCATTGCGCGTAGCTGGGGGTTCCCCAGCTCCATCGTCAACAGCATGCGGCACATTCCCGACGGATTGGTGCGCAAGCCCGGCACGCGCGAGGAAACCCTGCATGTGGCGGCGGCGATCGCCAACGAATTGAGTGAGGCCATCGCCGACACCCCGGCTGCGGACCGGCTCCAGACGCTGCGCAAGATCGTCGTGCGTTATGCCAACAGCGTCCAGTTTCCCCAGGGGCAGTTGCAGGCAACGCTGGACAAGAGCTTCGACGAGCTGGGCGGCGTGGCGGCAATTCTCCATATGAACCTCAAGCAGAGCCCGCTGGCCCGCCAGATCAAGGTATGGTCGAAGGGCAAGGCGCTCACCGAGGTCGGCACGCAGATGGATGATGCCGACCTGGCTGAGGAAATCGAGCTGGAAAAAACCGTGCTGACCGACACCGTCCTCGGCGAAGCCGTTGAGACGCCGGCTGACGGAGGCCCTGCCGTGAGCGTGCCGGACGAAGCCTGCATGGTGCTGTCTGCGGGCATCCAGGACATCAGCAATTCGCTGGTTGAGGATTTTTCTCTCAACGATCTGCTGCGCATCAGTCTGGAGACCATGTATCGAGGCATGGGTTTCAAGCGGGTGCTGTTCTGCCTGCGCGAGCCGAAGAGTGGCAGGATGGTGGCGCGCTTCGGTTTTGGGCCGGCCACCAGCGAGGTCTTGCCGCATTTTCGTTTTCCGCTCGGCAGTGCGACCGACGTGTTTGGCGTGGCGGTCACCCGTGGGGTGGATATCCTCATCAAGGACATCAACGATCCGGGAATCCGCGGGCGTATTCCCGACTGGTATCGCCAGCATGTGGCGGCAGAGACTTTCGTCCTGTTTCCCCTGCGACTCAAGGGCGTATCGGTCGGGATGATTTACTGCGACAAGGATAAGGCGGGTGAAATTGTCATCCCGCCGCGCGAGCTGACGCTACTCAAGACCCTGCGCAACCAGGCGCTGCTGGCCATCAAGCAGGCTGGATGAAATAGATGTCGCAGCGCATCGGCCGATTTGAAATTTTGCGCGAGCTTGGGCGCGGCGCGCAGAGTATCGTGTATCTGTGCAACGACCCGCATTTGCAGCGCGAGGTGGCGATCAAGACCCTGCATTTTGCCGAAGCGGATCGCCGCGACAGCCAGTCGCTGCTGGCCGAGGCGCGCACCGTCAGCAAGCTGCGGCATTCCAACATTGTGCCGATCTTCGAGGCCGGCGAACAGGACGGCGACCCTTACCTGGTTTTTGAATACGTCGAGGGCGGCTCGCACCATCAACGTCAAGACTGACCTCTACGCAGTGGGTCTGATCCTGCTGGAAATGCTGACTGGCCGCCGCGCCGTCCAGGCGGAAAGCCTCCAGCAGATGCTGGCGCGTATTGTCAGTCAGCCGGTGCAGTTGCCCCAGGATGGCAATATCGATGAACGGCTGGGCAGCATCATCCTCAAGGCGGTCGCGCCGCAACCGGAACTACGCTACGCCGACGCCCGGCAAATGCAGCAGGCGCTGGCGGCTTACCTGAATTCCGGTTCTTCACAGCCGTCGCCCGATGCCGACAACGAAGCCAGGCAACAGAGCACGCTGGATTTCCTGTTGCGGCGGATGCGGCATAAATCGGACTTCCCGGCGCTGTCGGATTCCGTCTCTTCCATCAACAAGCTCACCGATACCGACAAGGACAATGTCGACAAACTGTCCAATACCATCCTCAAGGATTTCTCGCTGACCAACAAGATTCTGCGCCTGGTGAATTCGGCTTTCTACCGCCAGGCCGGCGGCGGCAGCATCAGCACTGTTTCGCGCGCGGTGATTGTGCTGGGCATCGACGCCATTCGCAATATCGCCATCACCGTGCTGCTGTTCGAACATTTGCAGAACAAGGCCAACGCCACGCTGCTCAAGGAGGCGTTTCTGCGCGCCAACCTGTCCGGCTTGCTGGCGCGCGACCTGAGCAAGAAACTGGCGCCGCGCGAAGCCGAAGAGGCGTTTATCTGCGCGTTGTTTCACGGCCTGGGCCGCTTGCTGGCGCAGTACTACTTTCCCGAGGAGGTGGAGGAAGTACGCAAGCTGATGATCCAGAAAAATTGCAGCGAGGAAATCGCCGTCTGGCAGGTGCTTGGCACTTCATTCGAGGGACTCGGCGTCGGCATCGCGCGCTCCTGGGGTTTCCCGGTCACCATTGTGAACAGCATGCGGCGTTTGCCGAGCGGCCCGGTGCGCAAGCCGGTCACCCGCGATGAGTCATTGCGTGTGGTGGCGGGTCTCTCCAATGAGATGTGCGAGGTGATTGCGGATACGCCGCCGGAAGAGCGGCTGAAAAAAATGGCGCTGGTCACCGAGCGCTACTCCCGCAGCATCCAGTTCTCCAAAGGACAGTTGCAGGAGACCCTGGACAGGGCTTTCGCGGATCTCACGCAGGTTGCCGCGATTCTCCAGGTAAATCTCAAGCAAAGCCCGTTTGCCCGGCAAATCAAAACCTGGTCGGGCGAAATCAAGCTGCCGGTGCTTGACAGCGAAACCGCGCAGGTCGACACGGATATGGCGAATACGCTGCTGTCGGAAACGGTGATCGGGCTGACATCAGAAGAGAATGAGAGTGAGCAGGAGAACGCCAACCAGCCGGACGATGCGCAAGCCACGCTTGCCGCCGGCATTCAGGACATCAGCAATGCACTGGTGGAAAATTTCTCGCTCAACGATGTCCTGCGGATTACGCTCGAAACCATGTATCGGGCGATGGGCTTCAAGCGGGTGATATTCTGCCTGCGCGACGGCAAGACCAAGCAGATGATGGGCCGCTTCGGTTTCGGCCCCGCCACCAGCATAATCGTGCCGCATTTCTGTTTTCCCCTGGGGATCGGGCCGGACGTATTCCGCGTCTCCGTCACCAAGGGTGTCGATATCATCATCAATGACATCAACGAAGCAAAAATCCTGGAGCGTATCCCGGCATGGTATCGCCAGTATGTGCCGGCCGAGACCTTTGTCCTGTTCCCGCTGATGCTCAAGGGCGCCCCGGTCGGGCTGATCTACTGC
>JACQAO010000016.1 GCA_016194935.1 Betaproteobacteria bacterium
TTGCAGCACCAGACCCCGCAGCAGCCATTCCGGTGGCGCCGAGTAGCGTCCGCGATCTTCGTAGATCAACCCAAACAAGCTGTCCATCTCGCGCAACGCCTGGTTGAGGATTGCGCGTATGCCAATCAGCGGGTGGCCCGCAGGCATATAGTCCGCAGTCCGCTTCGTCACAAACAAGCCTTCTTGGGTTACATCAAGCCCACGCATCGTGTCCGACTCTTTCCTTTAAACTCGCCTTCCCAATTAACGATTCACCCAAGTTTCGGTGGACCGGTTCGGGGGATAAATTCAACAAACTGCTAGACAGGAAGACCAGGCCCCGGCATACGTTTCCTGGAATCCCATCTTCCGTATCTCCTGCGGCAACCTCGTCCGTCGCATACTTTCCGGGGCATAAATCTCTTGTCCCATTTTGGGCAGCGTGACAACCGGACAGATCATCAACCCGCAACACAGGAAGGCCGTTGTGGTTGACAGCGGGAGTATTCAGATACTATGGTTGGCATGCGTTGATCGTCAGCACCGGTTGCATTCAGGTAGCCCGCCGCCAGCACAGGTTTCTCGTGACGGGACACACCGCGAGCCTCGCCTTGCATTGCATCTCGCCGCACTCCGGGCGGAGTGTTACGGAGTGTTATTGTGATTCCAACTTGAACAGGCTCCTGGTCCCGCTATGGCAAATACGACAAAACTACGGATTACCACCTGGATCGGGGTCGGCTTCCTGCTGACCCTGGGTGGCGTGATCGGACTGGGCGTGTACATGGTGGCGGGTATGGATCGCCTGCAATCCATCAGCCAGGATTTGTATTCCCATCCCTTTGTCGCCGGCAATGCCGCCACGCGACTACAGGTTGAAACGGCGCAACTGCGCAATCTCCTGCTGCAGATTACCCTGACGGATAATTCGCTCGAAATTGAGCGTCTGGTCGCAGCGGCGAAGGTGCTGGAAAATGAGGCCGGGCGGCAGATCGGGGTAGTGAAAGAAAATGCCGCTGGCGATTCCGGCCAGGTCGCTGAAGCGCAGCGCCTGCTCGGCGAACTGGCCGGGCTGCGGAGCCAGATCATCCAGTTGGTGCAGCAAGGCCGGCGCGCGGAAGCCGGTGCGCTGGCGGCCAGCCAGGGCGGTGAAACCTTTATCCGGCTTGACCGCATCATGGAATCCCTGATCGATCATTCCCGTCAGAGCGGCGAGGCCTACGCGCAGGAAGCGGAGCAGGTGCTCAAAGAAAGAGTCGAGCGCACCTGGATACTGCTGGCTGCCCTGGCGGCGTTGATTGCGCTGACCGGCATCGTTGTGTTGCGAGGCGTCATCGCCACCACGCGGCAGCGCCGCAAGGCGGAAATCGGTTTGCGCCACAACGAGGAACGCCTGCGCACGGTGCTGGATTCCACGGTCGACGCCATCATCGTCATCAACACGCGCGGAATTATCGAGTCGGTCAATCTCGCCGCAATCCAGATGTTTGGCCATGCCCAGGAAGAAATCCTCGGGCAGAATATCTCAATGCTGATGCCGGAGCCGGATCACAGCGCGCACGACGGCTATCTGCAAGCCTATCTGGGCGGCGGCGAACGCAAGATCATCGGCATCGGCCGCGAAGTGGAAGGCTTGCGCAAGGACGGCTCGTCCTTCCCCATGCATCTCTCCGTCAATGAGACGCAAGACGGCGACACGCGGTTGTTTGTAGGCGTGGTGCGCGACATCAGCGCGGTGAAGAATGCCGAACGCGAGCTGGTGCAGTTGCAGCGGTTTTTCCGCCTGACCCTGGATTCAGTGAGCGCCAGCATCTGCGTGATCGACGAAGCCGGCATCATCATCTTCGTCAACCAGGCCTGGCGGCGCATGGGGCGCGGCGACGAGCAGCATGAGGAAGATAGCGGTCCGGGTCTCAACTACCTGGACTTCTATGACAAGGCCGAAGACGACAAGGAGCTCAAGCAGATCGGCGGCGCCTTGCACAAGTTGCTGGAACGCGACGACCTGTACGACTTCAGCGCCGAATACACCTGCCACGGCGCACACCAGCGCTGGATGCTGCTCAACGCCACCCGCATCTATACCGACGAAGGGCCGCGGCTGGTCATCACCCACGACGACATCTCCGAGCTGCGCGGCGCCCAGCAGGAGCTGGCGCGCAAGCTGGATATCCTGAGACTGACGCTGGAGAACATGGATCAGGGCATCGTCATGGTCGACCGGGAGCAAAACATCCTGGCGTCCAACCGCAAATACTACAAGCTGTTCGGCTTGCCGCCGGAATGGCAACACAAACCGTTGAAGAGAACTGATCTGCTGCTGCATCAGGCACAGCGCGGAGACTTCGGCCCAGGCGACCCGGAACAACTGGCGCGGGAAAACGTCGGCCTGTTGCAACCCGGCCAGGCCGAACGAAACCTGCCCGACGGCAGCACCGTCGAGTCCCGCTGGATCACCATGTCGAATAATCAGGGCGCGGTCGGCACCTTCACCGACATTACCCAACGCAAGCAGGCGGAGCGGCATCTACAGCAGGCCAAAGAAGCCGCCGATGCGGCGAACGTCGCCAAAAGCGCTTTCCTGGCGACCATGAGTCATGAAATCCGCACCCCCATGAACGGCATCATCGGCATGTCGGAACTGCTGGCCACGAGCCGTCTCGACAGCGAACAGGGCAAGATGCTCGGCACCATCCAGGATTCGGCGCACGCGCTGCTGCACATCATCAACGACATCCTGGATTTCTCCCGCATCGAAGCGGGCAAGCTGGAAATCCAGAGTGAGCCGATCTCGATTACTGCGACGCTGGAATCGGTGGCCGACATCCTGGCGCCCACCGCCACCAAGAACAACCTGGATTTTTCACTCCACATCGACCCGGCCATCCCCGCCGTCCTGTTGGGCGATCCGGTGCGGCTGCGGCAGATGGTTTTCAACCTGGGCGGCAATGCGCTGAAGTTCACCACCGGTCGGGCGGGACAGCGCGGCCATGTCGGCATCCGGGCGGAGCTGGCGTCAGGGAGCGCGGGAGAGAAATGCGTGGTGCGCTTCAGCATCGAGGACAACGGCATCGGCATGACGGAAGAAGCGGTGAGCCGGCTGTTCCAGCCGTTCAGCCAGGCGGACAACACCACCACCCGGCGTTTCGGCGGATCGGGGCTGGGGCTGTCGATCTGCGCCCGGCTGGCGGCCATGATGGGTGGCGAAATCACCGTGGTGAGCCGCCCGAATGTAGGCTCGACATTTACGCTGCATCTGCCTTTCATGCCGGCAGAGGCAGGCAGCGAGACCATGCTTGGCCTTGACCTCAACAGCCCGCGCCCTGCCGCGAAACCGGCGAGCGCGGCGGGTGGAGATCAAGATGCCGGCGGGGGCGCCAAAGCTGCGGGAGGCCTGATCCTGGTGGCCGAAGACAACGAGATCAACCAGGACCTGATCGCCCGGCAGCTCGACTTGCTGGGCTACACCGCCGACATCGCCGGCAATGGCCGGGAGGCGCTGGCGCTACTGGGACGGAAAGATTATCGGCTGTTACTGTCGGACTGCCAGATGCCGGAGATGGACGGCTATGAGTTGGCCCGCAGCATCCGTCAGCAGGAAGGCGGCGAACGCCATCTGCCGATCATTGCCTTCACCGCCAACGTGCTGGCGCGCGATATCGAGCTATGTCATGCGGCGGGAATGGACGACGTGATCGGCAAGCCGACCAAGCTCAACGATCTGAAGCAGATACTTGAGCGCTGGATGACGGCGGCGGAACCGGCTGAGGCGGAGAAGTCGGACGGCGCTGACGGCGCCGGCGGCGCATCGGCGGAAGCAGCGCCGGTGGTGCAGATCAGCAAGCTGGCGGAGATGGTGGGGGACGACCCGGCGGTGCATGTGCGCCTGCTGGCAAAATTCCTGGTGTCGGCGCGGCGGAATATGGAAGATATCGCGGCGGCAAGGGAGCGCGGAGCGGCGGAGGAGCTGGGTGCGCTGGGCCACAAATTCAAGTCGGCGGCGCGCAGCATGGGCGCGGAAGCGCTGGCTCAGGCCTGCGAGGCGCTGGAGCAGCAGGGCAAGGCGGGGGACATGGCGGCCTGCGCGCGCTTGGCGGATGAGCTGGATGTCCGTTTCGCGCCGGTGGTGAAGTTTATCGAAACGCTGCTGGCGGGCGGAAATCCGAAGTGACGAAATGAGTGACAAGCTGCCCACCATTGCCACGGATCGGCTGGCGGTCGGCCTCTACGTGTATCTCGATCTGGGCTGGCTGGATCATCCGTTCACCTTTAACAATTTCAAGATACTTTCGCGGGACCAGATCGACACCATCCGTTCGCTCGGACTCAAGCAGGTGCGCTACGATCCGGCGCGCAGCGACGTTGTGCCGCCGGTGGCGCCGACTGCACGGACTGCCGCGCCGCCACCGCCAGCGACACAGGCCAGCCAGCAGGTGCAGGAGGCCAAGCGGCGGCACATTGTGGAGAACCGCCAACTGCGCGAGAAAATTGCCGGCTGCGAAAAAGAATTCGTCAAGGCCGCGAGTGTCGTCAAAAACATATCCCGCAACCTGCTCTCGAATCCCAAGGAAGCGCTGGAGGGCGCCAGGCAATTAACCGATCAACTGGTGGAATCCCTGCTGGTGGATCGTGACGTGGCGATCCACCTGATGAACGACAAGATCGCCGGTGAAGAGGTGTACTACCACTCACTGAATGTGGCGATGCTGGCCGCCATCCTCGGCAAGGGCCTGGGCATGGAGGCGGCTGCGGTAAAGGCCATCAGCCTCGGCGCGCTGTTCCATGACATTGGCAAGCTGGATGTGCCGGACAAGATACTGCTCAAGAAAGAGCAACTGACGCACGCCGAGCAGGAGTTTCTGCGCCAGCATTGCGCCTACGGGATCGAGATCGGCAAGCGTGTCGGCTTGCCGATGGAAGTAATCGAAGTCATCGCCCAGCACCATGAAGCCGCCGACGGCAGCGGCTATCCGGCGGGGCTGGCGGGCAACAGCATCTCGATGCCGGCGCGCGTAGTGGCGGTGGTCAATGTCTATGACAACCTGTGCAACCCGGTGGATATTGCCGCAGCCATGACGCCGCATGAGGCGCTCTCGCTGATGTTTGCCAAGCAACGCGCCAAGCACGACACCCTGGCCCTGGGCAAGCTGGTGCATATGCTCGGTGTGTATCCGCCGGGATCGGTAGTGCGTTTGTCCAACGATATGATCGGCATGGTGCTGTCGGTGAATACCGCCAAGCCGTTGCGGCCATTGGTGATGGTGTACGATGCCACGGTTCCCCGGCAAGAGGCGATTTCCATTGATCTTGAGAGTGAGCCGGAAATCAACATCAGCAAGTCCATACGTCCCGCGCAATTGCCGCGCCAGGTGTTTGAGTATCTGAGTCCGCGGCGTCGCACCACATATTATTTCGACGCCGCAGAAGGCAGCTCTCCGCCGGGCGCCTGAGGCCTGCTTGCGCCATGACTTACCTGCCCGCCACTCTTGACGCCGCCCTGCTCGCCGCCAGTGGCGAGTTGTTGCTGGCCGTCGACCCGGCCACCCTGTGCATCGTCGCCGCCAATCCCAATGTCTGCGCGGCGCTCAGATATGCGCCGGAGAACCTGATCGGCCGGCAGATTACCGAGATCGAAAGCGCATTGCAGGATGTGTTCTACTGGAGTGAAGTCCAGGCGGGCAATCTTGGCGAACTCAATAATGTCGAAGGCGTCTATGTCTGCGCCGACGGCAGCCTGCTCTCAGTGGACAAATCGGTGCGGGTGACGGATACGGCGGAAGGACCGTTGCTGGCGATACGTGCGCGCGACGCCCATGCCCGTGAGCGCTCCGACACTGAGCTGGCCGAAGCCAGCTCGCTGCTTGCCGCTACCCTGGAGTCGACGGCGGAAGGCATATTGGTGCTCGATCTGGATAAGCGGATCATCAATTTCAATCGTCGCTTTGCCGCCATCTGGCGTATCGAAGACGAGATGCTGCACGGTGGCGACGACCGCGCCATCCTGCGCCACCTGCTGCGGCAAATGGCCGTTGGCTTCAAAAGCAGGCGGCGCTTTCTGTGGCTGCTCGTCAGCGATGAGGCGGACACGCTGGATACTTTCGAACTCACTGATGATCGCACCATCGAGTGCCGCTCGCGTCCGCAATTGATGAAAGATCGCGTGCTCGGCCGGGTCTTCACATTTACCGACGTAACCCAACGCAAGCAGGCGGAACAACAACTGCGCCAGGCGAAAGAAGCCGCCGATGCGGCGAACAACGCCAAGAGCGCCTTCCTGGCGACCATGAGCCATGAAATCCGCACCCCCATGAACGGCGATCTCGATTGCCGCGACGCTGGAATCGGTGGCCGACATCCTGGCGCCCACCGCTACCAAGAACAATCTGGATTTTTCGCTCCACATCGATCCGGCCATCCCCGGCGTCCTGCTGGGCGATCCGGTGCGGCTGCGGCAGATCGTCTTCAACCTGGGCGGCAATGCGCTGAAGTTCACCACCGGGCGGGCGGGACAGCGCGGCCTTGTCAGCATCCGGGCGACGCTGGAATCGGGCGGGGTGGGAGAGAAATGCGTGGTGCGCTTCAGCATCGAGGACAACGGCATCGGCATGACGGAAGAAGCGGTAAGCCGGCTGTTCCAGCCGTTCAGCCAGGCGGACAACACCACCACCCGGCGTTTCGGCGGATCGGGGCTGGGGTTGTCGATCTGCGCCCGGCTGGCGGCCATGATGGGCGGCGAAATCAGCGTGGAGAGCCGCCCGAATGCAGGCTCGACATTTACGCTATCGCTGCCGTTCATGCCGGTTGAGCCGGGCAGCGAACCCACGCTCGGCCTCGATCAGGACAGTCCCGCCGCCGCGCCTGCGGATCCAGGCGGCGGCTTGATCCTGGTGGCCGAAGACAACGAGATCAACCAGGAAATTATTGCCCGGCAGCTACAACTGCTGGGCTACACTGCCGATATTGCCGCCGATGGCCGGGAAGCGCTGGCCCTGCTGGAGCAAAAAAAATATATGCTGTTGCTGTCCGACTGCCAGATGCCGGAGATGGACGGCTACGAGCTGACCCGTAGCATTCGCCAGCAGGAGAACGGCAAGCGCCATTTGCCGATCATCGCCTTCACCGCCAACGTGCTGGCGCGGGATATCGAGCAATGCTACGCGGCGGGAATGGACGACGTGATCGGCAAGCCGACCAAGCTCAATGATCTGAAGCAGATGCTTGAGCGCTGGATGGCGGTGGCGCGATCAGCGAAGGAGAAGCAGGGATGACGACAGATGAAACGCCGGTAGTGCAGATCAGCAAGCTGACGGAGATGGTGGGAGACGATCCGGCAGTGCATGCGCGTTTGCTGGCGAAATTTCTGGTGTCGGCGCGGCGCAATCTGGAGGACATCGCGGCGGCGCGTGAGCGCGGGGTGGCGGCGGAGATGGGCGCGCTGGGCCACAAGTTCAAATCGGCGGCGCGCAGCATGGGCGCGGAAGCGCTGGCGCAGGCCTGCGAGGCGCTGGAGCATCAGGGCAAGGCCGGAGACGTGGCGGCCTGCACGCAGCAGGTGGAGGTGCTGGGTGCGCGGTTTGCGCCGGTAGCGGTATTCATTGAGGCGTATCTGGCCGATAATTCCAAATGACGAAATTATCAGGATTACCATGAGCACATCCGACAAAAGCATACTTATAGTCTGCGATTCTGCGGACGAGTTACGCGCCGTGCGCGAGCTGATGACCAGCGACCTGGGGAACTACTGGAGCACTGACAACGAGGCTGGAGGGTTGCAATTGTTCCAGGAACACCGGCCTTCGGTGTTGATTCTGGCTTTCCAGGAAATCGAAAAAGCCGAGCGCTTTTATCTGACGCTGTATCGGCAGTGTCCGCAAATGCAGGAGATACGCCACCAGACCCTGTTGCTGTGCAAGAACACGGAAGCGGAGAGCGCATATTCTCTATGCATGAACGGAACGGTGGACGATTATGTGGTGAACCGTCCGCTCTATGATCCGTTCCGCCTGCGCTTGTCAGTGCACCAGGCGCTGGGCCGGCGCAATGATGAACAGAAGTCGACTGCGGTGAATAGCCGGATCGTCAATATCGGCAAAGGCCTCCAGTATCTTGACAACTACGTCGGCGCCAGGCTGGCCTCGGGCGAGAGCCAGTCGGCGGAATCGCTGCGCGCGCTCCAGGGTTTGACAGCAAAACTGTCGAGCCAGATCAAACAGTTTGAGGAAAGTTACAAGCTCCCGCCCCTGGGCAAAGCAGTGCAGGGGCCGGGCCAGAATACCCAGAAATCCGACGGACATCAGACGGAGGGAACGAGCAAGGATGCGCCGTCCTCTCCACCCGAGATCATGGTGGTGGATGACGATGAAATTTATACCGACGTGCTGGTCGCCATTATCGAAGGCGGCGGCCTGCGCGCCACTTCCGTTGATGGCGGCGAAGCGGCGCTGGCCATGCTGCGGCAGCGGCGCCCGGACCTGATGTTGATGGATTACCAGATGCCCGGCATGGATGGGCTGCAAACCCTGCGGCGCATGAAAATGGACCCGGACCTGAAATTCGTGAAAGTCGTCATGCTCACCGGCACCAGTGAACGTGAACTCGTTTCCCAGTGCATCCAGGCGGGCGCGGCGGATTTCATCGTCAAGCCCAGCGACCGCGTCACCATACTTGCCAAGATCAATGCCCAGTTGGGACAATGATCTTGCTTTGAGCGGCCAAGCGGACTAGGCTTAACACCGGAATACTCCCCCGCTTAATCCTCTCAGAGGAGATGGGCATGCAAACAAAGGCATTTCCCCGATACGTACCCGCAAGCGATCTCCCTGACACAGTGCTGGTCGTGGACGACGATACGAAAAACTTAGCTATCCTCGGCCGGCTGCTGCGTCCGCAATACGAGGTATTGGCCGCACCCTCCGGCGAGCGCGCTTTGCAGATTGCCACCGGCACGGCAAAACTGGACCTGATTCTGCTGGACGTGTTGATGCCGGAAATGGGCGGCTACGACGTACTCGCGCGGCTGCGCAAGAATCCGGCAACACGTGATATCCCGGTGATTTTCGTCACCGGGCTGAATTCGGATGAAGACGAGGAAAAGGGGATAGCGCTTGGCGCGGTGGATTACATTACCAAGCCTTACCGTCCGCCAGTGGTGCTGGCGAGAGTACGCAACCACCTGGAGCTCAAGCGCGCCCGCGACTGGTTAAAGCACCAGAACACCTACCTGGAAGCCGAGGTAGTACGGCGCACGGAGAATCTTCTCCTGATTCAGGACATCACCATCAATGCTCTTGCCGAACTGGCCGAGACGCGCCACCCCGAGACTGGTTACCACATCCGCCGCACCCAGGAATACGTGCGTATTCTCGCCGGGCGGTTGCAAACCCATCCGCGCTTTTCGGGCTACTTGACCGACGCGGCCATCGTACTGCTGACCAAGTCCGCCCCGTTACACGACATCGGAAAAGTAGGCATCCCCGATTACATCCTGCTCAAGCCCGGCAAGCTTAACGAGGAGGAATGGGCTGTTATGAAAACCCATAGCCGGCTGGGCGCATTGGCGATCGAGCGGGCGTTGCGCGAAGCTGATCACAGCATCGACTTCCTCGACATCGCGCGAGAAATTGCCCACTCTCACCATGAAAAGTGGGATGGCAGCGGCTACCCGGAAGGCCTGGAGGGAGACGCCATTCCCATTCCCGCCCGGCTGATGGCGCTGGCGGACGTGTTCGACGCCCTTATCTCACGCCGCGTATACAAACAGGCGTTCCCCCTGCAAGAGGTGCGAAACATCATTGCTGAGGGTCGCGGACGTCATTTCGACCCGGATATGGTGGACGCCTTCCTGGATGGTTTCGACGAATTCGCCGCCATCGCTGAGCGCTACCAGGATGAAGTCTGAGCAGCCGCCCACCGGTCAGGCTGATTCATGAACGCCCCGGCGCGGACGCCGGAACCTGGATGGCCGTTGGGCATACAACTGCTGGGACTGTGTTTGTTGATCGGATTGCCGCTGGTTGTTCTGCTTGGGTATAACCTTTACCGCAACGCCGAGTACGACAAACGCCAGGCGGGCGCAGGTGCACTTTATCTGGCCCGCATCGGTGCGCAGAACACTGAATCGTTTCTGGCGGAAGCGCGCGCGATGCTCGAGACTCTCGCAAGACGCCCCTCGGTACTCGCGCTTGATCGAAAGGCATGCGATCCATTACTCGGTGATATTCCAAAGCTCTACCCGCGTTTCCGCAACGCATTGACAGTGGATCGTGACGGTAATCTGGTTTGTTCGGCAGTTACCGCGACCGCCGCGACGCCAGCCAAGCCAAATCCTGTGTATTGGTTTAATCGGGTGCGTGACAGTATGCGCTTCACCATCGGCATGCCGGCGTTGGGCTTCATCACCAAGCGCTGGGTAGTGACCCTCGCCTATCCCCTGCGCAACGCGCGCGGCGAATTCATCGGCGCGGTTGGCTTGCCGGTGGACCTGGTCGATTATCCGGTGTTGCCCACCATGACCGGCCTGCCGCCGGAAACGCTGACCGGCATTGCGAGCTATGCCGGGACGATCATTGCACGTTCTCAAGACGCGCCGAATTTTGTCGGGCGCAGCAGCCTCGATTCCCCGATCCGGGCTGCCGCGCTCGCCACCACAAGTGGTTACATCGAAACTACCGGCATGGATGGGGTGAGCAGAGTCTACGGGTTCACGCCGATTCCCGGTAGCGAATGGTATGCGCTGGCAGGTATACCCGCGACCGTGGTCTACGCGGAATCTCGCGCAGTCGCCAGGCTCAATCTGCTGCTGGCTTTGGCGGTTCTGTCGCTGGTCTCGGTGCTCGCCTATGTCGTGGGCCGCCGTATCGAGCGACCGCTGCGCCGCATCGCGGCCACCGCAAATGCGGTCGCGGCAGGGGATCGCGCCGCCCGTGCGCCGTGTGTCGGGTCGCGCGAGGCAGTGGTGCTGGGCTCGCGCTTCAACGCCATGCTCGAGGCGCTTGATGCAAGTGATCGGCAGGTACGCGAAACACTGGACAATATTCACCTGATCGGCGTAGGACTGGACGAGCGCGGCAACGTGACCTATTGCAACGATTACCTGCTGGAGCTAAGCGGTTGGCGGCGCGATGAATTGCTCGGCCAAAACTGGTTCGTCACCGTCTTGCCTGATCCCGCGCCAGTGCTGGCGGTGTTCGAGCAAGGCATCCGCGAAGGAAACCTTCCGCTCCACTATGAGAACGAGATTGTCACGCGCCTGGGCGAGCATCGCCTGATTCGTTGGAATAACACCATCCTGCGTGATTCGGCGCAACAAATTCGCGGCGCCATCAGCCTGGGTGAAGACATCACCGAATCCAGACGCGCCCAGACGGCGCTGCAGGAAAGCGAGGCGCGTTTGGGCATGGCGTTGGAGGCCACTGGAATCGGCATCTGGGACTGGGACATCACGCGCGATCAGTGGTATGCGTCGCCCACCTATTTCACCATGCTGGGATACCTGCCCGAAGCAGGCCCATCTGACCGCACAGTCTGGTTGAACCGGCTCCATCCCGATGACCGGCAGCATGTTGCCGACAAGATCGGCGACGTGCTGCGCGGTGACGATGCATCCTATGGCTACGAGGCGCGGATGCGCCGCGCCGACGGGGCCTGGCGGTGGGTCGCGGTTCTGGGCAGGGTCGTCGAGCGCGATATGCACGGCAAGGTCAGCCGCATGCGGGGAATCCGCATGGACATTACCGAACGCAAGCGGCTGGAGGAACGTAACCGCGAGCAGTTCGAAGAGCAGATACGCAGCGAAGCGCGCTACCGCCAGCTTTTCGAGTATGCCCCGGACGGCATCCTGATTACCGATTCGGAGAGCCACTGCCTCGATGTCAATTCGAGCCTGTGCCAAATGCTGGGTTATCGGCGCGACGAGCTGATCGGGCTACACGCCTCGAACATCGTGGCCGAAACGGAGATAGAACATATCAGGCCAGCGTTGAACCAGATCAAAGCCAGGGCGGATTATCACCGGGAATGGCGATTCCGGCGCAAGGATGGTGCGGTACTGGTGACCGATGTGAGCGCGACCCTGATGCCCGACGGCAACGTACTCGGCGTGGTGCGCGACATCACCGAGTACAAACGGGCCAGGGCGGCGCTGGAAAAAATGCAAAACCTGCTCGCCGAGAGTGAAAGAATTGGAAAGGTCGGCGGCTGGGAGTTCGATATCGATACTCAAAAACAGACATGGACGGAAGAGGTCTACCGCATACACGAAGTGGATGACGCCTACGAGCCGACTGTGGAGCAAGGCGTCAATTTCTATACCCCCGCCTCCCGGCCAAAGATCGAGCAGGCGGTGCGAAGGGCGATCAAACATGGCGAGTCGTTTGATGTGGAGCTGGAAATCATCACCGCCAAAGGCAACTTGCGGATCGTGCATGCCATAGGCAAAACGGATATGCAACACCGCAAAGTTTTTGGTTCCTTCCAGGACATCACCGAACGCAAGCTGGCGGAAAGACTGTTGGACGGGCAGAAGCGGGTGCTGGAGCTGGTCGCGGTAAAAGCGCCGCTCCCTGATGCGCTTGCCGCTTTGACCAGCGTGATCGAGTCACAATCGCCGGGAATGCTTTGCTCCATTCTCCTGCTCGATGCCGATGGCGTGCATATCCGCCACGGCGCCGCGCCGAGCCTGCCGGAGGAGTTTATCCAGGCCGTGGATGGCTCGTCCATCGGCCCGCGCGCCGGTTCCTGCGGCACTGCTGCTTATCGCGGCGAGCAGGTCGTTGTCGAGAACATCGATACTGACCCGTTGTGGCAGGACTACCGCCACCTGGCTGAACTGCACGGCTTGCGCGCTTGCTGGTCCACCCCGATTTTTGATGCGCGCCGCCGCGTCCTCGGCACCTTCGCCATGTATTTTCTTCAGCCGGGCCGACCCACCGCGAAACACCTGCAACTCATCGAGATCGCCACCCAGACCGCAGCCATCGCCATCGTCAGCAAACGAGGCGAGATGGAAATCCTGATGCTCAATGCTGAGCTTGAACAGCGCGTGGCAGAACGCACCGCTCAGTTGGAAGCGGCGAAAATCCGGGCGGAGGCGGCCGACCGGGTCAAGTCGGCGTTTCTCGCCACCATGTCGCACGAGTTGCGCACGCCGCTTAATTCCATCATCGGTTTCACCGGTATTTTGCAGCAGAAACTTCCCGGGCCGCTCAACGCCGAGCAGGAAAAACAGCTCGCCATTGTGCGTAACGCCTCGCGTCATTTGCTCACGCTCATCAACGACGTGCTCGACATTTCCAAGGTGGAAGCCGGAGAACTGCATCTCGCCAGCGAGCGCGTCGATTTGCATGCCCAGATCGCCAGGCTGGGCGGGGTATTTGCAGCGCTGGCTGAACGTCGCGGCCTGGCCTTTGCGCTGGGCATTGGCAAGGGTGAGGCTATCGTTACTTGCGATGCGCGCCGCGTGGAACAGGTGCTTAACAACCTGCTCTCCAATGCGCTCAAGTTTACGCAACGGGGTAACATAGAACTCGGTTGTGTGCGCGCAAACGATACATTCACCATCGCCGTTACCGATACCGGAGTAGGCATCAAGTCTGAGGACATGGACAAGCTGTTCCATCCTTTCAGCCAGATCGAGACCGGGTTGCCGGAGTTGCGCGAAGGCGCCGGGCTGGGTCTGGCGATTTCGAAGCATCTGGTGGAGGCAATGGGCGGCCATATATTCGCCGAAAGCGTATGGGGCAAAGGCAGCCGTTTCGTCTTCACGTTGCCCGCAGGAGGCCAGCTTTGAATATTCTGGTGATCGAGGATAACGAGCAAAATCTTTACCTGACGCGCTTTCTGCTGGAGTCGCGCGGACACCGCATCGTCGAAGCGCGGGACGGACCCGCAGGCATTGCCGCAGCCCGCTCGGCGTTACCTGACGTCATCCTGCTCGACATCCAGTTGCCGCGGATGGATGGCTATGCGGTGGCGCAGGCACTGCGCGAGATAGCGTTATTCGATGCAGTGCCGATTATCGCGGTCACCTCGTATGCCATGAATGGCGACCGGGTCCGGGCGCTGGCGGCTGGATGTGACACTTACATCGAGAAGCCGATTGATCCGGATACCTTTGCGCTCAAGGTGGAAGCCGCCGCAGCCACCGCCACCGGGCGCGGAAAGCGGGAGCAAATCCCATGACGCACATACTGCTGGTAGATGACATCGAGGAGCACAGGTATCTGCTCGAAGCTCTGCTGCAAGGCAACGGCTACCGGGTGACGGCTGCGGACAACGGGCAGGAGGCGCTCGTCGCTGCGCGCCGCGATCCGCCGGATGCCATTGTTACCGATGCGTTGATGCCCCAAATGGATGGTTTCGCCTTGTGCCGCATCTGGACGCAGGATGAGGTGCTCAAGAACATTCCATTTATTTTCTATTCCGCCACCTACACATCGCCCGAGGACCGGAAACTGGCGTTGGCGCTGGGCGCCATGCGCTACCTGGTCAAGCCGCTGGAACCCGAAGTGTTGCTCGGCGAGCTGGCCGCAGTGCTGCAAGAGTGGGCCGCACGCCCCATGCCCGGTCTTGTCTCAGCGCTGGAAGATTCAGCTTTTCTCGCTCTTTATGAAGCGGTGCTGACGCGCAAGCTGGAATCCAAACTTGTACAACTGGAAGCCGTCAACCGCAGGCTGAGCGAGAGTGAGGCGCGCTTCCGCGCCACTTTTGACCAGGCCGCAGTGGGTATCGCCCGGGTGGCGCCGGACGGCGCCTGGTTGGAGGTAAACCAAAAACTTTGCGACATCGTTGGCTACAGTCAGGAAGAATTGCTGAACGTCAGCTTCCAGGCGATTACCCATCCCGACGATCTGGCAGTGGATCTGGTGCTTATGCGCCAGATGCTGGCTGGCGAGCGCCATACCTACAGCAGGGAAAAACGCTATTTACGCAAGCCTGGCGGGGCCGTCTGGATCAACCTCACGGTGAGACTGGTGCGCGCCACGGACGGTTCGCCTGACTATTTCATCTCGGTCATAGAGGACATCACCGAGAAAAAGCGCATCGGCGAAGAACTGGACCGCCATCGCAACCATCTGGAAGAGTTGGTTGCGACACGCACGCGCGAGCTGGCACAGGCAAAACTGACGGCAGAGACTGCCAACGCAGCCAAGAGTGCTTTCGTCGCCAATATGAGTCACGAAATCCGCACTCCGCTCAACGCCATTCTCGGGCTCACTTATCTATTGCAACGCGGCGCTGTCGACCCGGTGCTGATCGAGAGGGCCGGCAAAATCAAAAGCGCTTCCGAGCATTTGCTTTCGGTTATCAACGACATTCTTGATTTTTCCAAGATCGAGGCAGGCAAACTACTTTTAATGAATATCGACTTTTCGCTGGATCACATGCTTGACAACGTCATGTCGATGATTGGCCCCAGGTTGCGCGAGAAACAGCTTGAGCTCGTGATAAGCCGCGACCAGTTGCCGGCAGTGCTGAAAGGGGACGCCACCCGGCTGGCCCAGTCATTGCTCAACTACCTCTCCAACGCTGTCAAGTTCACCGAGCGCGGTGTCATCGGCGTGCGCCTCTCCAAAGTGGAAGAATCACCGGTCGACCTGCTGGTGCGCTTCGAAGTTGAGGATACCGGCATCGGCATTTCCAACAGGCAGTTCGAGCATTTATTTGCGGCCTTTGAGCAGGCCGACGCATCCACTACTCGCCGCTTCGGCGGCACCGGGCTGGGGCTGGCGATCACCCGGCGACTGGCGCACCTGATGGATGGCGAAGTGGGCGCGCGAAGCACGCCGGGCAAGGGTAGCTGCTTCTGGTTCACCGCCCGCCTGGGCAAGAGCGACTACACGCTGGACGAATTGGCCGAGGCGCCAATGGTGTATGAGCTGTCCGTGCAGGCGTTGCATTCCGGCCACCGCATCCTGCTGGTCGAGGACAACCCCGTCAATCAGGAAGTGGCGGTGGAATTATTGACCGAAGCCGGTTTGAAAGTGGACGTTGCCAACAACGGGCGCGTGGCGCTGGAGCGGGTTCGAGCCGAGGACTTCGATCTCATCCTCATGGACATCCAGATGCCGGAAATGGATGGGCTGGAGGCGACCCGCGCCATCCGGCGGATTCCCGGTCGAGACATGCTGCCGATTCTTGCGATGACGGCCAATGCTTTCGACGAGGACCGCGAACACTGCATTGCTGCCGGCATGAACGATTTCGTTGCCAAACCGGTGGATCCCCAGCAGCTTTTCGGCACGCTGCTGCGCTGGTTGCCTGACAAGTCGCTGGCTGAGTCGGCGGCCGCTGTGGTGCAAACGGATGTACGCGCGTCTGCACCTGGCCCCGAGCTTTCCACCATCGCCGGACTCGACGCGGCGCTGGGTCTCAAGAGACTCAACGGCAATCTGGCCGCTTACGCACGCTTGCTGCGCCGCTACGCCGCCACCCATGTCGATGACATGATACGACTGCGCCAGCATCTGGCCGCGCGCGAGCAGGAGGCGGCGCATCTGCTGGTGCACTCGCTCAAGGGCGCATCCGGAAACTTGGGAGCGTCTTCCGTGCAGTATATGGCGACCGAATTGGAAGTGGCGCTACAAGCCGGCGGGGACGCGGCGTGGATCGAGGAACTGGCCGGCGGTGTGGAAACCGAATTGCAGCGCCTGACCGGTGCGATCCTCGCCGCCTTGCCGGTGGAAGTGACGCCGCCAGTTGAAGTGGACTGGCAGACAGTAAGACAAGTCCTGGACCAACTGGAGCCATTGTTGACGGCTTCCCGCATACAGGCCAACGAAGTTTTCGAGATCAACGCCGTTCTGCTCGGGGCCGCACTCGGTTCTCCTGGCGCGGCGCTGGCTCAGCGCATCGAGAGTTTCCTCTATCCCGAGGCGCTGGAATGCATCCGCCAGGCGCGCGAGATGCACACGCAACTGGCTGGGTGAGGTACTGAGTACTGAGTACTGAGTACTGAGCCACGCGGCATTAGCCGCGCAGAGCTTGAACTTCGCTGACCGTAACGCGCAATCGATCCGACAGGTTGCGCGCCAGGTGTTCGACGATAATCAGCGCCAGGCCAGGCTGCCGTTCGGCTAGCGTATCGAAGCGCTCGCGCGTGAGTACATAAACCTCAACATCGACGAGCGCCAGCGCATCGGCCACATGCCCGCTGTCATTGAGAAAACCAATGGTACCAACGATATCGCCGGCGCCTGCGGTGGCCAGATGGTAGTTTTCTTTCTTGCCGATCGGCAAGGTTATTTTCACCGTGCCGCGTCGGATCAGAAACAACGATCCGCCCACAGCGCCCGCCTTCCATAGCCTCTTGCCGGTTTTGACAAAGCGGCTCTCCACACTGGTTTCCACCTCGGCCAGCGCTTCCGCCGAGCAGCCGGCGAAGACCGGCATGTCGCGTAAATCGAGCGCCACTGCTTCGGCCTGCGCCACCGGTATTTCAGCGGCTGTATGCGTTTCGACCCATTCCAGCGCATCGTCAAGCTGGCGAAAGGCGAACGCCTTGTTGGTGGGCCGCACCACGCCGGTATCCTTGAGAAAGCGCTTCATCTTCAGTCCGCTCGGCAAGCCCTTGGGTATGTCGCAGAACACCAGGTAGGCATTGTTTTCTTCCAGCCGGTCCTTGATCTGTTCGAGCACATGGGTGGCGGTGACATCCAGCGATTGCACCCGGCGCATGCTGAGGATGACGTATTTGCGTGTAGCGGTTTCCGGTTCCAGCGCCGCCTGGAGCTGGCTGGCGGTGCCGAAAAACAGGCTGCCCTGCAATTCAAAAACCACCATGCCGTCGCCTTCCTGCTCCGGCAATTCCCGGTCATTGTTCAAGCGCGACCGTTTCGAAAGAATTTCACGCCCTTCGATACGATTGCGCACCACCGAACTGCGCGTCTGCTCACGGATGAACAGCAGGATGGCGAGCCCCACGCCGACGCCGGAGGCGGTAATCAGGTTGCCGAAAATCGCCACCAGGATCACCGACAGGATCACCAGGAAATCGAAGCGCGTGGAGGGGGTAAAGAAAAACGCCAGGCTGCGCCGGTCGATCATGCGAAAACCAATCACGATGAGAATGCCCGACAACGCGGCGATAGGCACCCAGGCCAGCAGCGGCGACAACAGCAAATACGCGGCCAGCGAAAATGCACCCGTCATCAGCCCCGACAAGCGCGTTTTACCGCCGCTGGAAACATTGATCAGCGAAGCGCCCATGGTGCCGGAGCCGGGGATTCCGCCCACCAGCGCAGAGGCGATGTTGCCCAGGCCCTGGCCGGCCAGCGTGCGGTCAGAGTCGTGATGCGAACCGGTCATCGCGTCGATCACCAGGCAGCTCTTCAAGGTGTCGATGGACAACAGCACCGCCAGCGTCAGGGCAGGGACGAACACCTTGATTGCGCTGTCCAGGCCCAGTCCGTTCAAGGCCTGCCAGTGCAGAATGACGCTCTCGCCCAGACTTTCATCGCCGTTACCCAAAGCGCCGATCAACAGCGGATTGTGCCGAGTGTCGAGCAGCGCGGGATACGGCAGTCCGAGTAACAGGTAAGCCGCGACTCCCGCCAGAAGCGCCAGGATAGGCGCAGGCACCTTGCGCGTCAGGCGGGGCATGAGGAGCATGGCAACGATCACCACCGTGCCGACCAGCATGCTCTGCCAGATCCAGTCGGAGGGGTTGCCCAGCGCATCAAGCAGGCCGCTGCCGCCGGCAACGCCGAGAAATTTTGGAATCTGGCTGCCGATGATAATCAGGCCCACGCCGCTGAGATAGCCGCTGACCACCGGGTAGGGCATGAACTTGATCAGTTTCCCGATCCCGGCCACACCCAGCACAATCTGCAGCAGGCCGGCCAGCAGGCCGATCATGCCGAGCAGCAACAAAGTGGTTTGCGCCGCAACGCCGTCCTGGACAAAATTAACCGCCAGTGCCGACAGCACCGCCGCTGCCGGCGCGCTGGGCGCAGTGATGAGGCGGGCGCTGCCGCCGCAAGCAGGCGCAATCAGTCCCAAAGCGGTTGCGCCGAGGATGCCCGCCAAGGCGCCCTGCGCCGCCAGGGCGCCGCCCAGGGGCGAAAAAATAATTACGCCAAAGGCAATCGCCGAAGGCAGCGCCACCAGCATCGCGGCCAGGCCGCCCCAGACATCGCCCCCGATGCCGCTACGCTGCCAGGTAGTTGTGTTTGTCATTGTTCCGGGCATAAGAGTGTCACCGCGCATGCCGAAGGCTCATCGGCAGGCAGTTACTTTATCCTGTTTTTTTCGGCATGTCGTTTGAAACGGGAATCCAGCAATTCCCGTCTTGTGTGAGGACTGTTAATGGACTATATTCAGTCCTCGGTAACCAGTAACCATCATGGAGCGACCATGCGCTATTCATCCCAAGTTAAACCAATCAGCTATCTAAAAGCCAATGCCGCCGAAGTGCTACTACAGTTGGCGGAAAAGCGCGAACCCCTGGTCATTACCCAAAATGGCGAAGCCAAGGCGGTTATCCAGGATGTGATTTCTTATGAGGAAGCACAGGAAACTTTGGCTCTTCTGAAAATACTGGCGCTCGGCAACCGCGAAGTTGAAGCAGGCAGGGTTAAACCGATTGCTGAAGTTGTGAAGCGGCTGCGCGCCAAAAAAACGCCTGACTGATGCGCTACCAGATACTGCTTACGGCGGGAGCGGAGAGAGACCTTGAAGAACTGCACGCCCATATCGCGGAACACGATTCACCGGGCAAAGCTGACTATGTGCTGGATAGATTGATGCAGGCCGCCGGGCGCCTGTCCGCTTTTCCGGAGCGAGGCTCCCATCCGCGGGAATTATTGGCGCTGGGCATCCGCGAGTATCGCCAGTCATTCTTCAAGCCGTACCGAATCATCTATCGGGTGACCGGAAAACAAGTGATCGTTTTCCTGATCGCCGACGGCAGGCGGGACATGCAGTCATTGCTGGCACGTCGCCTGCTGGGAGCATAGCCCGTCATTTGGTTTCTTGCGTTGTACTCACAAACGGCGCACAATATGTATCACTGACAATCAAGGAGTTCGCATGGAAAACACTACCGCCAAGGAAAGCCGCCTCAATATTCGCTGCAACGGCCATGCGCGCGAACTGCTCGACAAGGCCGCCACCTACGCGCATGTCAGCGTTTCGGAGTTCGTCCTTTCCCACGCGCTGGCATCGGCGGAAAAGGTGGTGCAGGCAAATGAGAGCATTAGCTTGAAGCCGGCTGATTTTCGTGCATTCCTGGTGGCACTCGATGCACCGGTAAAACCCAACCCGGCATTGAAAAAAGCCTACAAGCGTCATGCGGCGCAAGTTGTTCGGTGAGCTTGTACCGCATACGCGCATTCGACAGGGAGGCTGATGCGGCTTCCTTTCGCTGCGGGCAAGCCCTGCTCGATGAATACATCCACCGCTATGCTTCGCAGGATGTCCGACGCAATGTAGCGAGGGTATTCATAGCTACGCCGGAAAGCGACGCCCGCCAATTAGCGGGATTTTTTACGCTCAGCGCAGGCAGCGTGAGTTGCTCCGATTTACCGGAGTCGCTGGCGAAGAAGCTGCCCAGGTATCCCATACCCGTGGCGTTGATCGGGCGACTTGCCGTCGCCACCGAGTTTCAGGGGAAAGGCCTGGGTTCGATTCTTCTGGCCGATGCCTGCCGAAAGGTGGCTTACGCCAGCGCAACGCTGGCGGTGGCGGGCATCGTAGTGGACGCCAAAGATGCCGCTGCCACAGCTTTCTACCGGCATTTCGGTTTCCTGAATTTGCCGGGCCAGCCTGCACGTTTGCTGCTGCCGGCAACTGCATTTCGGACTTAGCCGTTTATTTTTCTGGATTGGAGTAATTCGAGTTTGATGTTGGCGTATCCAATCAGGGAAACGCCGAATAAACCACCGCAAAATTGAGCTTCCCTCGGTTTTTTGTCTTCCAACCCATCGGCATTATGCCGCCAATTCTTTCTCATGCTGAGCCCTGATCCAGTCTTCCAAGAATTTTTCTGACGAGGTGTCCCACAGGGACTTCCTTCGGTCGTAGCCGAGCGTGGAATGGCGACGTGTCCGGTTGTAGAACGGTTCGATGTAGTCGAACAGGTCAATCTGCGCATCGGCCCGCGTACTGTAGCGGGTGCCATGCATCCGCTCATTCTTCAAGCTGTTGAAGAAGCTCTCCGTGGGTGCGTTGTCCCAGCAGTTTCCCCTGCGACTCATCGAGCAGACCATCCCGTACTCTTTCAGCCGCGCCTGAAAGGCGTGGCTCGCATACTGGCTTTCTCGGTCGGAATGATGAATCAGGCTCAACGTCGGCTTCCTGCGGAACCACGCCATTTATGCCCCAGAGGGTATGGTCAATGCATCAATGACGATGTCCGCTGTCATGCTGGGTTTGATCAACCAGCCAACCACCTCTCTATTGAACAGATCGAGGACCACAGCCAAGTAGAGCCAACCCTCATCTGTCCAGATGTAAGTGATGTCGGCGCTCCACGCCTGATTCGGTTTAGCCGGAGTGAAGTCCCTGTCCAGCAGGTTCGGCGCCACCGGCAGCGCATGTTTCGAGTCGGTCGTCGCCTTGAAACGTCGCTTGTGGCGTGCCCGGATTCCATTCCCTCGCATCAGTCGCTCAACACGTTCCTTACTCGCCGGAAAGCCTCTACCGCGCAGCTCCAGCACCATGCAGGGCGACCCATACGAACCCTTCAGCTCCTGATGGATGGTCTGAATCAGCGTCAGCATCTGTGTATCCGTCAGTCGCTTGCGCTTCGGGCAGCCTCCGCGTTTCCATACTTGGTACCCACTGATGCTGACGTCCAGTACGGTACAGGTTTCCACCAACCCATACGTCCGCCGACGCTCATCAATCCAGGCATACTTGACAGCGCATCCCTTGCAAAGTATGCCGTCGCTTTTTTAGGATTTCATTCTCTCGTTTGAGCCGGATGTTCTCGGCCCGTATCCGGGAGAACTCCATCTGTTCCGGCGAAATCACCTTGCCGCCCGGTCCATTCAGCTTGCCGGCCGCCGCTGCCTTTACCCAGTTGCGCAGCGTCTGCTCGACCAAGCCCAACTCCCGTGCCACTGCCCCAATACTCTGGCCTGTCTTCACCCGTTTCACCGCCAGTTCTCTGAATTCCGGCGTGTATTCCCGTTTCGGTATCCTCTTCATCTTCGTTTCTCCTTCCAATTTACAGGGCTTTATACCCTATCTCTTGGAAGACGAAATTTCGGGGGAACCTCACTGATCGGGTGTTCCTGTTGCTGATTCATCACCGACCGGGCCGCAGCAAGCAGCAACTGCTCCCCTCCCGGTGCGGCAGCCAGCTGCACTCCGATTGGCAAATGACCATGGCTACCGCAGGGCAGCCCCAGCACCGGCCAGCCGATCAACGTCCACAGTGCCTGCAGAAATGGGGACCCTGTTCCTTCGGAACGTAGCGGCGCCACTCCCTCAGTGGCAGCACTCACCATCACCGTTGCGTTGCTGAGATGAGGTTTCAGGAAATCCGAGTAGTGCCGTGCTAACGCCAGTGCCTCGTTATGTTCAGCGTTGCTGATGCCGCGGCCGCAATCCACTAGATAACGCACCCGCTCACTCATCAGAGCTCCACGCTGGTCTCGGTCAATCCCGTGGTGCAGTGCCATACCCCGGCACAGGATGGTTTCGGTACACCATTGGATGCGGTCGAATTCAGCAGGAAGCTCGAGCGTCTCCAGCGGAAGTCCTGCAGCTTTGAGACTGGTGAGCGCCCGCTCCAGCGCCACCCGGCTTGGTTCATGTACACGGTCTCGCAGCGGGCCATTGACCTGAATGGCTTTTTGCGCCTGTTGCCATCCGGACAGCGGTGGCGGATCGACGCTGAGACTGGCTGGGTCGCGCGGATCGTGGTCGAACAGGATGCGGCAGGCCAGTGCCAGATCTTCAGGGGTGCGGGCAATCGGACCCACATGGTCCAGTTCCGTGGCAAGCGTCATCCCGCCAAAGTTGCTGATGGCGCCTTTGGTGGGTTTCAGCCCAAGCACCCCGCAATAGAGAGAGGGCCGGACAATCGAGCCTATGCTCTGGGAGCCTATGGCCAGTGGCACCATGAAAGAGGCCACCGCTGCAGCAGGACCGCTGGAGGACCCACCTGGAGTGCGTTCTGGATCATGGGGATTGGTGGTGGGACCGGCTGCCGCAATGGCGTATTCGGTGGACACGACCGTACCGAGAATAATCGCACCCGCAGCCTTGAGCTTTTCCACTGCAGCAGCATCGGATGCGGGAATGCGGTCCTTGTGTATCGGGCTGCCCCAGCAGCAGTGCACGCCCTGGACATCGAGTATTTCCTTGATAGCGACTGGTACGCCATAGAGCGGCAGGTCTGGATGCGGGCCAGCGGTGTCTAGTCGCCGCGCCTGATCCAGCGCCTGTTTTGCCTGAAGGTCTACGAAGGCGCGTACCTTAGGTTCCGTCCCGGCGATACGCTCAAGGCAGGCTTCCACCAGTTGCTCGCTTTTGAATTCACTGCGCCGGATACCATCCGCTGCGTCCGCTGCGCTCAATCGCCACAGCTCAGGCACCGGCGGCTCTCCCTTCCAGGTCGAACGCCTTGACCAGTTCGTCGTCAAGATCAGCGTAGATCCGCCTTTCATAATTCCGGAACCCATCGGACGTGGTGTCACGCGGGTGGGGCAGGTCAACACGGATTTCAGACTTGATGTTGCCGGGACGCGCAGTCATGACGATAATGCGGTCGCCGAGGAAGATGGCTTCCGGCACCGAGTGCGTGATGAACACCACGGTTTTTTTATGCGCCTGCCAGATGCGCAGCAACTCTTTTTGCAGGAAGCGCCGGGTGAGGGCGTCCAGGGCGCCGAAGGGCTCGTCCATGAAGATGATGGAAGGTTCAGTGGCGAAGGCGCGGGCGATGGCGACCCGCTGCTTCATGCCGCCCGAAAGTTCACTGACCTGTTTGTCGACGAAGTCCTGCAAGCCAACCGTCTGTAGATATTGCAGGGCAATGGCGCGCCGTTCCGTTTTCGGTACACCTTTGCGTTCCAGCCCGAACTCTACATTGCCGGCGACACTGAGCCAGGGAAACAGGGCATAGCTCTGGAATACCATGCCGCGGTCGATGTCGGGCCCGGTGATCAAGTCGGCGCCGACGGAAATTTTCCCGTCCGTTGGCTTGCTGAATCCCGCCAACATATAGAGCAGGGTACTCTTGCCGCAGCCGGAGGGGCCCACGATCACCACGAATTCGCCGGCGGCAATTTCCATGTTCACCGGGGTCAGCGCCTCTACCAGATCACCGTTTTTACTCTCATATATTTTCGATACATCGCGGATGGTGATGGGCTTGCCGCTCGATGGATTGGAGTTGCCCATAGTCAGGTGCTCCAGATAACGCGTCGATTGAGGTAGCGGAAGAAGGCATCGAAGCACACTCCCAACACCCCGATCATTATCATGCCCACCAACACCTGGTCGGCGCGCAGAATCTCCATGCCGTTGGAAATCAGGTAGCCCAGGCCGGAGCGGGCGGCAACCAGCTCGGCGGCGATGATGGCGGCCCAGCCAGTACCAAAGGAAATGCGTAGCCCGACCACGATGCTCGGTAGTGAAGCCGGCAGTATTACTTTGCGGAACAGGGAGGCTGGCGTATTGCAGCCCAGGACCTGGCCTGCATGCACGAGCACTGAATCGATACTCTTTACCCCCGCCACCGTGGCAAGCAGGATGGGGAAGAAAGTACCGATAATCACGATGAACACCTTGCCTGTTTCGCCAATACCGAACCACAGGATGGCGAGGGGGATCCAGGCCAAGGGGGAAATGGGACGAAACAATTCGATCACCGGATCAACGATCCGCTCCAGTGCGCGGGAGCGGCCCATGGCAAGTCCCAGGGGTATGGCCACAATCGCCGAGAGCAGCCATGCGGATACTACCCGTGCCAGGCTTACCCCGGTATCAATGAGGAGTTCGCCGGTGCCAACCAGGTGGGCAAAGGTTTTTGCCACTGACCAGGGTGCCGGTAGCAGCGACGGCTCCGCCCTGGTGATGACCACGACCATTTGCCAGACAATGACAATAGCCGTCGCAGCCAACAGTAATGGAACCACCCCTCTTAGCCCAAAGGCGATGCGTTTCATCATCGAGTCAGCTGCTTCATTATCGGCCTCCTGTGGGTTACTTCTGGAGCGTCGCAGCTCCGGCCTTATTTTTCAGCAAGCGCCTTTTCCGCAAAGCTCGCGTCCACCTTCGGATTGTCTTCCGGTTTCAAGATGTCGGCCTCCTTGAGGAACTTCGTGTAAGCGTCGATAGTGAACTTCTCCGGCACGATGTCGCGGTTGTATACGGATATGCCTTCTGCCAGAGAGTAGTCGATGACCTTGAGCGGGAAGCCGATCTGATCGCTCCACATTTTTGCTGCCGCTTTAGGGTCTTTGAGAATAAAGTCTATGGCTTTTACGTTGGCGACCATCAGGTCCTTCACCACCTCCGGCCGCCGGGCGATGAAATCTTCCCGCGCGTACTCGCCGTTGCCGATGTAGTGGCCGGCCTTGATGGGCATGATCTTCTCAGCTTTCAAGAGTACGCGGGCATAGCCCTCAGCCAGGGCGCCGGATACATGGGGATCCCAGGTGATTCCGGCAGCCACCGATTTTTGCTTCAGCAGCGTGGGCACGTCGGAGCCCTTGGTCTTGAACAGCTTGATGTCCGATACCTTCAGGCCGGCGTCGGCCAGTGCCTTTAACAACAGAGGGTATTGCTGGGAGCCTTCACCCGGATATGCAATGTCCTTGCCCTTGAGGTCTGCCACAGTCTTGATTGGTGAATCCTTGGGTACCAGGATCGCTGTCTGTTCCAGGATCGTAATCGCCAGCAGCTTGGCTGGCAGTCTGGCAGCGGCGACAATGGCCGGACCCATCCCGGCGGAGGCTATTTGCAGATCACCCGAAGCCATGGCCTGGTTTTCAGGCGCGCCGTAGCTGAAGCTGCGGAACACGATCTTGATGTTGTGTTTCTTCTCAATCACGTCAAGGAGACCCAGCGAACGCGCAATGTAGATGGGCATGGTAGCTGGCTGTACGCCGTAGTTGACCACTTCCTGTGACAATGCAGGCTTTGCGACTACGGTCGCCAGGGCGGCTACTCCAACTATCCAAAGTTTCCAGAACTGTTTGGTCATGAGAACACTCCCCTCAAGGTTAAGGAAAAACTGACAGACAATTTTTTGGATTCAGTTGCTAAATTGCGGACGAATAAGCAGAAGCGCCAACTGAGTACCTCTCATCGGACGTGTGCCGGATGCCTGGGGCTGGAATAACCCATTTCGAACCGGGAAACATCACGACATCTCCTCGTGACTGATAGCTGAATTCAGCATATCTGTAACAAGATTTCCATGTCAACGAATAAGTCCGGGAATCATTGCAAATGCAGGTTTTCGAGACAGGCTTGGAAAAAGTAAATTAGTAAATGTGGATACCCTGATTTCTTTACGACCGGTTGAACTACGCCTTTCGTGCCGGATCCGGCTATGTGATGCTGGTTTCCCGCCACACTGAATATCGCTCATCAGGGTTCAGCGTAGACTGATGACCGGCCATCCCTTTTCGCCGGCATGCGCGCGCAGGATGTCGTCCGGGTCGACCGCGACGGGGTCGCTGACCAGGCTTAGCAGCGGCAGGTCGTTGTGTGAATCGCTGTAGAAATAGCTGCGCGTGAAGCTGCCCCACCACCACCCCAGGGATTCCAGCCAGGCTTCGACGCGGACCACCTTGCCTTCGCGGAATGACGGCAGGCCGTGCGGCTTGCCGGTGTAGCGACCGCTGTGGCAATCCTGTTGCGGGATGGTGGCGATCAGGTGGGGGATACCGAATTCCCGAGCGATGGGGCCGGTGACGAAACTGTTGGTGGCGGTGACAATGGCCATCAGGGCGCCGCTGTCGCGGTATTTTTGCACCAGCGCCAGCGCTGCGGCGGTGATCATCGGGCGGATCCGCGCGGACATGAATTCGGCATGCCAGAGGTCCAGCTCGGCGCGCGTGTGACGCGCCAGGGGCGTCAATTGAAAGTCCAGGAAGTCATGGATGTCCAGGGTGCCGGCCTGGTACTGTTTATAGAATTCGTGATTGATCGCTTCCTGCACTTTACGGTCGAGCACGCCTTTGTCGATGAGGAATTGCGCCCACTCGAAATCACTGTCGCCCGACAACAGGGTATTGTCCAGATCAAAAAGCACCAAGTCCATTTTCAGTTTCTCACTTCCGATTGTAAAATTTCACGCAGCAGCGGCAGGGTCAGCGGGCGTTGCTGTTGCAGCGAGGCGTGATCAAGGGCGTCCAGCACCGCCAGCAGCGAGGGTAGATCACGCCGGCCATGTCGCAGCAGGTAGTCGATCAAGGCGTCGTCGATACGCATGCCGCGACTCACGCCATGCTGCCTGAGCGCTGCGGCTATCGAAGCCTCGCTGAGCGGCTGCACTTCGTAGATCAGCGTGCTGCCGATGCGGGTGCGCAGGTCTTCGCGCAGCGCGGCCAGGCGCAGCGGCGGTGCGCTGCCGGATAACAATAACGCCAGACCGGATGGACGCGCGGCGTTGAAGATGCGGAACAGCGCGATCTGGGCGGCGTCGCTCAAGGCATCGACATCATCGATGATCGCCAGAGTGCCGGACACCGGCACGGGTTCATCGCCCAGCAGCGCGCCTTCGCTGAAGCTGACCGGTCGTTGCCGGTCGCGTGCCGCAGCCAATACGCCGCGCAGCAGATGACTGCGACCGCAGCCCGGCGGGCCCCACAGGTAGATTTGATCCATGACGTTGGCGTCGGCCAGCGCAGCCAGGCGCGTGAGCAATTCGGCGTTGCCGCCGACCACATAGTTGTCGAGGCTGGGGATCTGTTGCGGGCGAATATCGAGCAGGCGTTGCGGATGACTCACTTTATTATTCACTGAATGTCATCGCCCCGATAGAAGCGGCTGGCCAGGTAGAGTGCGCGCACTTCGCGCAAGCCCACCAGCAGCGCCGCCGAAGCCGGTAGCGCCAGCAGGATGCCGAAAAATCCGAACAACTGACCGAAGGCGAGCAGGGCGAAGATCACCGCCAGGGGATGCAAGCCGATGCGCTGGCCGACCAGCCAGGGCGTCAGCACGAAGCTTTCGATGGCCTGGCCGATGCCGTATACCGCCAGAACGCCGATGATGGTTCCCATCCCGTCGAATTGCAGCAGCGCCACCAGCAGCGCCAGCGTCAAGCCGCTGGCATAGCCAAGATAAGGGACGAACACCAGCAGACCGGTCAGCATGCCCACCGGCAAGGCGGAGTGGATGCCGGCCAGCCACAGGCCGACGGAGTAATAGGCGGCCAACACCAGCATCACGGAAATTTGCCCGCGCAGAAATTCCGCCAGCACCGCGTCGATGCTGGTGAATATCTGCAAGGTCTTGGCGTGCCACGGACGCGGGATGGCGGCGCTCAGGCGTTCCAGCAGCAGATGCCAGTCGAGCAGCAGGTAGAACATCACCACTGGCGTCAGGAGCAGGTTGGCGGCGATGCCGAAGAGGGCGATGCCGCCGATCTTGAGCGACTGGAACAGTTTCTGCGCGATCAGTTGGGCGCTGTCCTGGTTGTCGGTGAGGAGTTTCGAGAAGGATGCCGGGTCGAGCTTGAACTGAATGTCGAAGCGCTCCTTGAGCCAGGGCATCAATTGTTCGTTGAGCAGGCTGACGCCATCGGGCAGGCGCAGCATCAGTTGCTGCACTTCCTTGGTCAGCAGCGGCAGCAGGATCAGCAACAGCAACGCCAGGATGGCGGCGAGCAGCAGCATCGTCAGCAATACGCCGATGAGGCGCGGGGTGCGGTGCTTTGCCAGCCACTCCACCAGCGGCGCGCCGATGTAGGCGAGGATGCCGGCCAGCAGGAAAGGCGTCAGGATCGGACTCAGCAGCGTCAGCAGCCACAACAGGGCGAAACCCAGCCCGCTCCACAGCAGGGTTTGCAGACGGTCGGCGCGTTCGGGAGTCATTTCCGTTAGAATTCCTGGCAGTCGTATCCGTTGATTTTGTGCGCCCGGTAGAGCGGCGCATCCGACACTTTAGCCGCCGGCACGCAAGAACTCAAATGACTTCATCTTCCTCTCCCTTGACTTACCGTGATGCCGGTGTCGATATTGACGCGGGCGATGCACTGGTCGAGCGCATCAAGCCTTACGCCAAGCGCACCCTGCGCCCGGAAGTGCTGGCCGGCATCGGCGGTTTCGGCGCCTTGTTCGAGATTTCAAAAAAATACCACGAGCCGGTGCTGGTCTCCGGCACCGACGGCGTCGGCACCAAGCTGAAGCTGGCGTTCCAGCTTGATCGCCACGACGGCGTAGGCCAGGATCTGGTGGCCATGAGCGTCAATGACATTCTGGTGCAAGGCGCGGAGCCGCTGTTTTTTCTCGACTACTTTGCCTGCGGCAAACTCGATGTCGATACCGCCGCCACGGTCATCCAGGGCATCGCTCACGGCTGCGAACTGGCCGGCTGCGCGCTGATCGGCGGCGAGACGGCAGAGATGCCGGGCATGTATCCGGCGGGCGAATACGACCTGGCCGGCTTTGCCGTGGGCGTCGTGGAAAAATCCAAAATCATCGACGGCAGCCACATCGCGCCGGGCGACATTGTGCTCGGGCTGGCCTCCAGCGGCGCGCATTCCAACGGCTATTCGCTGATCCGCAGGATACTTGAGCGCACCCGCCCCGATATGACGGCCGACTTTCATGGCCGCTCCCTGCTGGAGGTGGTGATGGCGCCGACGCGGATTTACGTCAAGCCGCTGCTGGCGCTGCTGCAGGCGCTGCCGGTGAAGGGCATGGCGCACATCACCGGCGGCGGCCTGACCGAGAACGTGCCGCGTATTTTGCCGGAGCACCTCACCGCCACGCTGGATCGCAACGCATGGGTAATGCCGCCGCTGTTCCAGTGGCTGCAAAAAGAAGGCCAAGTGGCCGACAGCGAAATGCACCGCGTTTTCAACTGCGGCATCGGCATGGTGGTCATCGTCGCCGCCGAACACGAGCTGCATGCGCTCCAGTTGCTTCAGGCCGCGGGTGAGACCGTTTTCGCCATCGGTCGTATCGAAACGCGCAGCGACGGTCAGGCGCAGACCACGGTGATTTGATTCAATTAGACAAGGAACCAGCTATGCGACACTTGATTACGCTTGGATGCCTGGCAGTCGCAGTGGTCATGTACATCTTGGGTTCAGAGACCGGCGCGGCAATTTTCTTTGGCCTGGGCGGCCTGTTCGAACTGGCTTTCTGGAAAAGAATATTGACTCGACGCAAGGTACAAGCTCCGTAGCTTGGGCTTGTCAGTACGAGCCACCTTGCATGATCGGTCGTATGGAAAGGTACGAGACGGTCAGGTGCAGATCACCGTCATTCTATTGTTGCGCGCCGCGAACCCCAGTCGCCGCGCCAGCGACCACGCCACCACTGCCGACGCCAGGATGGCGAGCAAGTGCTTGAGCGTATGTCCGCTCAAGATTGTCAGCGTTTCGAAGATTGCCTGATCAGTAAGTTCGCTCACTTTCGCCAATACGTAGAGGCCGATGGCAACAGCAAATGCCTGCCGCTCAAGCGTCGGCGAGCGATGCTGCCATTGCCACAGGGGGATCAGCAGCAGCGGCATGAGTTGCAAGAGCAGATAGGGCCGCAAATCGCCCATGCCATGCAAATCGGTGTAACGCCACCAGGCTACGCTGAGTATGGCAAAACCGGCGAGCGCAACGGTGATGCCGCGATGGATATTCTGTGTCTCGCGCCACACGGCGGCCAGCAGGCCGGCACAGGCCAGCGCGATCGGCAAACGATCCCACACCAGGCGGGCGTTGTCCGGGGCAAGGTGATACCAACTGGAACCGAAGGCCGTCAGCAGCAACGCAGCAAAAAACAAGGTGTAGCCGGAGCGACCCTGGGCCAGGGCGGTGTTGCCGCGTTCGCGCCAGACCAGACACATGCCGTACACTCCGACTATTGCGAAGCCGAGATTCGACAATACATCCGCCGCGTTGGGGATGCCCAGCCAGACACGCTGATCGGCGAAGCGGTGATAGTCCGGTAGTTGAAGGATGGGGCCATGCAGCAGCATAGCCAATGCAGTGACCAGCACGACCAGTGTCGGCAGCAGATGACGCGCCTGCTGTGAATGGAGCGAACCGGATGGCATGGCGGCCTCCTTGAGGTCAGGTAATCCCATTGGAATATTGTTTATTTATCTTCGCCGCGCAGGGCCGCGATGGTTGACTTCAAGGTTTCCGGCGTCACTGTTGCGGGCGGCATGGGCGCGCCTACGCGCAGACCGATGCTGCGCAACGGCTTGAAGCGTTCGAAGCGCGTCATGGCCGGGCCATCCTTGCGCGAAAAAAAGCTGTGCCACAGACCGCGCAAGGCCATCGGCAGCACGGGTACCGGCGTATGTTCAAGAATGCGCGAGACGCCGCTCTTGAAGGGCATGATTTCGCCCGTCAGGGTAATGCCGCCCTCCGGAAATATTCCCACCAGATCGCCGGCAGCCAGCGCCCTGGCGACTTCTGCGTAGGCGCTTTCCAGCATTTTCGGGTCTTCCTTGGCGGGCGCGATGGGAATTGCGCGTCCCTCGCGGAACACGAAGTTGAGAATGGGAATCTTGAAAATCCGGTGATCCATGATGAAGCGGATCGGTCGGGGGCATGCCGCTGCGATCACCAGCGCATCGACGAAACTGACATGGTTGCAGGCGATCAGCGCCGCCCCTTCTTCAGGAATATGTTCGAGACCTTCTTTTTTCAGGCGATAGACGCCGTGGATGAGCAGCCAGACGATGAAGCGCATCAGGAACTCTGGCACCAGCGAGTAAATGTAGATCGCCACCACGGCGTTGAACAGCGCGGTCGCCAGGAACAGTTGCGGAATGGTCAAACCGAACGAGAACAGCAGCATCGACACCAGGGCGGAGATGACCATGAACAAGGCGTTGAGAATATTGTTGGCGGCGATCACCCGCGACTGGTGGCTTTTTTCGCTGCGCGTCTGGATCAGCGCATACATCGGCACGATGTAGAAGCCGCCGAACAGGCCGATCAGCGCGATATCGGCGAGTACGCGCCAGTGTTCCGCGACACCGACAAAGTCCCTGAAATCTATTGGCGTCGTCGCAGCGACCACCGCGCTGCTGGAAAAGTACAGGTCGATGCCGAACAGCGTCAAACCTATCGCGCCGAAAGGCACCAGGCCGATCTCCACCTTGTGGCCGGAAAGCCTCTCGCAAAGTAGCGAGCCGGCGCCGATGCCGAAGGAAAAAACGGCGAGCAACAGGATGAACACACTCTCGTCGCCGCCCAGCACTTCCTTGGCAAAATTGGGAAACTGCGCCAGGAACGTGGCGCCGTAAAACCAGAACCATGAGATGCCGAGGATGGACAGCCAGACGGTGCGGTTGCCGCGGATGAAGGCAATATTTCGCCAGGTCTCGGTGATGGGGTTCCAGTTGATTTTCAAATCCGCATCCGCCGCCGGAGATAGCGGAATCTTCCGGCTGGTCCAGTAGCCGAGGATGGCGATGCCAACCACCGTCAGCGAGGTCAGGACGCTGCCGTGCGCAGTGGTCGCCAGCCAGGCGCCGAGAATTTCGCCGAGCAGGATGGCGACGAAGGTTCCCATCTCGACCATGCCGTTGCCGCCGATCAATTCTTCTTTCTTCAGTTGCTGCGGCAGATAGGCATACTTCACCGGCCCGAACAGGGTCGAGTGCATACCCATCAGGAACAGTGCCGTCACCAGCGGCCACAGCAGGCTGGCCAGGAAACCCCAGGCCGCGAGCAGCATGATGCCGATCTCGAAAATTTTCACCGCGCGTGCAACGCGCGACTTCTCGAACTTGTCAGCGATCTGACCGCTGGTCGCCGAGAACAGGAAGAACGGCAGAATGAACAGCCCCGGCAGCAGCGTCGCCAGGGTCTTGCTGTCGAGGTTGGTGAGTTGTCCGGCGCGGAAGGTGACCAGAGTGATCAGCGCAGTCTTGAAAACATTGTCATTGAATGCGCCGAAAAACTGGGTGAAGAAAAACGGCAGGAAACGGCGCTCCCGCATCAATTGGAATTGGCTGCTCATGCGTGTTTCCCCGCTCCCTTGGTTCTGACGACTATATCATGCCAATAAAATAAGGCGTGGCAAGCCGCAGTCGCAGCTACAGCCGCAGCCACTAAGGCGCATGCTCTGTGGCGAGGAAAGTTTTAACCAATTCCAGGACGCGGCGCTCTGCGTGATTTTCGAATGGGTCGATCAACTCCAGCCCGTCCATGCTGCGCAACCAGGTCAACTGGCGCTTGGCAAACTGGCGCGTGGCGAAGATGCCGCGATCCTGCAGATCGCCGCGCGGCAGCCGCCCCTCCAGCATTTCCCACGCCTGGCGGTAGCCGACGCAACGCATCGAAGGCAGCCCGGCGTCGAGTTGATATTTGCGCCGCAAGTTTTCCACTTCTTCAACGAGTCCCTCCGCCAGCATGGCTTTGAAGCGTGTGGCGATGCGCTGGTGCAGCATGGCGCGATCCTGTGGCACGAGGGCCAGCGCCAGCACGCGATAGGGGAGAGGTGGCGACGTGTTGAGAATGGCAGATTCTGCGAACAAGCTGTCGAGCGGCCGGCCCGTCAGTTTCACTACTTCCAGTGCACGCTGGATGCGTTGGGCATCGGTCGGTTTCAGGCGTGCTGCGGTGGCTGGGTCGAGCAGCGCCAGTTCCGCGTGCAGCACCGGCCAGCCGCAGGCCGCTGCTGCGGCGTCAATTTCCGCGCGCAGCGTTGCATCGGCCTGCGGCAGATCAGCCAGGCCTTCGCGCAGCGCCTTGAAATACAGCATGGTGCCGCCCACCAGCAAAGGCACCCGGCCACGCGCCGTGATCCCGGCCATCTCGCGCAGCGCATCGGCGCGAAAGCGTGCCGCCGAGTAGCGTTCCTCGGGACTGATGAGATCGATCAGGCGGTGCGGAAAACGCGCCAGCGTAGCGGCGTCGGGCTTGGCGGTGCCGATGTTCATGTCACGGAACACTTGCGCCGAGTCGACGCTAACCAGGTCAACAGAGAATCGCTCGGCGAGAGCGAAGGCCAGGTCGGTCTTGCCGCTGGCTGTAGGACCAAGGAGAAAAACTGCCGACGGTAAAGGGATGTTATCGGCCACGCAAAAACAGCCGGTCCAGATCAGCCAAGGAAAGCTGCGACCAGGTGGGCCGTCCGTGATTGCATTGGTCGGCGCGATCAGTCGCTTCCATTTCGCGCAGCAGCGCGTTCATCTCCGGCACACTCAGGCTGCGGTGGGCGCGCACCGCGCCGTGGCAGGCCATGGTGGATAGCAGTTCATTGCGCCGCGCTTCGATCACCTGGCTGGCCGGGAATTCCTTGAGATCGGCCAGCAGCGCGCGCACCAGATCAACGACGGATGCGTTCGCCAATAGTGCCGGCACGGCACGCACCGTCAGTTGTTGCGGGCCCGCCGCAGCAAGTTCGAAGCCGAGTTTGACCAGCACGGCCGCATGTTCCTCGGCGGTGGCCATTTCCGTGCTGCTGGCGGTGAACAATGCCGGGATCAACAACTGCTGGACCTTGGAGGTTTCTTCCAGGGCGTTCTTCAATCGTTCGTAGAGGATGCGTTCGTGGGCGGCATGCATGTCGACCAGCACCAGCCCGGCGGCATTCTGCGCCAGGATGAAGATGCCATGCAGTTGCGCCAGGGCATATCCCAGCGGTGCGTCGGTGGCTTCGGCGGCCTCAGTGGCCTGCGGCAGAGACGGCTGGCCACTGAAGGCGCTGCGGGAAAATTCCAGGTAGGCCGCAGTCGCTGGTTCGTTCATGCCCAGTGAGTTTTGGCGCGGCGCGGGCCAGTGTTGCGCGGCGTATGCAGTTGTGCGCGGCTCTTCATGTGGCGACTGCACTTGCGCCAGCGGCGCAGCCAGCACGCGCTGCAAGGCGTGAAACACAAACTGATGCACGCCGCGTGAATCGCGGAAGCGCACCTCGATCTTGGCGGGATGCACATTCACATCGACGCCGTAAGGATCGAGTTGCAGGAACAGCACATAAGCAGGATAACGGCTGCCGTGCAGGATGTCGGCATACGCCTGGCGCGCGGCGTGCGCCAGCAGCTTGTCGCGGACAAAGCGGCCATTGACGAAGAAGTATTGTTCGTCGCGTCCGGCGCGCGAGTAGGCGGGCAGGGCGGCGTAGCCCATCAGGCGCAGGTCGCCGGCAGCGGCCTCAACCTGTCGCGCCTGTGCGAAGAATTCAGCGCCGAGAAGTTCGCGCGCGCGCCTCGGCAGGTCGGCGGCAATCAGACGATGTTTGACGCTGCCGTTGTGAGCCAGGTTGAAAGCCACATCCGGACGCGCCAGCGCCATGCGCCGCAGCGCCTCGTCGCAGTGGGCGTATTCGGTGGCGTCGGTCTTGAGGAATTTGCGCCGCGCCGGAGTGTTGTAATACAGGTCGGCGACCTCGATGCTGGTGCCGCCCGCCAGCGCCGCAGGCGTCAGGGTCTGGTCATTGGGAGTGTTGCTTATACGCCAGGCATGCGCTTCGCTGCTGCTGCGGCTGGTCAGCGTCACGCGCGCCACCGATGCAATGGAGGCCAGCGCCTCGCCACGGAAGCCGAAGCTGGCGACATGTTCCAGGTCTTCCAGGCTGGCAATCTTGCTGGTGGCATGCCGCGCCAGCGCCAGTGGCAGATCGTCGCGGTTGATCCCGCCGCCGTCGTCGGCGATGCGGATCAGGCGCACGCCGCCTTCACTGAGCTGCACGTCGATCTGGCGCGCACCCGCATCGAGGCTGTTCTCAAGCAATTCCTTGAGCACCGAGGCAGGCCGCTCGACCACTTCACCGGCGGCGATCTGGCTGATAAGAAGTTCGGGCAAAGGTTTGATTGCGGACATGACGGGATTATAGCCGGGGGCCTCCGGTAGAATGCCCCACTTTGCAGCTCGCCCTTTACCTTTCAAGCATGGAACTTCTCAGCCAGTTTCTCGATCTTGTCCTGCATCTCGACCAGCATCTGGTGATCCTCGTCCAGCAGTACGGCACATGGATTTACGCCATTCTGTTTGCAATTATTTTCTGCGAGACAGGGTTGGTGGTGTTCCCCTTCCTGCCGGGCGATTCGCTGCTGTTCGTGGCGGGGGCGGTAGCGGCCAGCGGCGGCATGGACATCGTCACGCTTAACGCGGTGCTGTTTGCCGCCGCCGTGATCGGCGACAACAGCAATTACTGGATCGGCCATAGCATCGGGCCGCGCGCCTTTCGCTGGGAACAGTCGCGCTTCTTCAACAAGGCGGCGCTGCTCAAGACCCACGCTTTCTACGAGGCGCACGGCGGCAAGACCGTCATCATCGCCCGCTTCCTGCCGCTGGCGCGGACCTTCGCGCCCTTCGTGGCCGGGGTGGGGCGCATGAGCTACCCGCGTTTTTTCGCCTTCGATTTTTTCGGCGGAGCGCTGTGGATCAGCTCCCTGACGCTGGCCGGCTACTGGTTCGGCAACCTGCCCTGGATCAAGAACAACCTCTCGCTGGTGATCGTGGTGATCGTCCTGATCTCGCTGTTGCCGGCGCTGGTCGGCTGGGTGCGGCATCGCAGATAACGACCCCATGCCCGCTATTTGCTTTCCGAATAACCATGACATAAGATTGCGCCATGCCCACGGTCATTCGGATTGGACCTTACCGATTTTTCTTTTACGCCAGTGATCGAGACGAGCCGATTCACATACACGTCGAACGTGATGCGGCATTGGCAAAATACTGGCTTGAGCCGGTTCGCTTGCAGCATAGCGTTGGCTTTGGACGTGCCGAACTGGTCAAGATAGCGTCATTGGTCTTGGAGAATCGCGGCATCATCGTGGAGACATGGGATGATTATTTCGCAGACTGAAGTTGCTATTCCGAACGTGCAGAACGTCACAGTGTCTGAAAGCGCCCTGACTGTTGAATTGGAGGACGGTCGAACCGTGGCCGCTCCTCTCGGGTGGTATCCGCGCCTCGCTCACGCCTCGCCAGAGGAGTGGGTTCGCTGGCGCTTGATTGGCGCAGGAATAGGCATTCATTGGGAGGACCTCGACGAGGACATCAGTGTCGAAGGCCTGATTCTCGGGAAACCTTCCGGCGAGAGCCAGAAATCATTTCAACGCTGGCTTGCGGGGCGCAGTAAAAAGAGTTGAGGGAGTAGCACCCTGATTCTTTGATTTGTCCGCCGCCGTCGTGATCGGCTACAACTACAACTACAACTACAACTACTGGATCGGTGTCAGGTCCGGCGGGCCACTGGTTCGGCAGCCTGCCCTGGACCAAGAATAATCTCTCGCCGGTGATCGTTGCGATTATTCTGCTCCCTCTTTCGCAGAGCTTGTTGCACTTGCTTTGTGAATCTACAGACCCTTCAACGCCCGAAGTCCGGACAAGAATTCCAATTCGATAAATCTCACATTGCCGAATGCAATGACGCGCAACAAACGATTCTCCCACCTTCAGGGTGTAGCCTCTTTCGATGTTGTTATCCTGGGTGGCGGCATCAATGGTTCTTGTCTTTTCGATGCACTATGTCGGAAGGGATACCGGACTCTGCTGCTGGACAAAGGCGACATTGCATCAGGAACGAGCCAAGCTTCGGGGATGATGATTTGGGGCGGTATCCTCTACCTCAAGAATCTCGACCTGCGGACGGTTTTTCACCTCTCGCGCGACCGTAACCGGATGATCAATGACATGAGTGACTGGCTATCACCAGTGCTGTTGCGCTATTTGCCATCGGTTCGTTCAGGCCGAAGCAAGTGGCTGGTATATCTGGGTCTTTGGTTGTATTGGCTGATAGGTTTCGGCGCGCGGCGGATGCCTGGTTCTGAAAATTCATTTGACGAACAGTCTTTTCTGAAAGAAACCGAAACTAAAGGTTCACTGACCTACGAAGAAGCATTTCTCAGGTCGTCGGACGCTCGTTTTGTCCAGCATTGGGTATTCCCGCATCAAGGCGCTGATCAGGTTGCTATGAACTACTGCGAGGCGAACGGCGAATATTCCACGAATGAAAGGCTGTGGCGGCTTGACCTTAAAGACATCCTCGGCGGCATGGAGCACTCGGTCACAGCCAAAATTGTGGTCAATTGCGCCGGCGCTTGGGCGGACGAGGTGAATACAAAATTCGGCATCGTGTCACCGTTCCGGCATGTCCTGAGCAAGGGTGTCTACCTTGGGATCCAGCGTTCCCCTGCACATAAAACTTCTCTGGTTCTTGAATTAGGGGAACACGACGACATTGTCATGCTGGTTCCCTGGGGGCCGATTTCTATGTGGGGACCAACCGAGACTATGGTGCAGAATTTGGCTGACGGCTTTTCGGTGACCAGAGAGGACGTTGACTACCTGCTCGAACATTTTTCCAGACGTTTTCTTGTACCGCTGACCAGGCAGGATATTGTCTCGATACGCTGCGGCGTCAGGCCTCTGGCAGTGGATCAGAACTTCAATGCGGACTGTTATCCGCTGGAGATTTCCCGACGCCAGGAGGCCGTCCTCAGTCCGGACAAGCCGTGGGTTTCCTGCTACGGCGGCAAGCTCACCGGTTGCACCCGGATGGCGGATCGGGTACTCGGAATAATAGCCGGAGCGGTCGCTCCTTCTGGGCTTGCCAGCCGGCAGTTGCCTTTAGTCGAGATGGAATACGTGACCTTTCCGGGAATGCCAGAACCGGTACCCTCGGCCAAGTGGTGTCTGGAGCAGGAGCTTTGCTGCACGCTGGAGGATTACCTTCGAAGGCGCACCAACATTGCCCAATGGGTGCCGCGTATGGGACTGGGTCGGGACGATATCAACTTGCTCGCCGTGTGGGCGATAGCCATAGAACTGGCCGGTGGCGACTTGACCCGCGCTGAACGCTTGCTGGCAGAATATCGCCAGCAGGTTGCCAGGCAGTTTGACGACTTGATACGGGTTGAATGACATGTCACAGGGGTAAAACATGACGCTTTCCAAAACAGATCAACCGGCGGTGCTCGGTGGACCTATGGCGGTGATGCTTGACCAGACTGCCGCCAACCGTTGGCCGATCCTGTCAGAGGACGACGAAAAGGCCGTGCTTAGAGTTCTGAGGGATGGGGACATTTCCACTCATCCGGTGATCCGTGAACTTGAAGCCGACTACCGTGAATTTACTGGCATGCCGTTTGCCCTTGCCCACTGCAACGGCACTTCAGCTCTGATGGCCGCTTTTTGGGGCATCGAGCTGAAACCGGGCGACGAAGTGCTGGTTCCCTCGGCAACTTTCTGGGCTTCTGTGCTCCCTTTGGTGTGGTTGGGTGCGGTGCCGGTTTTTTGCGAGTCAGAGCCTGAGCGTTTGGGGCTCGACCCGGCAGATCTTGAGCGAAAGCTCAGTCCGCGTACCAAGGCTATTGTGGTCGTGCACCTTTGGGGCATGCCATCGAAGATGACCGAAATCCTCTCCTTTGCACGCAAGCATGGGCTGAAGATCATCGAAGATGCATCCCACGCCCAGGGCGCTCTCTGGCGCGGCAGGGCCTGCGGAACGCTGGGTGATGTCTCGGTGTTCAGCCTGCAGGGTGGCAAGCTTGCCCCGGCAGGTGAGGGCGGCATGTTGCTCTGCCGGGACTACGAAACTTGGGAACGCGCGATCTGCTTTGGCGACATCACTCGTATCATTGAACTGGAGACACCTGCTCGTCGCTTCGCCGCGACAAGTTTCGGCATCAAGACCCGCATCGCCCCGGTTTCAGCCGCGATCGCCCGCAACCAGTTGGCGCGGTTGGAAGCGAACAACAGTAAACGGAACGCCAACCTGATTTACCTTTCGGCTGGATTGGAAAAGCTTGGAATTCATACCTTTCAGGGGCCGGCGCATGTACAGCGGGTGTATTTCGAGTATCTGGTTCGGCTTGACATCGAAACTTCCGGGCTAAGTATCTCGCAGTTGATCAGGGCGCTCAGAGCCGAAGGCTGCCAAGTTGGCCTGCCGCGCTACCCTCTCTTGCATCAGCAGCCCTTTTTCGCCGAGGGTGCATTCCGTGAGGTAATGCGGCCTGCACCAGGCGCCGACCTGCCTGACTACACGTCGGTGTCGTTACCGGTCACCGAAAAAGCGAATGCTGCAATGATGAAACTGCCTTCATTTCCAGAAGCAGGGAAGGAACTGCTCGACCAATACCTACACGCATTTGAGAAGATATTCGCCCACGCCGGGGAGATCGCCCAACAGATTAGCGCGGACGATGAATAGTCGATGAAGCCGCTCTACTTCGTCCTCAACCCGTTGTTCCATGCGGTTCATATAGCCATTGTCAGCTTCGTGCTGCTCGGCTGGCTGATCCCGGAAGCGCGCTTCGCCCATCTGATCCTGTCCTTGCTCACACTCGGCAGCTGGTTCATTCTCGGGCGCTGGATGGGCGAGGGTTACTGCCCGGTGTCGGACTGGCATTGGAAAATCAAGGAATCCCTCGGCGAGGGCCGCCCGGCGATGACTTACATTACGTTTCTACTGCACAAAGCGACTGGCTTGGATCTTGACTCCGACCAGGTCAATCGGGTCGTGGTTTACGTAACGGTTGCCATCACAATGATTTCACTGACCTTGAACCTGCAGAAATGGATCGCATGAGTTTCTAGCGAATCCTGTTTCTGGAAGTTGACCTGCCAAGGGCTAACATCCGAAATGACCTAGCCACGATCCCAGCCCCTGGGCGTTGAGTTGGATGTCCATCTGCATCAGTTGCAGCAGCGCCTCTCCTTGCAACGCCCAGCCTTGCAGTGCAGCTTCCTCCTGCGCGATCTGCGCTACGCCCAGTCGGAGTTGCTCCTCACGGGTTTCGCCCGCATCGCGCAGCCGCAGGGCGAGCTCGGCATGCGCGTCGATCAGGCGGTGCAGGTCGGCGGCCAGGCGCGGGATGTCGCTGACGCGGCTGTAGTGGGTGAGGTAGATTGCCTGTGGTTGGTATTCCATCAGCATGTCGATGGAGCGGTGCAGCGCCGCTGGGTCGAATTGCACCGGCGTAGTGGTGGGAAAAATGAAGCAGCGGCCATCACGATCCAGTTCGCGGTAGGACAAGCCGAAGGTGTCGCCGCTGAAGATGTGGCCGCTGCGGCTGTCGCGGATGCAGATGTGGTGGCGGGCGTGGCCCGGGGTGTCGAGCAGCAGCAGCTCGCGCTGGTTGAGACTGATAGTGAGTTTGTGTTGTGCCTCGACGATGCGCGCGCTGGGTACCGGCAATATCTCGCCGTACATCTCGCGCGTGGCGCCGGCGCCATACACGGCGCCGGCCAGCAGCTTGGCGGGGTCGACCATGTGGCGCACGCCGCGCGGATGCACCAGCAGTTGCGCGTTGGGCAGCAGTCCCATCAGGGTACCGGCGGCGCCGGCGTGGTCGAGATGGACGTGGGTGAGGATGACGTAATCGACCTGTTCCGGCCTCAATCCTTGTGCGGCAAGCGCCGCCATGACGCGCGGCACGCCGCTGTTGGCTGCGGTGTCGATTAGCGCGGCATGGCCATCCTCGACCAGCAGATGCACGGCGTCGAGCTGTGGTCGGCCATAGCCGGAGTCGATGGCGAAAATGCCATGACTGTGGTCGGTGATGAAATCCATGCGCAACTCCTTGGCTTTTCGCTATCTTAACAGTCGCGCGGGATGCGTCGAATCAGTCGCTTAGCGGTGATGGCGGGGTTTGCGCTATGATTCGGCATGTGCACCCATCCCCATGCTCTGGCGCCAGTCCGGCGCTAACGCCGGTGCACGGCCAGCCCCATGAAATCCATTGTCATATTGATCTCCGGTCGTGGCAGCAATCTGCGTGCTTTGCTGGATGCCGGTCCGCCGGAGTTTTCGTGTGCAGTCATCAGCAACCGGCCCGATGCTGAAGGTCTCGCCTACGCGCGTGAGCGCAACGTGGCGACGGCGGTGGTGGATCATTGCGATTATTCGTCACGCACCGATTTCGACGCCGCCCTGGCCGAGGCGATTGACCGCTATCAGCCCGATCTGGTGGTGCTGGCCGGCTTCATGCGTATCCTCGGCGATGCCTTCGTGCGCCGCTATCAGGGCCGTCTGCTCAACATTCATCCGTCATTGTTGCCGGCGTTTCCCGGCTTGCGCACGCATGCCCAGGCTTTGGCTGCGGGCGTTAAAATTCACGGCTGCACGGTGCATTTCGTCACGCCCGCGCTGGATTGCGGGCCGATCGTGATTCAGGCCGCCGTGCCGGTGCTGGGTGACGATACGGCGGAAATCCTGGCGGCGCGCGTGCTGGAGCAGGAGCATCGAATTTACCCGCAGGCGCTGCGCTGGTTTCTCGCCGGGCGCTTGACGTTGACGGCGGACGGGCGGGTGTTGCTTGATGGCGAGACGCCATCGGACGCAAGCCTGGTTGCACCCCTTGCGCAATGAGCCACGATGGCCAAATTTGATCGACGCCACCTGATTTGGGCGCTGCTGGCCTCGATGCTGCTGCACATGTCGCTGCTCGGCGTACCGGAATGGCTGGGGTGGCGGGTTCCGGCACTGGATGAGCTGCTACAGCCTGAGCCGCCGCAGCTCGATGCGTATCTGCTTGCGCCTATTGCACGCAAGCCCGTTGCCCCAGCCGTACCACCCGCTCCACCGGCGACCCGCGCTCACCGCACCATACCGCGTCAGCACAGCGCGCCATTGCCGCAACTGGTTGTGCCGGACAGCGCGGCGCCTCAGAGCGTGGCCGCAGCGCCGCCACCGGTACCCGAGGCATCGCCTGCGTTGGCGGATGCGCCGCAGGCCGGGCCGGTCGAGGCGACCCCGGCCCAGCCCGCTCCGCCCACCACGCCCACGCCGCCGCTGGAGTTGGCGTTGCCGCGCCGGGGCAGCATCCGTTTTGTCGTCAGTCGCGGCGACCAGGGTTTCGTCGTCGGTCAGTCGGTGCAGCGCTGGCGCCATGACGAAAAAACCTATTCGTTGAGCAACGTGACCGAGACCACCGGAATTGCCGCAATCTTTCGCCCGGCGCAGGTCAAGCAAATCAGCGAAGGCGAGGTCGCCGCAGATGGCTTGCGTCCGCGCGCGTTTCACACGGAAAAAAATGGTGTCGTCGGCGATGCCGCCGTTTTCGACTGGAGCGGGATGCGCCTGACGCTGGCGCCTGGCGGCGGCAGCCAGCGGGTCGTGCCGCTGGTCATTGGCGCGCAGGATATGCTCAGCATGTTCTACCAGTTCAGCGCGGCATTTCCCCGCTCGCCGCAGGCGCTTAATGAGATCATGGTGGCGACGGGGCGGAAGTTCGAGCGTTACGCATTCGAAGTGCTGGGCGAAGAGCGCTTGACCTTGCGGCAGGGCGCCATGCGTACACTGCATTTGCGCACCGCCGCCGGGGTCGAGGCCATTGATATCTGGATGGGCCTGGATTTGTACGGCTTGCCGCTGAAGATACGTTATACCGATCGTGAGGGTGAAAGCTTCGTGCAGCTTGCCGATAAAATCGAATTTGCAGGCATGCCGGACACCGCCGGAAGCCAATAGATAGAACAGAATATGAAGAGTACCGAAGCGCGCATGAGCATTACTCCCGCCATGATCGGCCACGCCAGCGACGCACTGGGCCGGTTGCTGGAGTTCACCCAGCCGGCCGACGCCGTGTTGTCGGCTTATTTCCGCGAGCACCGCGTTCTGGGCGGACGCGAACGTGGTTTCGTCGCCGAGACCTGTTATGCAGTGCTGCGCCGCAAGCGGCAACTGGAGAAGCTGGTGTCCCCGGCGAAAAGTCCGCGCTGGCTGGTGCTGGCTGCGCTGCTGCGTTTCGGCGGGGTCGGCCAGAAACAGTTGGCGGATGTGGTTTCCGCCGCCGAAAAAGATTGGCTGCTGGAGTTCAAATCGCGTCCGGAGCCGGAGTTCAGCCTGGCCGATCAGGCCGACCTGCCCGATTGGCTGGTGGAAAAACTGCTGATGCGTTTGTCATCGGCGGAATTGCTGGAGCTGGCGCGCGCCTTGAATCAGGGCGCGCCGCTGGATCTGCGTGTCAATTCCATCAAGGCCACGCGCGAAGAAGTGCTGACGCGGCTCGCTGCCGAAAATATCGCCGCCGAGCCGTGCCGCTATGCGCCGCTGGGCATTCGCCTGAAGGCCAAGCCGGCTTTGCAAAAGCATCCGCTGTATCTCGAAGGGGCTATTGAGGTGCAGGACGAAGGCAGTCAGTTGCTCGGTTATCTGCTGGCGCCGAAACGCGGCGAGATGGTGGTGGATTTCTGCGCTGGCGCCGGCGGCAAGACGCTGCTGCTGGGCGCCTTGATGCGCTCCACCGGGCGGCTGTATGCCTTCGATGTTTCCGACAAGCGCCTGGCCAAGCTCAAGCCGCGCGTGGCGCGCAGCGGCCTGTCCAATATGCATCCGATATGCATTGCGAGCGAGAACGATATTCGTGTCAAGCGCCTGGCCGGCAAGATTGACCGGGTGCTGGTTGACGCACCGTGCAGCGGCCTGGGTACGCTGCGGCGAAATCCGGATTTAAAATGGCGGCAGACGCCGCAGAGCGTCGAAGAGTTGTCGCGCAAGCAACGCGACATCCTGACCGGCGCGGCGCGCCTGGTGAAGCCGGGCGGACGCCTGGTGTATGCGACTTGCAGCATCCTGGGCGAGGAGAACGAGACGGTGGTCGATGCCTTTCTCGCCGCACATGCGGATTTTCACCGGCTCTCCGCCGCCGAAGTGCTGGCGCAACAAGGCATCGTCATCGATTGCAGCGATGCGTGCAATGATATGCGGCTGTTGCCGCACCGGCATGGCACGGACGGTTTCTATGCGGCTGTTCTGGAGCGTGCGTTATGCTGAACGATATTTCGGATTTGCTCGGCGACTGGCGGCACTATTTGCTGCGGCCTGATGTACTGTGGCAGGCAGGGGTCTTGCTGCTGTGTCTGGGCCTGGCCTGGCTGGCCGCGCGGATGGTGCGCAGCCGGATCGCGCACGGTGCTCCCGTCAGCGCCGAAGGTCCCTGGCGCTTCGGCCAGGGCGGCTTGAAACGCATTACTTTCCCACTGGTGGGGCTGCTGCTGGTGCTGCTGGCGCGGACGCTGCTGCGACAGTCGATACACGTCGATTTGCTGTCGCTGGCGATCCCCCTGCTGGGCTCCCTGGCCATGATCCGGGTGGTGTTCTATGTGCTGCGGTACACCTTCGGCCATTCCGCCTGGCTGTCTCCGTTCGAACGTATCTTTGCGATGCTGGTATGGAGCGTGGTGGCGCTGCATATTCTCGGGCTGCTGCCGGGCTTGATCGAGATGCTGGAGGACATCGGATTCTCCATCGGCAGGCAGAAACTCAATATGTGGCTGCTGCTGCAAGCGACCTTCATGGTGCTGACGACCCTGCTGTTGAGCTTGTGGTTGAGCAGTGTGGTGGAAGCGCGTCTGCTCGCCGCCGAAACGCTCGACGCCAATCTGCGTGTGGTGTTTTCGCGTTTGTCGCGGGTGCTGTTGATGCTGCTGGCGGTGCTGATCGGGCTGCCGCTGGTGGGCATCGATCTCACCACGCTGTCGGTGTTCAGCGGTGCGCTCGGTGTGGGGATTGGCTTCGGCTTGCAGAGAATCGCCAGCAACTACGTGGCTGGCTTCACGCTGCTGCTGGATCGCTCCATCCGCATCGGCAACCTGATTTCGGTCGGCCCGGATCGCGGCCTGGTCAGCAAAATTACCACGCGGTACACAGTGATCAGGAACCTCTCCGGGATCGAGGCGATCATTCCCAATGAAATGCTGGTGAGCTCGGTGGTGCGCAATGAATCCTATACCGACACCAACGTGCGCCTCTCCCTGCCGATGCAGGTGGCTTACGGCAGCGACCTTGATCAAGCCATGCACATCATGGTTGCCGCCGCCAGGGCGCAGCCCAGGGTGCTTGCCGACCCACCGCCTGCCGCCTTTGTGATGGCTTTTGCCGATTCCGGCATCAACCTGGAACTGGGATTCTGGATCGCCGATTCCCAGGAAGGCGTACAGCAACTGCGCTCGGACCTGAACCTGGCGATCTGGCGGGCATTCCAGCAGGCGGGCATCGTGATTCCCTGTCCGCAGCGTGAAGTCAGGATGATCGTCGATTAATCCGGTGATTCTGTAACCATGTGACGACGCGATTCGGCGTACAATTCTACAATTCTACAATTCTGCGATTCAGGCATTACTTCACCATTTCAAAAGGCGCCCCCTAATATGTTTTCTGGTTTTTTCGATCTGCACTGGTGGGAGCATGTGCTGGTTTTGCTGGCGCTGACGCATATCACCATCGCCAGCGTCACCATTTTCCTGCATCGCCACCAATCGCATCGCGCCCTGGAATTAGGTCCTTTGCCCAGCCATTTTTTCCGCTTCTGGTTGTGGCTGACTACCGGCATGGTGACCAAGGAATGGGCGGCGATACACCGCAAGCACCACGCCAAATGCGAGACGGTGGACGATCCGCATAGCCCGCAAATCAAGGGGCTCAACCGCGTGCTGTGGGGCGGCGTGTTCCTGTATGTCAAGGAATCGCGCAACGCCGAAACCATGCTGCGCTATGGTCAGGGCACGCCCGACGACTGGCTGGAACGCAATCTCTACACGCCCTACCACAAGATGGGCATCGTTCTGATGCTGGCCATCGATATCGCCTTGTTCGGTGCGGCGCCGGGCGTGCTGATCTGGGGTACGCAGATGCTCTGGGTGCCTTTCTGGGCTGCCGGCGTGATCAACGGCATCGGCCATTTCTGGGGGTATCGCAATTTTGCCAGCGCCGACGCCAGCACCAATATCATCCCCTGGGGCCTATTGATTGGCGGTGAGGAGTTGCACAATAACCACCACGCTTACGCCACCTCGGCCAAGCTGTCGAACAAGTGGTACGAGTTCGACATCGGCTGGTTCTATATCCGCATCCTGGAAATACTCGGCCAGGCCAGCGTCAAGATCGTCGCGCCGCTGCCGCGACTCAAGGAAATGCGTGCGTCGGTGGATTTCGACACCTTGCAGGCGGTCATCACCCATCGTTACGATGTGCTGGCCAAGTACATGAAGTCCCTGCAACGCATTGCCAGCGAGGAAATCGCCCAACTCAAGATCGACGCCAGGCAGGGGAGGGCAATCAAACGCTGGTTGAACAAGGACGCCACTGCCCTGGCCGCGACCGACCAGGAGAAATTGGCCTCGGTGCTGGATCGCAGCGACCGCCTCTCCAAAGTGGTTGCAATGCGTGCCGAGCTGGCTGCCGTATGGGAGCGTTCCACGGCGAGCCGTGAACAGTTGCTCAAACAGTTGCAGGACTGGGTGAAGCGCGCGGAGGAAAGCGGTATTCACCAGCTTGAAGAATTCTCCATGCGTCTGCGGCGTTACGCAGTGTAAATTATCAAATGCAGAAAATAAAAAACCCGCCAAGGCGGGTTTTTTATTGGGCCGAAGCTGAAGTTACTTTAGCTTGGCTTCCTTGTACATGACATGTTTACGCACCGTCGGATCATATTTCATGATCTCCATTTTCTCGGGTTTGGTACGCTTGTTCTTGGTGGTGGTGTAGAAATGGCCGGAACCGGCCGATGATTCAAGCTTGATTTTTTCGCGGGCGCCTTTGGCCATGATGTTCTCCGTTCAGGTTGCGGCAGAAGTCAGAATGCCTCGCCGCGGCTGCGCAGCTCGGCGAGAATGACATCAATGCCTTTTTTGTCGATGGTGCGCAGGCCGGCGTTGGATACGCGCAGACGCACCCAGCGATTTTCGGTTTCGAACCAGAAGCGGCGGCTGTGCAGATTCGGCAAAAAGCGCCGCTTGGTTTTGTTGTTGGCGTGGGAAACATGGTTTCCGACCATCGGGGCCTTGCCCGTTACTTGGCAAACGCGAGACATATGAGTCGCTCCAGGATTCAAACTTCAGCAAAGCCGCGCATTATACCCGAGGTTTAGAAAAATTTCCAAATTAGATCAAGCAGCTTCTAAAACACACAAGGCGTGCAGACGTTGCGGGGACAACTCCAGACCGTTAGGCCAGCACAGCGCGCCCGCATCAATAAAGAAACGCTTGAAGAAGACTTCGTCATGTAGTGCTTCAAGCAAGCTGCCATGCCGTTCCTTGAGGTAGGCACTTGCATCGAATTTCCCTTCTGTCCCGTCCGAGAACTGGAGGGCGATACAAAAGTTTTCGCAATAGCGGGCGCTAAGGATTTTAATCACGATCAGCTCCTTGAATTTTTTCGAGCGGCTCAAACCGCCGTGCACGACCCCAGTTGTCTTGTAGTTCCTGCTGGTGCACTAAACACCACTCTTGCACAATTGCAGCTACCTTGCGCGGCAAGTCGCCAGCGCTCACCCTGCCGCTGGCAATATCAACCAAGGCCTCAAAACCCTGGTATTCGACATGAATATGCGGCGGCGGGTGGTCGTCGTGCCACATGCGAATGATGATGCCAAAGAAGGTTGAAAGGGTGGGCATGTAGATAGTTTATAGGCAGCCAGCAATTGCAGGAAGGTGGATGATAGTCCAGTGTTTGTGTGTGCAAGGGATCAGAGCAGTCCACGTTCGGCAAAAGACAGCGGTGGGCCGTTGCCGGCGACGATGAAGTGATCCAGTACTTTCACGTCAACCAGCGCCAGGGCTTGCTTCAGTGATGCGGTCAGGGCTTCGTCGGCGCGCGAGGGTTCGGCTACGCCAGAGGGATGGTTGTGCGCCAGGATGACGGCGGCGGCGTTGCGAGCCAGTGCGCTCTTGACCACTTCACGTGGATAAACGCTGGTCTGGGTGAGCGTGCCGCGAAACAGCTCGTCGTGGGCAATCAGCCGGTTTTGCGCATCCAGCCACAGCGCGACGAAGGCTTCGTGCGGCAGATGGGCCAAATTGAGGCGCAGCCAATCGCGTACCGCTGTCGGCGCGGCAAACAGGTCGCGGGTCGTCAGCTCTTCCTTGAGGGCGCGGCGCGCCATTTCCAACGCCGCCTGAAACTGGGCGTACTTGGCCTTGCCCATGCCGGGGATTGCAATGAACTCGCGGGCATCCGCATGAGACAGCCGGGTCAGCGAGCCAAAATGGCTGAGCAGATCGCGCCCCAGATCTACAGCGCTTTTCCCTTTCATCCCGACGCGCAGGAAAATTGCCAGCAGCTCGGCATCGGAAAGCGCGGCGGCGCCGTGCTTCAACAGCCGCTCGCGGGGACGCTCGTCGCTGGGCCAATCGGTAATTGCCATGAGTTAGAATGCTTTATTGTCCCTGGATATTCTACTCGTCATAATGGTTCTTACCGGCAAAAGCATCGTGCTTGGCGTCACCGGCGGCGTGGCGGCCTATAAGGCGGCGGAGTTGGCGCGTCTGCTGGTCAAAGCTGGTGTGCGGGTGAATGTGGTGCTGACCGAGGCCGCCGCGCGTTTCGTCGGCCCCGCCACTTTTCAGGCGCTCACCGGCCAGCCGGTGTGGAGCGATTTGTGGGATCAACGCATGCCCAGCGGGATGGCGCACATCGACTTGACGCGCGGCGCCGACGCTATCCTGGTGGCCCCGGCCAGCGCCGATTTCCTCGCCAGGCTGGTGCATGGGCGGGCCGACGATCTGCTGACGACGCTTTGCCTGGCGCGTCCGCGCGCCGGTGTCGATGGCGCAACTGGGGATTGCCCATTGCTGGCCGCCCCGGCGATGAACGTGCAGATGTGGCAGAACCCGGCGACACAACGCAATGTCGCGCAACTCATTGCCGACGGGGTGACGCTGCTTGGGCCTGCCTGCGGCGAGCAGGCTTGCGGCGAAACCGGCCTGGGCCGCATGCTGGAAGCGGCGGAATTGTTCGACGACCTGGCGGCTTTCTTCCAACCCAAGCGGCTCGCCGGGAAGCGCGTGCTGCTGACTGCCGGCCCGACCTATGAGCCGCTTGACCCGGTGCGCGGCCTGACCAATCTCAGCTCCGGCAAGATGGGCTTCGCCCTGGCGCGCGCCTGCGCCGAGGCGGGTGCGGCGGTGACGCTGGTGGCTGGCCCGGTGAGCCTGGCTACGCCGCGCGGAGTCAAGCGTATTGATGTGCAGAACGCGGCGGAGATGCGTGGAGCAGTGTTGCAGGCCGTCGAGGGTAGCGACATTTTCATAGCTGTGGCGGCGGTGGCCGACTATCGTCCGGCACAAGCCGCCACGCACAAGATCAAGAAAGGCGCGGCTGCCATGACGATAGAATTGGTAGCGAACCCGGACATCCTCGCCGAAATTGCGGCGCGACCGCAAGCGCCATTCTGTGTCGGCTTTGCCGCTGAAAGCCAGAACCTTGCCGACTACGCTGAAGGCAAGCGCATGTCCAAGAAGTTGCCGCTGGTGGTGGGCAACCTGGTGCAGGATGGACTCGGCGGCGACCGCAATTCCGTGGTGCTGTTCGACGCCAACGGCCAACATGCGCTGCCGCCGGCGGACAAACTTGAAGTCGCGCGCGGTATCGTTGCCCACATAGCCGCACTCATAGGGAAACAAGGAAAACACTGAACCATGCAGCGCATCGACGTCAAAATTCTCGATCCGCGCCTGCGCGACGCTAGCGGACAATATTCACCGCACTACGCCACGCCGGGCGCGGCCGGCCTCGATCTGCGCGCCTGTATAGAGGCGCCGATCAAGCTGCATCCCGGCGAGACGCAGTTGATTCCCGCCGGCATCGCCATCCATCTCGCCGATCCTGGTCTGGCGGCAATAATCCTGCCGCGTTCCGGGCTGGGCCACAAGCACGGCATCGTGCTCGGCAACCTGGTAGGCCTGATCGACTCAGACTATCAAGGCGAAATCTTCATCTCCACCTGGAATCGCGGCAAGGAAATCTTTACCCTGAACCCGCTAGAGCGGCTGGCGCAACTGGTGGTGGTACCGGTGATGCAGGTAGCCTTCAATGTGGTGGATGAGTTTTCCGAAAGCCAGCGCGGCGCCGGCGGATTCGGCAGCACCGGGCACAAGTAGTGGTAATACGCCATCAGTTCGTCACACAACTCATATTCGACCAATTGCCCGTGACTTGGTCCTCGAGAATGTTGAGGAGCTTGACACCCGTTAGCGGAGTGGAGAGCTTGAGCCATGCCCGTCCGCTCCAGGAAGACACGCCAACGGCGGTGGCCAGACCAGCCGCCGTGAACTCGGTCACTGAATGAGCCGGCATGCTGGTGATCAGCGTTGCACCCGCCGTTCCCAGGACGTTGCCACTCTGGTCGTACAGGGTGCCGGCAACGCTCCCGCTGCCGCTGCCCGTGTTGTAGAGACGAATGAATGGGTGATCCTGGGCGTTGCTTGCATCCGGAATGTTGAAGGCATAGTCAGTCGCGGTGCAGCTCATCTCCATCAAGGTGTTGAGTTTGGTCATTGCCAGTACTTTCAGGCCGGTGGTGCTTGATGCAATCTGTAGCCAGGCCCGCCCACCCCAGGCGCTTACGCCGAACAAGTTTGCAATCGCACTGTTGCTGAGCACCAATACCGAGTGCGCTGGCAGGTTGTTACCCAAGGTGACGCCAGCCGTACCAAGCGCGGTTCCGTTAGTGTCAAATAGTGTTCCTGTAATGGTCATCGGACTGGCTGAGGTATTGTAGATACGCACTGTAGACGTCGTCTTTGCTTCTGGCGAAGGCAGGTTGAGGATATCCGCCGAGGTTCCGGTCGAGCTGGCGTCGCAACTGACATTGACAAGCGTGTTGGTGGTCAGGTCGCGTAGCGTGTTCATCACGCGCAGGCCAGTGAAATCGCTGGAAAGACTCAGCCACGCACGCCCAGTCCACCCGGTTGTCCCCACTGCCGCAGCGATGTCGGCGGCATTGAGAACATTAACCGCGTTGGCGGCCAGGCTGCTGACCAATATTGAGTTGGCATTACCCAAAACATTTCCGTTCTCGCTATACAGCGTGCCGCGCACAGCTCCTGCCGTGCCTGAAGGATTGTAAAGGCGAATAAACGCCTGCTCACCGCTCGCAGCGGGGTCGGGAATATAAAAGGCCTGGTCGCTAGCCAGACAACTCATGCTGATCAGCAGGCTGGAGCGAATCAAATTCATCGCCTTGATATTGGTAAACTCGGCATCCAGCTTCATCCACGCCCGCGCATTCCAGGTGGATACGCCGACTGCATTGGCAATATCGGTTGCGGTGACTACGGTGACAGAGTTGGCAGCCAGGCTGGTGACCAGGATGCTGCCGGCAGTACCGAGCAGACTGCCGCTTTGGTCGTATAAGGTGGCGCGTACTGCACCAGCCGTATTCGACGGGTTGTAGATTCGTATGAAAGCTTGGTCGACATTGGTAGGCGCCGGTATGTTGTAGGCGCGAGTTGTCGAGATTGCTGTCGGATCGACATTGGGACTGGCGATGTATGCGGCGATGTCGGCCAGGTCGGCGCTCGAAAAACGACCGCTGAATATGTTCATTTGCTGAATGAACTGTATCTTGTTGGCAATCAGCGAAGGATTGTTTGCTGCGTTCGCAATCGACGACAGGCTATGGCAATCCTGGCACGCTATGCCCAGGCCGGGCGGGCCATTCTGGAATAGCGAACGGCCATTTGTCCAACCGGCCAGCGCAGTGGAGTACGGCAGCAGCGTCGCTAATGCCACAAGCAAGAGCAAGTTAGCGGAAATTGGACGACCGGAAAGAAGTTGCATCATCTTGTATCCCGCTGTACTTGTGTAGAACAACAACATATTTCACCTCTCTTTTCCAACCATACCTGCTGAGTCGGCACAGGTCAAGATAGCTGTTAGACCCGGATGATCGACTCCGACATGAAGCTATGGTGCTACGCCTACGACGCGCTCTGGCAACTCATCAGCCAGGCCGACGCAATGGCCGGGTAGACACCCCTCTACTGGCAGGCCGACAGTCTCGATGCCGATGGACACTTGCACTTGCAGACCTACGGCAACCGCATCCAGACCCAGCAAGACTACTTCCCCAGCGGTCGCCTCAAGGCGATTAGCGCCGGCGCGGGCAGCGCGGTGCAGAACCTCGCCTACCAGTACGACCCCGCCGGCAACATCGCCAGCCGCAGCGACGAAAACCAGCATTTGCAGGAAACCTTCCAGTACGACGCCCTCAACCGCCTGAGGGTCGTCCAGATGAACTCCGCCGGCGCCGGCACGGTCACTCTCAACTACGACTACGACGCCCTCGGCAACATCACCCGCCGTTCCGACCTGGGAACCTACAGCTATGGCGCGAGCGCCGCATCCCGGCAGCGGCCCCATGCAGTCCGGCGCGTCGATCTGGATGCCGGCGGCTACCGCAGCTACCGCTACGACGCCAACGGCAACCTCGCCGGCGAAGCGCAGTACGACGCCCACAACAACCCGGTGGCCGACAAGGGCCGCCTCGAGGCATATACCAGCTTCAACATGCCGCTCGCCTTCGGCAGTCCCGGCAGCAGCGCGGCCTACCAGTACGGGCCGGAGCACCAGCGGGTGATGGAACTCTCCAGCAGCCAGGGCGCGACCATCTTTCTCAACCCCGGCAACAGCGGCGAGCTGCTGTTTGAAAAGCAGATCAAGGCGGACAACACCGTCGAGCTGAGGAGCTACCTGACGGCGTACGGCATGGTGGTCGGGGTGGTCAAGCAGGTGATCGGCGCCGATGCGACGACCAGCCAGGTGCAGTATTACCACCGCGACCACCTGGGCAGCACCACCGCTGTGAGCGACGAGCGCGGCGCGGTGATCGAATGGCTGGCGTATGAACCTTTCGGCAAACGCCGCTTCCCCAGCGGCGTCGCTGATCCCAACACCACCATCGCCGGCGTGAGCACCGAGCGGGGCTATACCAACCACCAGCATATCGACGAGCTGGGGCTGATTCATATGAATGGGCGGATTTATGATCCGGTGGTGGGAAGGTTTATGTCGGCGGATCCAAAAATTCAGAGTCCCGACGACCTCCAAAGCTATAACCGTTATAGTTATGTCCTGAATAATCCGCTCGGTTATACAGATCCAAGTGGGTATCTCAGCCTATTCGGCATCAAGATACTGCCGGGAGTTTTCAATAACAAAAATGCAGGGATTGCAGCAGCGATTGGAATCACTTTATTTGCGCCGCAGTTCCTGGCGGAATTTCCATCATGGGGCTTGGCAGGAATATCGTCCGACGGTATGGTCTACCTGACCTTTTCTGGGGGGGCCGTGGTCGGGGGAACGGCTGGACTGATCGGTAGTGGCGGTAACACCAATGCCGCGCTGGCCGGCGCTCTGACAGGTGGTTTTGGCGCATTTGGTGCAGAAGTAGCCGGCCATTCAGGGGGTGTTTTTGGTAAAGTACTCGGTAGCGGTATCAGCGCGAAAGCAGTTGGTGGCGACTTTGCCAGCGGCATCAAATACGGCTTGATGGGTGCAATTCGTAGTGAGGCGTTTAACTACATGAAGACGGAGACAGACAGGTTGGCCACTGAGGCTTGGGGAAGTAATGTGCATACCGATGCGAATGGGAATATATGGACGTACGGGGGCAGAAAATGTGCGAGCGGCGAGAATGGGCAATGTCCTTCTTTCCTGTCTTGGTTTACCATGAAACCTGAATATAGTTCTTGATTAGCCCCCTACCTCAGCAGGCTCACGTAGTGAGCCAGTAGGATACTGATAATAGAAGCATCTTTGCTGAGGAGATGCGAAATGTCGATCAATCACGTGCAGTTTCAAGAAGGTCTGTCGATGGTGGAGTTCA
>JACQAO010000061.1 GCA_016194935.1 Betaproteobacteria bacterium
CGCGCTTACCTTGGCTCGCCGAGTCATTGATGCCGGATCGTCTTGGCTGCGCCGCTTGCGACCCAAAGACGCGGTGGCGTTTCTCCATCAGCAGGCACTGGAGGCTTGTCATGGGACATGAAATTCGGGGGGAAACCTCAGAGATAGTACTGGAAAATAATATCCATTATTGGGCATCCCCTGATTTCCATATCTAGCCATTTTTCGGCACGCCCCTATCCTTCAAGTTTAAGCGCCGGATAGCGGTTTTTGGCAGGTTCCAGAGTTTTTGCCGTGCATCCCATACCCCGCCAGCCTCTTTAACCTGCCGCCGCAGAGAGCTTTCTTGGTAGCCGATCCGTACCTGGGCGGTAGAAGGTTTGCCGGGGCGTTCGTCCACCACCAGTTCGACGGTAGTGTAGCGCAGGTTTTTTGATGTGTCCTCGCGGTAGCGGACGCAGACCAGCGCGGCGCCGAAACGTGTCGCCAGGCGCTGTGTGCCAGCCACACCGGATGCAAGTTTCTTGACGACCGCCGCTTGCGCCGCACCACCTGCAAATCCCCCCTCGCCCCCCTTTGCAAAAGGGGGGAATCGCTACGCTCAAAACAGCAACCTGAAACAAGACCGCCGCATGGGTTAAATGGGCCAGGCACGATTATTCTTGATTGCCGGATTTGCCGACGGCCCGAACCATTGAGTTTGGTGACAGCTTTGCAAGGCACGCAAGCAGCTCTGGGACGAGAGGAAGATGTGGAAGCGACTCATCAAGCAGGATGCGCATCGGGTGCTAAAGCTTCGCGGACTTGCTCAAGTGCGGCGACACAGTGTTTCTGTGGTACTGATGGAAAATCTTCGCAGAACGTGGCGAGCGAGTCCCCGGCTTCCAAGTAGTCGAATAATGTCTTGACTGGAACACGCGTACCCACGAACACAGGCGTTCCGCCCTGGATTTCCGGATCGACTTGAATAACGGTAAGTGTCATGGCGAAAGACTCCAAGTGATAAGTGCCAAATTCATGTGTTACTTTACTCTTGCTGTAAAATTATTGGCGGCCAACATGAAGTAGGTTACTGCCGCAAATGGTCAAAGCTAATCCGCCAATTCCACCAACTGCCCGTGCGCCGCATAGAAAATCGCCAAGCGCAGCGGCAGCCCTTCCTCGGCGAACAGGCGCGCATAGCGCTCGAGCTGGGGGCGGTAGCGTTCGGCGTGGACGGGCAGCGCGGCGGCGTCTTCCACCTGCGTTGTTTTGTAGTCGATGATCCAGCGCTGGCCGTCTTCGACGAAGCTGCGGTCGACGATGTGGGTGGAGATATGTTGGCGCCCGTCGTTGGGTTTGGGGTGCTCGCGCCCGCCTTCTGTGTCGCGCTGGGCGACGGCCAGTTCCGCCGCACCACCGGGGCGCGCTTGCAGCACCCAGCGGCCTGCTTCGCTGGCGAGGGTGGTTTGCAGCGCGGCGGCGGCGCTTGCCGCGCCCTGCTTGGCCTCGGCGTTGCTGTGGCCGCGTTGGGTAAGCCACAGCGTCATGGCCGCTTGTAAAGTGCCGAGGCGCTGGCTGCTCCAGGTCTCGATGCCGTCACGGGCGATCATTTCCAGGTAGGCATGCACCAGGGTGCCGACGCTGGCGGCGAGTGGATCGGCAGTTTCTTCGCCGGCTTGCGCCGCCGACTCTGCCGCGTAGCTGGTCTGCGCCTGCACCCCAGAACCAGCTACGGGCGCCAGCGCCGGCGAGCGTTGCAGAACTTCCGCCACGGCGGGCGCAACCACTCTCAGCAGTTTTGGCACGAAGCGGCTGGCGTCACGCGCCGCACCTGCGCTTGCCACGCCTGCTGCGCTTGCGTGCGTGTCTGCCTGCATGCCGCAAGCGGCGGCGTTGAAATCTCCGGCCACGCTGTCCCACAACAGGTCGAGAAAAGTGCCAGTTGGTTTGACGGCTTCGCCCTCGGTATTGATCTTCGCCACGCCCACCAGGTGCAAGCTGCGAATCGCCCGCGTCGCGGCGACGTAGAGTACGCGGGCATCTTCGTGGGCGGAGCGTTCCTGTTCGAGCAGGCGCAGGTAGTCGTAGGGCGTGGGTGCATCGTCCCCGAAGTTGCCACGCACGCGCTTTCTGAGGGGCGCGGCAACCAGGTGCTCGTCCAGACCCTCCAGCGCCACCTCCTCCCACAGCATCAGTTCGTGGTCGTCGCTGCGGCCCTTGCGTTGCAGGCCGGGCAGGATGACGGTGTCGAATTCGAGGCCCTTGGCCTTGTGGATGGTCATGAATTGCAACGTGCCGTCAGCCTGCGCGTCGGGCGCGGCGTAGAGCGCCGCCACGTCCTGCTCCAGCCGGTCGAGGCGGAAGCGCCCGGCGCTATCAAGTTGATCGAGCAGGTCGAGATACGCCTGGGCGTCGGCGATTTCCGCCGGCCCTTGCAGACAGGCCGCGCCGCCCAGTTGCAGCCAGACGCCCTCGACCCAGCGGCGCAGGCGGGCGCGGCCCTGCTGGGCAAAGGCAACTTCCAGCACCGTGCGCAGATGGGCGAGGCGCTGCTGACCGTCGGCGGAAAGTTTCTGCACACGCGCCGCATCGTTGATGAGTTGCCATAGCGTAGCCGCCTGATCATCCGCCGCCAGCGCATGCAGGTCAGCCAGGGTCAGGCCGCACCACGGCGCGCGCAGGATGGCGAGCCAGTGCACCCGGTCGGCGCGGTGAAGCAGGGCGCGCGTCAGCGCCAGCAGGTCTTGCACCGGCTGGCGCGCGGCGAGTCCTTCGATCTCCAGTGCGGCAAAGCGCAGCGCCGGCTGCTGGCGCCCGTTCTTGTCTCTGGGGTGCTGCTGGCGGATCAGCGCCACCAGCGCGTCGAGATGGCTGCGGGCGCGCACCAGCACGGCGATCTGGCGGGCAGGATGATGACTTCGCACTTCTGAAATGATCTCCAAAATGCGCTGCGCCTCGCGCGCCTCTGCATCTTCTGCGGCTGTCTCCCGCCCGATTACGCTACCCTCTGGGGCATAAATGGGATGAACGCGCACGCCTTCGTCGGCATCCAGCGGCGGACGTGTTGCAACAAAGGGACGATAACGAATCGCGCCGTTGGTGACACTGTCCTGCACCGGAAAAACTTTGGCGAAGCTCTGATTAACCCAGTCAACCAGCGCCGCGCAGGAACGGTTGTTGCGGCACAGGCGCAGGCGTTGCAGATTGACGCTGCCGATGCCGCCATCGGCGGCGCGCAGGAACAGGCCGACATCGGCTTTGCGAAAACGGTAGATCGACTGCATCGGGTCGCCCACCGCAAACAGGGTGCGCCCGTCCTCCGCCTGCCAGCCGGCGGTGAGCCGCTGCAACAACTGTACCTGGGTCGGGCTGGTGTCCTGAAACTCGTCGACCAGCAGATGCTGGATGCGGTAATCCAGCTTGAGCGCCAGGTCGCTCGGCGCATCCGCGTCGCCCAGGGCCAGCAGGGCGCGCTGCGCCACTTCGATGAAATCGGCCTCGCCCTGCTCGTTGAACACCGCCCACAACTGTACCGCCGCCAGTTTCAGCAATGCCGCCAGAGCTTCCACGCTGCGCCATTCATCCGCGCTGTAATGCGGGTCGGGCAGCTTGCGGATGCGGGCGATGGTGCCAGCTTGCTGCGCCGATAGTTCGCCGACGCATTCCAGCAGCGCCTGCTTGTGCGGTGCGGATTCTTTGCCGGGCGGCAGGCCGTTATTTTTGGTGTACTGTTTGCGCGGCGCGCCTTCCTTGGTCAGCAGCAGTTCGCACAGGGCGCGCCAGTGCGGCAATGCCTCGGGCATGACGGGAAGCGGCGCGTGCCAGTCGATGAGCAGCGACAGCGGCGCGTCAGCGGGAGAATTCGCTGCCGCATAGCGAGCCGCCGGCATCAAGCGGCTTTGCAGTTGTTCACCCAGGCAGGCGGCGGCGCACTCCAGATCGCGCTGCACCAGCAGGCCCAGGCCGCGTTCGGATTCTTCGCAGGGTCCATGCTCGAAGGTGTGACGCAGCCACTGGTCACGTCGCGCCAGCATGCCGGACAGCAGTTTTCCTAAACGCACGGCATCGTTGTCGAGGTGATGCAGCGCCTCGGCAACGATTTCTCCGATGACGCCCTCTTCATCCAGCATGGCGATGCTGCGCCGCGCTGCTTCTTCATAATGACGCAGCGGATCGTCGCTGATTTTCGGCTGCGCGCCGAAGCGCGAGAGGAAAGGCATCTGCCGGGCCAGGCTGGCGCACAGTGCATCGATGGTGAGAATGCGCAGCCGTGCCGGTTGCGCGATCAGTTGCCAGCCATCCACACCCTTGGCCGCGCCCGCCGCCAGCGCGGCCCGCGCCAGATCGAAAGTGATGCGCTGGTGCGCCGCCGCCGGCGGATCACCCGCCGCGGCCCGCTCCAGGTTGGTCAGGATGCGGTTGCGCATCTCGGCGGCGGCCTTGTTGGTGAAGGTGATGGCGACGATCTCTTCCGGCTCGCCCACCACCGCCAGCAGGCGCAGATAGCGCTGCGTCAGCAGCTCGGTCTTGCCCGCCCCGGCGGGGGCTTCAACAATGAAAGAGCCGAGTTCCAGCGCGCGTTCGCGGCTGATGCGGTCTTCTTCGAGCAGTGCTTGCTGATTATTCATTTTCAAATTGCGAAATTTGTACGTTGCGTTCGGCCAGACGCAACAGCGGCAGCACTTCGCAGTAGGCGAGATGTTTTTCGTTGTCGAAGCGCACCGCCGCTTCGCCCGCCTTGATCTCGCGGGCGATGGCTGCGATGCTGGATTGCCAGTGGGCGAGCAGCGCATCCCAATCCGCCTGTTGCGGAAAAATCTTGCGCGCGGCAGCGTCGGTGATCGCCGCAACCTTGGGCAACAGCCCGGCTTCGGCGGCGATGCCGAGGAAGCCGCACTCTTCCAGCCGCACCTTGGCAAAGGCCACCGCCGCCACAGGCTGGCTGCTCAGCGCCAGCGCGGCATAAATCGGCAGTTGCGGTTCGCTGATGCGCGCCTCGCCCCAACTGGCATTGCTGACGCTGTTGCCGGTCTTGTAATCGAGAATCACGCAGCGTCCGTCGTCGAGTGTGTCGATGCGATCCACCACCAGGTGGATTGCGATGCCTTCGATCTCCACATCGCGCACTTCTTCGCAGGCGATGACACTGAAGTGCTGCGCCCGTTGCGCTTCGATCTCCAGCCAGGCTTCTACCAAATGAATCTGCCGCTCCCGCTCCAGCGCCAGAAAACGCGGTGTCAGGGCTTGCTCCAGGGTCGCATTGAATTCCTGCAAAGCCAGATCGACGGCTTGTTCCACCGCTTCCAATCGCGTTGCACTCGTCATCGCTTGTAAATCGCGCGAACCACGTGAACCTGAGCCCGTCCAGAAGTATTGCAGCACGGCGTGCAGCAGCGTGCCGCGTGCCGCCGCATCGAGTCCCTCCACCGGCGTTTCGAGCGCCTTCGCGCCAAGGCGGTAGCGGTAGAAAGCCCAGGCCGGGCAGATCGCCTGGGCGCGCAGCAAGCCGGTGCCGCCGCGCAGCGTAGCGGCTTCGCCTGCCGCCACGGGCGGCGCTTGCGCGTCTGCGATGCGCTCCAGCACGACGCTGCCGGCCAGAGTTTCGATCAAACTGGCATGGGAAAATTCTGAACTTGCTGCGGCAGCGGTGGATGCGATCAAAGGGCTGGGGCGCAACTCGCGTCCACCTTCGCTGCGCGCCCAGGAAAAGTACACCTGCGGCGCGCTGCGCAGCAAGCGCCGCTGTATGACAGCGGCAAACTCGCCCTGAATCCCGGCGGAAGCGCCGGGCGCGCGGGCGCGGCGCTGCAACTCCGCCGGCAGCAGCGGATTGGGCCGGGGCGGCGGCGGCCACAGGTGATCATTGATGCTCATTGCCCAAAGCGCGTCGAGCGGCGTATCGGCGATTTCCAGCTGGCCCATCACCTGCACCGGCGGATCGCCCTCGGTGGCCGGCTGGAAAATGCGCTCACGGCAAAGTTGGGCGAGACGCCGGCAGGCCTCGGCGAGGCTGATGCGCCCCAGCACCGCGTCGAGTTCGGCCAGGCGTTCGAGAGTTTCGGCGAAAGCGCGACGGGCCTGATATTCGTGGCTGGAAAGCGTGCGTTCGCCCGGCCAGCCGGCGGCTACCAATAGCTGCTCGCAAGCCAACGCCCAGGCTGACGGCGACTGGCGCGCCGCTTGCGCGGCCAGCACGTTCTGAAAATCTGTCAGGTGCGCGCGCAGCCGCATGATGCCGAGTCCCCGCTCTGCCGCATTATTTATAAAGCGTAGCGCACGTTCCAGCGAAAAAACCGGTGGAAGAAATTCCCGCATCCGCGCATCGAGGCGGGCGCGCTGGTCGGCTTCGCTGACATCCGCAGACCAGTACGGCTGGCGTAACAGCGCGGTGAATTCTTCCTGGGCAATTTTTCTTGGTTGCGCAGCCAGCGCCAACAGTTGCAGGGCCACTGCGACGATGGGCTGGCGCGCCAACGGCAGGCCCAGGGAAAAATTGTAGCGGCGCGGCATTTCGGCCAATGCCGGGTTGACGGCGGCGGGGTCGAGGGCGTCGTCGAGCATCGCCGCCAGCGTCTCGCGCACTGCGCCGAGTTCCGGCACCACGATGCCGAGCCGCGCCGCCGGGTTGAGCGCCAGTTGTTGCCGCGCCCAGGCCGCCGCCGCGCGGCACTCGGCGTTGCGGTCGGGCAAGGCCACCACGCTCGCTTGCGCGGTCGCCGACAAGCCCTGCTCCAGTTCATATACCGCAACGCCGCGTTGCATCAACACCCGCACCAGCCGCGTCTCCTGGCGGTTGTAGCGGTCGAAGCCGGCCAGGGCCAACTGGCTGGGCAGACGACCTGCACCTATTTTGAGGCTATTGATCTGCCAGTCAAAATAGCGCGCGGCTTCGAGCCAGCCTGCCTCGCCGCAGATGCGCTGGAACTCCTCGCGCCAGCGCAGGAACTGGCGGGTTTCCTCGCTTTGCAGGGCGGCCACCTCTGCGGGTGGTTCCGCCCTGCGGACTCCTACATCAGGGATGCGGATGTTCCATGCCGCCATCAGCGCGTTGGCTTCGGCGGCGGCGGCGGCCAGCCCTTCGCGGTCGAATAGTGTTTCTTCTTGTGCCTTCTCATCGGAGGTCGCCGCTATCGCGCGATCCCACAGGATGCGCTCCTGCAAATCGCTGAGCAGCAGACGCGGCGCATCCGTCACTGCGATCTCGCCCGCCAGCAGCGCCTCGTGCAGCAAGGCTTCCAGCCACTGCGCGGGGATCAGCGCGCGTAACGGCTGCCAGCGCGTCAAGCCGCGCGCCAACTGCATCTGGTCGTGATCGCGGCGCAGGTTGCGTGCCAGGCGCTGCGAAGCGCACAGCACCACGGCGTCGGGGGCCAGCGCCGCCAGGGCGATGCGGGAGTCTTCGAAGTTGAGATCGGAATCTGGATGAGCCATCGCCGCTATGTTACAGGCTGAACATGGGACTCGGAACCAGCACAATAAACAACGTGCACAGCGTTGTGGTCAGCAGGAACACCAGCGCATCCGGGTCGCGGGGCAGCAGTGCAAATATTTTTCTGGACATGATGTGATACTCCGTTGGTTGGAGTGGCCATTGTCCATGCGCCGAGGCTCATGGCGTGAGCCTGTGGAAGTAAAAGCCGTGGGCTAACCAAGGCGGCTGCAAATCCTGGCCTCCCCCTTTAGAAAAGGGGGAATGAGGGGGATTTGAAAACGCCTAAATTGCACGCCCTTCGTTTGCAAATCCCCCCACCTCCTTTTGCAAATCCCCCCCTGCCCCCCTTTGCAAAGGGGGGGGTAATGGTCGGGTTTGTCGGCGTCTGTTGCGGTTTATCCGCTCCGGGTGCGTTTTGTCGCATGGCGGTTTCCTGCCGGTTTCTGGATAGGTAAGTTGCGCCTGCACCGTAACCAATCACCCAACAGGAGAACGGCAATGAACAAAACTCTGCAATATATTCGTGCGGCTACGGCTGCATTGGCTTTGAGTTTCACGCTGGTCGCGGCGGCGCAAGGCAGCGAGGAGGCTTTCATCAAAGCCCAGGCGACATTCGAGCGCGGCCTGCGCGGCTCCGAGAGCGACAACGAAGCCGCAGCGGCGCAGTTCAAGCAGTTGAGCGAGCAGGAACCCGGCAACCCGCTGTACCTGGCGTATTACGGCAGCACTCAGACGATCATGGCGCGTGACGCCTGGTTACCCTGGAAGAAGCTAAGGTTCGGCGAACAGGGGCTGGACCTGATCGACAAGGCACTCAAGCGTCTCAAGCCGGAACACGACAAGGTCTTAACGCGCAAAGTCCCGGTCAGCATCGAGACCCGTCTGGTGGCGTTGAATACCTTCTTCAAGGTACCCGACCAGTTCTTCCATCGTTACGACGGCGGCAAAGCATTGTTGACCGAGACCATGAAGAGTCCGGTCTTCGCGCAGTCCCCACCGGAAATCCAGGCGCGCTTTTACTTCCAGGCGGCTTTCGTAGCGAAGAAGGATGGCAGGACAGCGGACGAAGTAGCGCAACTCAAGCGGGTGCTGGAGCTTGATCCACAGGGCAAGGATGTCGATGCGGCGCGCGCCAGGCTCAAGGAGTTGGGCGCATGAACAGTACGACGCAGCTCATCCGCCTGGAAAACGTCAGCAAGTCCTACCTGATGGGACAGGCCCGCGTGGCGGCCTTGCGCGAGGTGACGCTGTCCATCGAGGCGGGCGAATTCACGGCGCTGACCGGGCCTTCGGGCAGCGGCAAGAGCACGCTGCTGAATCTGTGCGGGCTGATCGACCAGCCCGATGCCGGACACATCAGCATCGACGACCAGGCGACGGGGAAGCTCTCGCAGAAAGACTTGACCCTGATCCGCCGCGAAAAAATCGGCTTCGTGTTCCAGGGTTTCAATCTGGTGCCGGTGATGACGGCGTTCGAGAACATCGAATATCCACTGTTCCTGGCTGGCGCCGGCGCCGCGGCGCGGCGCGAACGGGTGGACGAAATCTTGTCCAGAGTCGGCCTGTCCGAGCAGGCACAGCGCCGCCCCGACGAGCTTTCCGGCGGCCAGCGGCAGCGCGTGGCGATTGCCAGGGCGCTGGTCAAAAAACCCCGGCTGGTGGTGGCCGACGAACCCACCGCCAACCTGGACAGCGCCACTGCCACCCAGATCATCGACCTGATGCACGAACTGGGGCGCTCCAACGGCACCACTTTCGTCATCGCCACGCATGACGCGCGCGTCACTTCGCGCTGTGACCGATCCATTGTTTTAACTGACGGAGTACTGCAATGAAATGGCTCTGGTTTGCAATCAAAAACGTGCTGCGCAATCGCCGCCGCTCGCTGGTGACTATTCTGATCGCGGCGGTCGGCACTGCCGGCATACTGATCGGCGGCGGCTTTGCGCTCTACACCTACGAGTCTCTGGCGGAAATGGCGGCGCGCGACAGCGGCCACCTGATTCTGGCGCAACACGATTACTTCGACCGCGACGAAGACACGCCCATGCAGTACGGCCTGGAGAACTACGCCGCGCTGCGCGACAAGCTGGAACTGGACCCTCGCGTGCGCCTGGCGCTGCCGCGCGTGCAGTTTTCCGGGCTGATCAGCAATGGCGACAAGTCGTCGATTTTCGTCGGTATCGGCATCGAACCGGACGGCGAATTCAGCGTCAAGGGGCCGACCATGAAAGTGCTTGCAGGTAGCCTGCTCGGCTCCAAATCAGACACCGGCGCCACACCGGAAATCATCCTGGGATCGGAACTCGCCAAGATAATGAAGGCGACACCGGGAACCGGCCTGACCCTGCTCTCCACCACCACTTCCGGCACGCTCAACGCACTCGATGTGAAGGTGAGCGGCATCGTCACCGTCGGCGTGCCGGAGATCGACAAGCGGCTGGTGTATGTCGCGCTGCCCACTGCGCAACATCTGCTGCTCACCGATAAGGTCAGCACGCTGTCGGTGTATCTGCGCGATATCGGGCAAACGGAAGAAATGCGCGGCGTGGTGGCCGCCATGTTCCCCGGCAATGCCCTGCAAACCTGGCGCGACCAGGCTTACTTTTACATCGCAGTACGTGGTCTGTACAACCGCATCTTCGGGCTGCTGGGGCTGGTGATCGTGGTGATGGTGTTGTTTGCTGTGACCAACACGCTGGCGATGGCGGTGGTCGAACGCACCCGTGAGATCGGCACCTTGCGCGCACTGGGTACCCTGCCCTCGCAGATCGTCCGCATCTTCGCGCTGGAGGGGCTGGTGCTGGGCATCGCCGGGGTGTTCTCCGGCATGCTGGCAGCCGCCGGAATCTCCCTGCTGCTACTGTTCTCGAATGTCCAGATGCCGCCGCCGCCCGGACGCTCGATGGGCTATCCGCTACAGGTGAACCTTTCCGCCAATTTATATCTCGTCACCCTGATTGCCATCATCACTCTTTCCATTGCAGCGGCCTGGCTGGTCAGTCGTAAAGCCGCAGCCAAACCTATCGTAGAGGCGCTTGGTCATGTTTAAGAAACTATTGTTTGGTCTCATCCTGGCTCAATCGTTGAGCGTTCAGGCCGCAGATAGCAAGGTGCAGGCGCTGCTCAAGCAGGCCGACGGCTACCGTCTGGCGGATGCGCAAATGCAGGTGGAAACCGAAGTGCAGTTGTTCAAGAACGGCAAGCTCGACAAGGAGCGCAGCTACACCGTGTATCTGAAACCAGGCCGGCGTTCGCTGGTGCTGATGCAGTCGCCCGCCGAAAAAGGCCAGAAGGTGCTGATGCTGGGCGACGACTTCTGGCAGATCATGCCGCAAAGCCAGCGTCCGATCCGCATCACGCCGCTGCAAAAATTGCTGGGTGATGCTTCCGCCGGCGACATCGCCACGATGTCATGGAGTGAAGATTACGACGGCAGGATCGTCGGCGAAACCAAAGTGGGCGACATCCCCTGCCTGCGCCTGGATCTGACGGCAACACGCAAAGGCGTCAGCTACCAGCGCGTCGAACTGTATCTGTCGAAAGTTGGCGCGCATCCCGTCAAGGCCGATCTGTATGTCGCCTCGGACAAGCTGGCGAAACAAGCGTTATTCACTGTCGAGCAGGTCGATGGCCGTCCGCAGGTCAGCGCCATGCGGCTGATCGACCAGATCCAGACCAACCGCGAAACCGTGATCCGCTATCTCTCGCGCAAGGCCCGCACGATTCCGGACGAGTATTACAACCCGATGTTTCTGACCCGCAGCGATCTCAAGCAATGAAGAGCATTTACTACTTGCTATTGTTGTCCGCGCTGCCGGCCATGGCTGAAGAAAACGGGGCCGCGTTCAAGCTACGGGCGATTCCGGAAATCCATGACGCCAATGTCAATAGTCCGTTTGCTGCTGCAATTCCGCTCACTTCCCTGGCGCATGACCGCGCCCGCACGGAACTGGAAATGCGCTCAGCCTGGAGCGGCGTCAACCTGGTCGCCACCGCCCTCTCCAGCGCGCAGGAAGGTGGCAAACCGGACAATGAATTGCTGGTCAACGAGTTGTACTACGACACTACGCTGTTCGGGCAGCGTTTCAGTCTGGGCAAGAAAATCCTCAGTTGGGATGTCGGCTTCGGCTTCCGCCCGCTCGACGTGATTCAGCAGGAGAACCGTCGCAGCATTTTCCCCAGCACGCTGGAAGGCGTGCCTTATCTGGCCTGGGAAAAATTTACGGCAGATGAAGCGTGGATGCTGCTGTTGGCCAATCCTGGGCGTGGCAGGACAGGCATCGCTAAAAACGACGAATCGCTGGCCTTGAAATATTTCCGCCACGACGGCAACACCGACGCACATGCGCTGCTGCGCTTCAGCCAGCGCTACCGCCTTGAAGCGGGGATCGCATTCAGCAGCGTCGTCGCGGATGGCCTGGAGTGGCATGGCTCGCTGTTGCAGCAAACGCAATACGAAAAATCCGCAAACACTCTCGCCAGCCGCCCCGGCCCGCCGCTCTCCGCCACCGATCCATATCTCACGCAGACGCTCAGGCAAGGACGCAAGACCCTGCTCGGCGCGACCTGGACCGGCGAATCGGGCGTGTCGCTGCTCGTCGAATCCTGGTATGACCGCAACGCATATTCTGCCGCCGAATGGCGCGCCGCGGCCAGTCTGGCACAGCGCCAGGCGGCGCTGCTGGGCAATCCGCACATCCCTGAAACAGCAGTGCTCGGCAGCCTGGCCTACGGCACGCGCGACTTTGCACGCCCCAATCTGTTGAAGAAAAATTTATTATTACGCCTGTCGCAGCGCAGCGAAAGCGATAGTTTTGAACCCGCCATCGACATGCTCTACACCCCCGAAGACGGCGGCAGGGTCGTCACCGCATCGCTGGGCTTTGACGCCAACAACACTCGCGTCGACGCCGGACTCCGAGTGTATGGCGGTCGCGCCGGTTCGGCCTATCGCCTGCTGCCTGAAAAGCGCGTGGCCTATCTGGCGCTACAGGTAGCGTTCTAGAGTCGCAAAAAAACGGCTATAGTTTCGACGGTACGCAGTCGCGCTGCGGCAGTCGGCCATTCATGCTGAGGATAGAAGTTTGAACAAGATCACCGCATTCCGCATGCCGCTGGAGACGCTTTTCAAAGAACTGCTCCTGACAGCAGTGTTCGCGGTGGTCATCGCCGGTTTCCTCACCGTGCTGACGCCATATCAAAAATACGGCTTCCTGAGCAACCTGAAATTCTCCCTCTCCATCAGCATGTCGATACATCTTTTGTCGATTCTGCTGTGTGTCATGCGCGGTGTAACGCGCCCGGATTTGAAGTCAACCCTGATCGCGGTTCCCCTGGGCGCCGGCATCGGCATCGTGATCGGCAGCCTGCTGGACGGCCTCAATCCGCTATGGCTGATTTCCGAGCACCCCAGTGTCTTGATGATCAGCCTGTCCACCGCGCTGGTGTTCGGCACCGCGATCTCATATTATTTTCACTCACGCAGCGCCATTGCCGAAGCCGCGCTGGAACACGCCGCCTACGAGAATCGGCTGACCGAATCGAACCTGCGCATGCTGCAAGCACAGATCGAGCCGCATTTTTTGTTCAACACGCTGGCGAATGTGCTGAGCCTGATCCGCGACGATCCGCTCAAGGCCGAGCGCATGCTGGAAGATTTCATCGGCTATCTGCGCGGCTCGCTCAACCGCACGCGCTCAGGAGATGTCAGCCTGGCGGAGGAACTGGAACTGCTGCGCGCCTATCTCGACATCCATGTAATCCGCATGGGCCAACGCCTGCGCTTCAGCATCGATGCGCCGGCGGAACTGCTGGCGCAGCGCCTGCCGCCCCTGCTGCTGCAACCGCTGGTGGAAAACGCCATCAAGCACGGGCTGGAACCCAAGGCCGACGGCGGCGCATTGACCGTCAGGGTGCGCCAGGAAGCGGCGACGCTGCTCATCGAGATCAGCGATACCGGACTGGGCATGACATCCTCAGCCGCAGCGGGCATCGGCCTGAGCAACATCCGTGAGCGGCTGCGGGCGCTGTACCGGCAGGACGCGGAATTGCGGATTGAACCCAACCAGCCGCAGGGCGTCAAGGTTGTCCTGCGCATTCCGCTGACCGCAGCGCAGGTCACATGAAACAACCCACCGCCTTGATCGCCGACGATGAAGCGCCGTTGCGCGCCTTCCTGCGCCGCCGCCTGGCCGAATGCTGGCCGGCGTTGCAGATCCTCGGCGAGGCCGAGAACGGACAGGAGGCGCTGGAGATGATAGAAGCGCTGCAACCCGATGTCGCCTTCCTGGACATCCGCATGCCGCTGTTGAGCGGCCTGGAAGTGGCGAGCCGCTTGAGTCCGGGCCTGCCCCTGCATGTGGTGTTTGTCACCGCCTACGACGAATACGCGATCCAGGCTTTCGACAACGCGGCGGTCGATTACCTGCTGAAACCGGTCAACATGGAACGCCTGACAAAAACCGCCGAGCGTCTGAAAGCCTTACTGGCGGCGGGTGCCGATGTCACTCCCGACCTTGCGCAATTGCTGGCGCGTCTACCTGAAGAATTGCGCGGCAAACCGAACTACCTACAGAGAATACAGGCCTCGGCGGACGGCGGCATCGTCATGGTGCCGGTGGACAGCGTGGATTTTTTCCAGGCCGCCGACAAATACACCCTGGTGGTGACGCCCGACAAGGAGTGGTTGATCCGCCGCTCCCTGAAAGAACTCGAAGCCGCGCTCGACCCCGAGCGCTTCTGGCGCGTACACCGCAACGCCATCGTCCGCCTCGCCGCCATCGAACGCGGCGCGCAAGACGCACGCGGCAACTTCTTTCAGGTAACGCGCCACATAGATCAGGCAGACAGCCGTCAGGGTCAGGCTTACCAGAACGGGGATCAACACATCCACCGTCGTCAAGGATTCGCCTTTCAAGACGTGGTTCATCAGCGTTTGCTGACCGAGGCCGGGTACCCAGAGAGTCCATTTTGGGTCACCCGTTGGGCTGAACACCGTCGCAATCGGCATCAGGCTCAGTGCAATAATAACAACGGAGCAGCTGGCCTGCGCCTCTTTCAAGGTCTTGCAGCGAACTGCCAGAGCCATCAGCAAAGCCGCCAACTCTGCTGCGAAAGGCACGAGCAGGAACAGAAACAGGATGCCTTCAAGGATGCCGAACTGGAACAGGGACTGTAGCGTTTCGTTCTGAATCAGCCATCTTGCGGCCAGGCAACTGATCACCGAACCTATGACAGGCAGCATGCCGGTACAGGCCACTGCCCCCCACTTACCCAGTACCAAGCTGGCCCGCGCGACAGGATTCATCAACAGCGATTCAAGCGAGCCGCGTTCGCGCTCTCCGGCAGTGGTGTCGATCGCAGCGGCTATCGAACCACTTAATGCTGCGATGATAATCAGGAAAGGCAGCATGGCGGTGAATTGAAAATCACCGCCTGTTTTGATACTTGCCAGATCGCGCTCGTCCACAATCACTGTCTGCAGGCCAGCAGGTGCAACGCCGCGCAGCGCCTGCAACAGAAAAGCTTGCTCACTCACATACCCATCCACCAGTTTGTGAAGTTTTCCCACACCCAATCGGGCATCGCGGTTGTTGTGGTCGAATACGATCTCGACGACAGGCGCTTCGCCTTGCGCAAGTTTTGTGGAAAAATCGGCGGGAATCGCCAGTACCGGATTGCTCAACCGGCCCTCCCGCAACTGCTGGGCATAATCCGCCGGCGCCTCCCGTAGCGTATAGGTCTGACGCTCCAAACTGTTGCGCAACTGGGGCGCGGCCTCGATTCCGCTGACCAGAATCACGCGCTGTTCGTCGCGGGTTTCGTAATCAGAAATCACTTTCGAGAACACCAGCAACATCGCCGGTACCGACAGTAATGACGACAAGGCAATGATCAGCAGGGTTTTCCGATCCCGCAACGCATCGATGATTTCTTTCCTGAAAACCTGTATGGCGGCATTCATGGCTTTATTCCATGTGCTGTCGAAGTTACTTCTTGATTCGGCGGAAACGCCAAATCGACAAAAGCGTCCTCAAAATCCGCGCTGGCGGTTTGCGCCAGCAGTTGCGGCACGGTTCCGCGCGCCACGATACTTCCCCGCGACATAACCAGCACGGTATCGCAGAGGCGCTCGACCTCCTGCATGATATGCGTGGACAGCAGTATGCATTTGCCCTCCGTCCGCAGTTTGCGCAACAGTCCGCGCAGACCGCGTGTGGCAACTACATCCAGGCCATTGGTCGGCTCGTCGAGTATGATGTTGGACGGATCGTGCAGCAATATGCGCGCCAAAGCGGTCTTCATGCGCTCGCCCTGGCTGAAGCCTTCGGTGCGGCGACCCAGCAGTTCTTCCATTTCCAGCAGGCGTGCAAGTTCTCCGGCCCGCACGCGCGCGTCGTGCGCGCTCATGCCGTGTAATTTTCCGTAGTACACGATATTTTCTTCTGCTGTCAGGCGCGGATAGAGGCCGCGTGCGTCCGACAGCACGCCCATGCACGTTCGCGCCGCAACGGGTTGCGCCGCAACGTCCATGCCGCCCACCTCGATGCGACCGCGATCCGGCGGAATCAGGCCGGCGATCATGCGCACCAGCGTGGTTTTGCCTGCGCCATTCGGCCCCAGCAAGCCGGTAATCACGCCATCGGCAGCGCTGAAATTCGCTTCAGTGACGGCTTGTACTTGCCTGGCCTTTTTGCCGCGTCCCTGGACGAAGCGTTTCGATACTCCATGCACTTCAATCACCGGCTTCCTCCTGCTGTCTGTTCCTGCGGAAAATAAAATCCCGGCTTGGGTATTTTTCCGACACACGAGGTATCTACCGCCAGCGCCTGGGCATCGCTGGCCGCGTCAAAAAACCGGGTGACGACATCGCGCATGCAACCTATTGGCAGAATATTATGTCCCGCGCCGGACACCACCACATGCCTTGCCTTCGCACCCAGCGCCTTGACCACCCGCTCGCCGTGGCGCGGCGGCGTGACCGGGTCGATTCCCCCGCTCAGAACCAGCACCGCTGATTGGCTGGGCGGGATGGAATAAAACGCAGGTGGCGGCTCGTTGGATACGGATTTCCCTGTGCCGAACCAGGAAGCGCATACGCTCCGATAGGCGTCGACCAACGCATTGCCGAAGTCTGCGCCGGGTTTTTCATTGCTTGTTGCGATGCGCGGATAGTCTTCGGCGCACATCACCGAGTAGTGCATGCCCATTGCCAGATCCGCCGCCTTGTTGCCGGAAATGAAAATGGCGCTGGATAATCCCACCAGCGGAGTGAAATGCTGTTCTGCCGCTTCGGATATTGCGTAAGGCAGCGCTGAGGCCAGCGTCGGCGCATACAGCACCGCGCGCACCATGCCGGTCAAACCCTGGCGTGTCAGAGTGAAACTTTCAGTTTTGCCGTTGGCAGGATTCGTTGCACTGACCGTACGCGGCAAGCCGGACAACAAGGATTCCCAGCGCGCGTGAAGTTTCGGGTAGCGCCGTTCGCACGCCGAATTATCGGCGCAATCATGCAGCAGCGTATCGAACGCCGCCTGCGCATCAACCGACCCGCTCAACATTGTCACCATATCTGGCGGCATTACCCCATCCAGCAGGGCGCGACGCACGCGCTGGGGAAACTGACGCTGGTATTCCAGCACCGCGCGTGTTCCATACGAAATACCGACCGCATCAATGCGTTCATAGCCGAGCGCCTGCCGCACGGCTTCAGTATCCTGCATGGCTATCGTGGTATTGAAATAGCGCAAATCAGCTGGGCTCGCGTAAGGCAGTTTTTGCAGTGCGGTTTTGCACTGCGCCGCGACTTGCCGGGGATCCAGAATCTCGCTGAGCCTGGCCTGAGGGTTGCCGTTATTACATTCAAGAGGCGCACTGCTTCCGGCGCCGCGCTGGTCGATAAACACCAGGTCGCGCCGGTTGTTGAGCCGGGCGAAGCTTGCCTGAACCTCAGGCGCAACGCCGATGGCGCTTTGCCCCGGCCCCCCGGCAAAAAAGAACAGCGCATCGGGATATTTCTCACGCGTTTTGGCCGGCACAACGATGTAGTGCACCTCGATGTGCTTTCCCGTTGGGGCGGCTGGATCAAGCGGACGCCTCACGCTGCCGCACAACACATCCTGCCTGAAGCCTTGCACATGGCACTGCGTGGGTGCGGCATCGACAGCCTGTGCATGCACACATCCAATATGCATAGCCAGGAGGATGCCTATCCGCGTTATGCGGTTAGCGGCGTTGAGATGCTTCAAGCGGACAAGGGTAATTCGTTTGAATTGGCAATATGCGCTTTTGCTAACCTCGGAAATAGTCACAACCACGGCCATTTTCGCCTGAGCCATACTCCGGCCATCCCAAGAAGAATCACTGAAAAACCCGTCGATACGCCCCGGAAAAGTTTTTCCAGGCTCCCAAATTCATTGGGATTAAACAAAACGGAGAACCCTGCAAAGAATACCACCGTTATGAAGCATCCCAGCTTGAAGTAGTTGGATGCATACAGTTTAGGGATAAGCACCACGCCGCCCAAGGCAGTAGTTATTGAAAGAATTACATAGAAAGTTTGCTCTGACATTCGGAATATTCGAATTACGGCACAGTCAATCGTCTACAAGCCGGCCTGCCGGCAACACAGCCGAACCATTGATCATCCGGCGCCAGCGCAATACCACGAACAACAGCGCGGACAGGAAGTAGCCCGCCAGTAATTCAAGGTAGGCAGCGCTGCCGAACATATATCCAGCAAATGCCAGGGGGGCAATCAATACCAGCGCCAGGAGTATCTGCATGAAGACCTCCCTGACATCGAACTCCGGCCTGCTTTTCAAGTAGGCGTAGTTTTTCAACTGGATGCCCAATCCAAACAAACCTCCCACCAGCGCTGTCGCCAGAACGAAAAGGCTAAAGGCATTGTCACGGCTGTTCAATAGCCCCAGCGGAATGGCGAATATGGTCAGGAAACCCAGACAGTAGGCGGGGAACAAGCGAAGGATAATCTGCGCGACTATCCGGTTCAGTACCTTGCCCTGCGGCGCTCCAGGCGCCAGCAGCAGCAACCTTTGTTCGCGGCGGGTCGTTGGCAGCAGCATCGGTTGCAAAGCGGTTTGTGCGAACAGCATGATACCGAGCGGGAACATCAGTGATTTGATGAGTCCGTGCGCCAATCCCTGGTTCACCAGCAGCAAGGCCGCCCACAACGGGATCATGGTAAGGCAAGAGATAAACAGCCCCCAAAACACGTTACCCCAGTGCGCCTTCGGCCCGAACACAAAGACCAACAGCCGTTCCGGCTGCATCCCTGCCGCCAAAGCACGCTTCAGCAGCCACACATACAGCGGACGACCGCTGGTGAGGGTGCTGAACAGATCCGACACAGGTTGCCTGGAAGTACCGCCGTGCCTGAGCGCGTACCCGTCGCTCATGCGCTTCTGCACGCGATAGCCTCGTTCACCCCTGAGATCGAAAAGCCGCGCGAACGTGAAGGCGGCAAAGACCAGGATCGCCAGGACGGACAGCGTGAGCATACTGGCGTCAGGCGCCTTGAAATCGAGCTGCCTGATTCGACCGACAAAATACAGGGCGGGAAAAACGATCATAAAGATGGCAAGCCGGGGTAACCTTATCAGCCAGGCCAGCACCAACATCACCAGCGCCGTAACTATCCACCAGGTCACAAAGTTGCCGAACTGAAGCGCCATCATCATAGCCAACGCCAGCGATTCGACCGTCCACAGCGCTGTGGCTGCCTGCCGTACTTGGCCCGCCAGACTTGGCGTCAGTTGCAAGTTAATCGGGGTGCATTGCCGCAGCACGCCACTGACAAAACTCGCCCACCACCATATGGCGAACGTGAAAACGACCATCGACTCAAGCAACAACACCTGCCTGATATCGGCTTTTGTTAACAGCAGAGCGCTTACCAATGCAACCAGTCCCACCAGTACCCCGATGTGCGCCCAGAGAGTCTGCTGATTGCGTATCTCCGAGACCGGCATGAGTCCGACTTGTTCAAGTGCTCTCAGTCTAGCCGTTAGATCAGACATCAGGCCACCTCCATGAACAAGTCTTCCAGCGTCACCGCCTCGATGGACACGCCCTGCGTCTTCAGCGATTGCAACTGCAATTCGTCCTGGTCGTCGCACAGGGCCACGATCCGGGCGTTGGAGGCGCCGTCGTTGATGCGCGCAAGCTCATGCCCGAAGCGCAACCTGGCGAGCAGATCAGTTGGACCGACGATACGGCGCACCCGTTCGCTGAGTTGATCGAGCGGACGCTGCAATGTAATCTGGCCATCCTTCATGAAAGCCACATCGATCGCCACACGTTCGAGATCGGAAAGTATGTGGGTGGAGAAGACAACAGTAGTCTCCCGTTCGATGGTGCGCTCGACCAGCTCGCGCAGAAACTCGCGCCGGCCTGCCGGGTCAAGCCCCGCCACGGGCTCGTCGAGGATCAGCAGGTCGGGATCGTGCGCCAGCGCACGGATGATCGCCAGGCGCTGTTTCTCGCCGCCGGAAAGCTTGCCGATCATGCGGTTGGGCGGAATCGACCAGCGCTGCATCAGCGCGCCGACCTTGGCGTCGTTCCAGCGCGGATAAAAAGCCTTGAAGTAGGCGAGCATCTGTTCCGCTGTGAGCCACTCGAACAGATCGGTCTGTTGCGGCACGTAACCGATGCGTGCGCGGGTGGTTTCGCTCAGTGCATTGGGCGGGTCGCCGCAGACGCGGATTTCGCCGTATTCGATTTCACGCAGGCCCAGCGCGCATTCCAATAAGGTGGTCTTGCCTGCGCCGTTGCGGCCCAGCAGGCCGACGATCTGCCCGCTGGCGACCGAAAAATCAACGCCGTTCAGCACCGGCTTGCCGGGAAAATTCTTGTACGCGGACTTTATTTCAAGGAGAAGCTGGTTCATCGTTTGCCTTTCAGGATTTTTGCAAAGATGCTCAGGGCGGTCTTCGGGTCGATTTCCAGTTGCGCCGCCTCGACGGCGGCCCGCTCCAGGGTCGGACGCAGCATTTCGGCACGCATCGTTGCGCTTGAACCCTTGCGTGCGCCGATGTCAGCCACCCACATGCCGAGGCCGCGGCGCCGTTGCAACAAGCCCTCGCTTTCCAGCAGGCTGTAGGCCTTGGAGACCGTCAACGGGTTTAGCGCCAGCGTTCGCGCCACGTCACGCACCGAAGGCATGGCGTCGCCCGGAGCAAGCTGCCCGCCCGCCACTTGCCGCTGCACCTGGCTGACCAACTGCCGGTAGATCGGTTCGGTGGACCCCGTGGAAATCGAGAAGATCGAGGCGCTATGGGAGGGCATTACGTGTTGTAGTGTATTAGTTAGATATAACACTACAACACAAAAAGATGTTGGTCAACTCTTCTGTTACGAGTTCATGATCTGTCCGGTTCTCCTGCAAATGACATCCCGATGCTCTTCTTGCCAAGGCATGCGCCGAGCGCCAGCCTACTGATAGAGAATCTGCGAGCGGCAATCGCGGTAAACGGCTTCTCCCAACTCACGATAGAGCCGGTAATCGTCCGGGCTTATAGTCGCCTTGGTCAGTTTGTGGTCGAGGGTGCGCTTGACCGTGATGGTTGCGCCTTCCTGCGAATACACCGCCGTATATTTGCCCAGAAACCTCAGGGACAGACCAAAACCTCAGCAAAACCTCAGGGACAGACCACGTTTTCCGCAACACCCATCACAGCAATTCCTCCTGCGCCTCGCCCACCACCGCTATCTTGTTTGGCCTTCCTGCATGACCGCGCCTCGTTCGCCGTCCCAGTATCGCTTCTGTTTCCTTCCGGAAACGCTCGCCGCTCAGGACAAAATTACCATTCGTGGCTTTTCGGATTTCATTCAACATCCCTGGGTCGAGGTGCGCCTTGAACAATGCACGGTAGGCTGCTTGGCGTGTCGCATCATCCTGTCCTAAACGCCTATATTCCGCATGGGGTGTAATCAGTCGGCTCGCCTTGCCCAGCGCATTGGCGGAGTAGCTGGACCAGCGATAGTCTTGCGGCTTCGTCATGGTGCCGGTGGACGGCGTGGATTTTTTCCAGGCCGCCGACAAATACACCCTGGTGGTGACGCCGGACAAGGAGTGGTTGATCCGCCGCTCCCTGAAAGAACTCGAAGCCGCGCTCGACCCCGAGCGCTTCTGGCGCGTACACCGCAACGCCATCGTCCGCCTCGCCGCCATCGAACGCGGCGCGCAAGACGCACGCGGCAACTTCGCCTTTTTCAAATCTTCGTCGAGCGTAGCCAGCGGCATACCCAGCCTCAACGCCAGTTCGAGGTAGGAAGCATCATACGATGAGAGCTTGTAACGCCGCGCCAGTTGCAGAGTATCGGACAGCGCATGGGTGAATGTGGCCGCGTCCACCACAATATCCACACCTTCCAGCATCTCCAGGAATGCCCCGCTTCGCGCCTCCGTCACCAGGGTTTTAGCCTCCGCCTTGGCAATCACGTTTGCCACTTCCAGCCCCCACGTTACGGGTACATGCGCACTGGCATGTTTCATCGCATCCAGCACCCTGCCGGCATAGGCAAGTTCTTGCGGCTTGCCATCGCCGAAAAACCAGCGCATGGTGACCGAGTTATCGAGGACAAAACTCACGCACGCCCCTCTTCGAGGAGCTTCTTGATGTTTACGCCATGCACCGGATCGGCTCGCATGAACGCCTTGAGTTTTTCCGCCGCCGAAACCTTGTCCTTCGTCCTCGCCCCCAAGCTGGGAACCAAATCTGCAATGGCCTCGCCGCGATTGGTGATGGTAAAACTTTTGCCGGTTTTCACCTGTCGCAGCAACTCAGGCAGCCTGGTTTTCGCTTCATAGGAACCAATTTCGATTTTCATAACTTTCCCCGCAATGCCAACTTGGTTCAGACCAGTATATAGACCAGTCTGATTAAAATCAAGGATTCTGATTGAAAATTGAAGGATCTACCGTCACATGCCGAAGGCACACTTATTCTGAATCTATCGCCGCTTGCAGCTTGTCAATCGCTTCCTCGGCAAAATTCGCGGTATCGTCAAACATTGTAATACGTCGTATTGCGAGTTCATGATCTGTCCGGCTCTCCTGCACATGGCATCCCAATGCTCTTCATGCCAAGGCATGCGCCGAGCGCCAGTCTACTGATAGAGAATCTGCGAGCGGAAATCGCGGTAAACGGCTTCTCCCAACTCACGATAGAGCCGGTAATCGTCCGGGCTTAAAGTCGCCTTGGTCAGTTTGTGGTCGAGGGTGCGCTTGACCGTGATGGTTGCGCCTTCCTGCGAATACACCGCCGTATATTTGCCCAGAGCGTTTTCCTTCATCACTGCTTTCGGCAAGGCGGTAATTTTTACCGTCTCGGGAAAAGTCAGCGTGGTGATTTCTTCCTCGAAGCCGCCTTCAACGGCAACCGGAAAATCGCGCTTCTCCTGCCCAAGCGACCGTACAATTCCTGCAATTCCTGAGAAGCTCCCCAGTCCCGCAGGAACGCGCAGCGCGCCCGGCCCGGGCATCTGGGCGTAATTCGGCGAAGCAAACTGGCTGGTGTAAGCGAAGGGTCGGGTTAAATCGCGCGCATCGCCGAACTTGAATGTGCCGGTTCCGGGTTGTCCAGCTCTGCTCAGAAGTTGAGCAGCGACCAGGGCTTCGGCGCCTTTGGGAATTCCCGAAAAAACCTGGCGGGCGATCAATTCATAGACGCCGCTATTGACGATGCTGCTTCCGCCCTCAATAGTGCCTTCGGGGGTGACCTGCACCTTGGTGACGACCTGAACCCGATCCTGTTGTGCGTTGGCCATAGGCAAAGCGGCTATCCTGGCCTGACCGGTACCGTCGTCGGTGATCAACGCAGATTTGCCGAGTTCCTGAAACGGCAACACGCCGAACGGCGCCATGCCGGCAGTTGAATCCACATACAGCTTGAACTCGGGCAGATAGGTGATGACATGGTTGAAGAGTCCCGGCGTAATCGCCGCCTTGGGCAGCGCGTAGGACCCGGCGGCATTCACCAGCACGGTGCTGCTCTGGATGCCTTTTGCCGCGAGCAAGGCTTCGAGGATCGTCACATGATCCTTGCAGTCGCCGTAGCGCGCTTGCGCGATCTCGTCGGATGCGTGCGGCACCACCCCGCCGAAGCCGAGGTAGATACCTACATAGCGGATTTCCTTGCTCACCCAGCGATACAGGGCTTCAGCCTGGGCGCGTTTATCCGTAATGCCGCCGGTGATCTGGTCGGCGAGTTTCTGAATCGCCGGAGTCACCGCAGCCTTGGGCCTGGCGCGATCCAGATAGGCCTTGGCGGCGTCTGCATAACTTGGGAAGCTGGTCATAAAAACGCGCGGACTGTAATCAGTGGCGTCAACCGAACCCGGCTCAGGCAGATGCAGTTTTGGATTCTCCAGCGTCCAGCGCCACATTTTTGCGCCAGGCCGTTCGGATTTAACTTCGCCACCGGCCAGATCGACGGCATCGACAAACAATTTCATCGTCTCAGGCGCGAATACCGTAACGCTGGCCGCCTTGTAGTCGATGACCCTGGGAAATATCTGACCCATCGAAAAAGCGCCGGGGAACAGTGGAATTTTCTGGGTCATGCGCGTGCGGAAATTCAAGGTCACGCCCGGCTCGACTGCGGAAAAAACGATGTTCTTCACTTTAGCGTCATCGAACATCGGCGCGCCCGCGCTTTGCGGACTCTGTTGCACCAGTATCTTGTCGGCGGCAACATCGGTGCGCTTGCCATCCTTGCCCAACGTGTAAGCCTCCAGCACTTCCATGTCCTGCAGGGTAGTGCTGTAAGGCAGTTTCATCTGGCCCGATCCCTGCACGCCTTGCTGATTGTTGATGCGTAAGCTCATGAAGCTATCCACCGTGTAAGTCCCGTCTGCCCGCACGTCATACACGGCATCCTGTTTCAGAATGGTTTGCGGCGGTTCATAGGGCGCCGGAGGAACCTGTGCGACTCCGTCAAAGGCCAGCAAGGCCAGGATCAGTGCGAAAAATACATGGGCGGGTCTCGACACTGAAAGCTCCTCAGTCAGTTGATGATGGTTTAAATTCAATTCTAGCCTGAATGCCTTCCTGACATAGGAGCGGCGTGGGCGGCTGGCGGCCAGCGAGTGCCGCGTTGAGGCAGGGTCGGTTGAATAAAGCTGATGGCTACCCGCTCATAACAACCTCACCACGCGCCGGGTAACGGGCCGGTAACGCTATCCCCAGACTTGTGCTAGCATCCCGTCCATGAGCGCGACCACTTTCGACACCCTGAAATTCGCCGAACGGCTGGAAAAAGCCGGGTTGACGCGTGCGCAAGCCGTCGCCATCGTCGAGACCCAGAAAGAAGCCCTCGCCGAGGCGCTCGACACCACGCTGGCCACGCGCAGCGACCTGGCGGCACTGGAGAAGACCGTGCGCGCCGACATTACCGACATCAAGCTCGAATTCGCCCGCCTCGACGCCAAAGTCGACAAGCTCGCCTGGATGATGGGCATCCTCATCGCAATATCCATCGCCAACTTCGCCAAGCAGTTCTTCTAAGATCACGGCGGGATCGCCATGGATTCGTTTGCTCGCTTGACACCGACCGGCTAATGGGTGTCCTCTATTGATCTATGTCCCCTATTGATCTACTAACCCGGGGGAAGCTCATTATGCTGATTTTTCCGGCACTTCACGCATGCGGGAGGAAAGGAATAAACACCTAAAGATGACCAAACAGGACCCCATAAATGCATATTACAAAGCAGCCGATTGCATATTTTGCATTTCCCCCCAGCATGCGGCGGAAAGGGCTTTGCACACTCGACACAAACAAATGGAATTGTGACCATGATCAATATAATCTGGTAAGAATTACTGAGTTTCTTTACTGCACAGGCGAAACATTAAATCCACTTTCTTCGAGCAATTGCAGGAGGTTGTCCCTACCCACTAAATGACTGCACCCAACAACAAAAACTTGTTCGCCGTTTTGCTTCATCGCCTGCGAAATTCCTGACAAAAAGATCTGATTCCTAGAACGGCCAAGTCGATCCAAATAAAGACGGGCGAATTCTCCTCAGCGCAGCTTTAAAAATTCTTGTGCATTTACGAGAGAGTTTAGATTACTGGAACTCCATGCTGAAACAATACGTCGTTGGTAATCGAAAAACCACTATTTTCAACCAGCGCCATCCCGTCGAGGGCCAACAGAGACAGGATCAAGGCATAAATTGCGTGAGTGGTTCTCGCCACGGAAGGCTCCTCGGTTGGGTGGTGAAAGCTGTTGATGAATGGGTGTTGGGCTTAGGGTTCCACCGGTCGACGTCAGTTTTGGATTTAATCTGAACTTGGCCCCTTTGATTTTCCGAGAAAGCGACTTTGTTGCTGGTTAAAGAGTAAAAAGGGACACCCATTAGCCGACCGGTGTATTCGTTTCATGCTTGCGCCTGATTACCATCAGGAACATTATCAGCGTCAGCGCGGCAAATGCAAACGTGGCGACACCAAAAATCCCGCCGGCAGCTTCAGGATATCCATCAACAGCATAACTGCCTGCCAGCCCTCCCTGTACGACAAGCGCAGCCAAGTCGTGTCCAAAGTGAGCGCCGACGGACGACCACAAGGTCGCAGTGTAATTCCTCACAACAGAGTACCAGAGGCCGGTAGCGAAGTAGTATGCAACTATCGCAAGGGGTGGCAAAGGTACTGATAGATGCGCCATTGAAAATAATGCCGTTTGGGCAAAAGCTGCCACAAACACGGAGGCCGTAACGACCGTAAATGCACGTTGAAGGACTCCCCGGAACAATACTTCTTCATGGATGGCGGCGAGTGCCGCGAAAAAAGCCATGGCAGTCCATTGGTCTGCACGCAAAGCCGTCACTTGATCCAGAATGCTCGAAAAATCAAGACCGGCAATCCAAAAAATTGCAAGCAATACGCAAGTTTGTACAGCAAACCAATACGTGAATTGAACATATCTTGGCGCAAAATCAGGCCAATTCCTTCCTGTCCATAAGCGATAGGTGACCGCACATCCGCTCCAGAACAAAATTACCTTGCTGCCAGCCAGAACCCAAATCGGCGCTGAAACAGCGAATTTGCTATTTGGGGAAAATACCGAAAGCTCAAACCCGTATATATGGACACCCAATGTTTGCGTAGCTACCGCTAATATATCGGGTAGGAGGCGGGATTACCCCCGCCGTCCTCCCACACCACCGGACGTGCGGTTCCGCATCCGGCGGTTCATTGAACACACTGGAGTCGTCGCATCGTATCGAGCAGCGACACC
>JACQAO010000054.1 GCA_016194935.1 Betaproteobacteria bacterium
CGGATCGCGCCGGCCAGCCAGCATCGTCAGCGGCGGGCCGAGCAGGGCTGCGGCAAGCGAGAACCAGGTGACGAACCTGCCGGCCTCGGCGAGCGACAGCTTGAGATCCTGCGCCATCGCCGGTAACAGGCCCACGACGACAAACTCCGTCGTGACGATCACGAACATCGTGAAGGCGAGCAAGCCAACAGCGAGAGTGAAGGAGGGCGCAGGCTCCACAGCCCGCATCCGCGTTCCGTCCGATTCGACGGTCACGCGTTGGCGCCGCCGTCGATGGTGAGACCGGCGCCGGTCACGCAGCGGCTTTCCTCGCTCGCCAGCCAGGCGACGAGGCCGGCGATGTCGCGCGGCTCGGCAAAACGGGGAATTGCCATCAGGCTGCGTTGCGCATCGGCGTGCGCACCGTTGGCGGGATTCATGTCCGTGTCGGTCGAGCCGGGATGCACGATGTTGACGGTGATGCCGCGTGGCCCAAGGTCGCGCGCCATGCCCTTGGTGAGTCCGATGAGTGCCGCCTTGCTGAGACTATAGAGGCTTAATCCCGGCATGGGTACGCGTTCGGCCAGGTTGCTGCCGATTGTGATGATTCTGCCGCCCTCGCCCATGTGGGCGGCCGCCGCTTGGGAGGCGACGAACACCGCCCGCACGTTGATGGCAACCGTGCGTTCGAAGTCATCGAGCGTCAGGGCGTCGAGTGGCTTGGCGACGAAAATGCCGGCGTTATTAACCAGGATATCGAGCCGGTTCAATTCGGCGACGGTACGTTCCACAGCCGCCCGGACGGCGGCAGGATCGGCGTGGTCCGCAACAATCGCCAGGCCTCGCTGGCCGGTTCGCTCGATCTCAGCTATGACAGTGCGGGCCTTGTCGCCCGCACTGATGTAGGTCAGCGCGACGTCCGCACCCTCGCGTGCCAGACGTTCGGCGATTGCGGCGCCCATGCCCCGGCTGCCACCAGTCACCAGTGCTACCTTACTACTAATTTTCCTCATTCGTCAGACTCCATTTCGTTCGCTTGATCAAAACCTCTGCCTGCGCGACTCCGCGCGCTTGAGATTTAAAATTAATCGTCTGTGGCCGACCGCACTTGCTGTGCCTTTTCTGGGAGCTGCGGCAGTCGGCTACTCTCGGCCTATATTCAAGTTCTATTGATCGAAACCCCGCCATCGGCTAGCAGAACGGTTCCGGTCGTGAAAGTCGAAGCGTCCGATGCCAGGTAGAGCACCGACCTTGCGATCTCGTCCGGTGTTGCGACGCGCTTAAGGGCATGGAGGCCTACGATGAAACTCTGCGACTCCGCAGTATTGTTCATTGCGCGGTACATGGGCGTGTCGGTGCCGCCCGGCGCAATAGCATTCACTCGGATGCCTTTCGGGCCAAACTCGGCCGCGAGTGCCTGAGTGAGGCCAATCAATCCTGCTTTGCTCGCCGCGTAGGCGGCTACACCCGGAAACCCGACCGTATGTCCGACGAATGTCGAAGTGAAGATCAAAGAACCACCGCCTCGGTTCAGCATCGCCGGAATCTGGTACTTCGCTCCAAGAAATGCACTCGTCAGATTTGTCTCCACAGTGTCCTTCCACCCGGCGAGCGACACATCAGGCGTCGCACCCATCTCACCAAGCGTGCCGGCATTGTTGAACGCGACATTGAGACCGCCGAAACGGTCTATTGCAAACTCGACCAAAGCTTTTGCAAAGACCTCATCCTTAACATCGCCGGCAAGCGCGGCAGCATGACCGCCCGCTTGGGTGATTTCCTTAACAAGTGCGTCAAGTTCCGGTTGACGTCGCGCGGTGACGATGACTTTAGCGCCCTCGCTGGCGAATAGCTTCGATGTTGCATAACCAATTCCTGTACTTGCTCCGGTAATAATGGCGACTTTGTTGGACAGCGCATTCATTTTGCATACTCCTCTATAGTTTAGTTAAACTTCGTCCCGTGCTCGCTCTGCCACTCGCTGGCGCGACGACATCGTAAATAGATACTTGTGGCCACCTTGTCTTAGTCCAGTCAGGTTAATTTTCATTTATGTGTCAAGCGATACAGAATATAATCCACTGCTGAACTTAGATCAAGGTATTTATTTGCTGATCGACACAAAAAGGAGATTTTCCATGACACAGCGAGGCCGACCGCGCAGCTTCGACCGCGCAGCTGCACTACGGCGGGCGATGGAGGTGTTCTGGGCGCAGGGATATGACGGCACGTCCATGTCGAACCTGATCGCCGCAATGAACGTCAATTCGCCGAGTATCTATGCTGCTTTTGGCAGCAAGGAGGCGCTGTTCCGCGAAGCGGTGGCGCTCTATCGTGAAACAGAAGGCGGGCGAATCTTGAGCGCCATGACGACCGCGCCATCGACGCGTGCGGCGATTGAAACCATGTTGCGCGTAAGCGCGGAAGAATATACCCGGCCCGGCAAGCCGCGCGGCTGTCTCATCGTGCTCGGAGCACTGCATGCCGACGACGGAAATGAAGTCATGCGCCGGGAGTTGCAAGTGCATCGCGCGGAGAGCTTGACCATGCTCCTCCAGCGCCTCAAGCGCGGCGTCGCCGAGGGCGAATTACCGAACGGGCCGGACTGGCGGGCAATCGCAACGTTCTACATTACGGTTCAGCAGGGCATGTCGATCCAGGCGCGCGACGGCGCTACACGCAAAGCCCTCCTCGCGGTTGCCGACTGCGCCATTGCGGCGTGGGACGGTCTCGTCTCTTATCGTCGCGACGGAAGAGCTTTGTAGGGGAAAGACGCCAATTTTACAATGCGGTGCGCCGGGATTTCTCTGAAACGGCTGAGTAATGACGGTTCTGCCGCTACCCAGCCTCGACGATGCTCACTGCCTCGGCGGGCCTGACGATGCGAATGCTGTTGTACTTGCCGCCCAGACTATGCAAATGCTTGTCGCCGGAGACGATCATGTCAGCGTTGGCGGTCAAGGCGCAAGCCAGTACCTGATCGTCGGAGGGGTCGGCTGCAATGGTTGGCGGGATTGCCGAAGGTGCTATGACGGTAGCTAATTCTGCATAGCCCAACACCAACTCTTCGCGCGACAAGCTGGTGGCGGCAAGCGCTTTGGCGAATTTGGCGCGAGTCAAAATGCCGGCCAATTCAGCCAGCAAGCGAGTGCTGGTAAAAAGTTCGAGTTCCCCGGTTTGCGCCGCATCGAGTAAGCGTGCCGGTGCGCCGTTCCACAACAAGCCCGACACCACCACGTTGGTGTCGAGTACCAGGCGCATCAGCCCACGGCCTGATTGCGTTGCACGGCGCGATAGGCATCCACTTCATCCTGAATTTCGTCCAGGCTCAAGGGCGGGATACCCGCCGCCGCTACCCGCTTGCGTGCCTCAGCCAGTTGCGCGATACGGCGATTGCGCACGGCTTCGCGTAACAGGGTTTGCAGAATATCCGGCTCCAATAGTCCCATCTGAGCAGCATCCTGCGCCAAGCGATCCGGTAAATTGAGTTTCAGTTCCAATGTCGTCATGGCAGCTCTCCTTTTTGCAGGCTACAGGGCAATTCCATTGTGCTGTGAGAACTGGATTTTGTCGAGTGGCTCATCCAGCCATCGTTATCGAGGAACTCAACCTACCCGCTATTCCGCAATCCCGCCGCCACCCCGTTGATGGTCAGGTAGATGCTGCGCTGGATGCGTTCTTCGGTGGTGCCGGCGCGGTAGCGTTGCAGCAATTCGATTTGCAGATGGTTGAGCGGGTCGAGGTAGGGGAAGCGGTTGCGGATGGAGCGCTTGAGCAGGGGGTTGCCGTCGAGCAGCGCCTGCTGGCCGGTGATGGCGAGCAGGGCGTCTATGGAGGACTGCCATTCAGCTTTGAGGCGAGGGAAAATGGCGTTGCGCAAAGTCTCGTCCTGGACCAGTTGCGCATAGCGTTCGGCGATGGCGATGTCGGTCTTGGACAGCACCATGTCCATGTTCGACAGCAGGGTGCGGAAGAAGCCCCACTCGCGGTTCATCTCCGCCAGCAGTGCCATGCCGGTCTTGCCGTGCGCCTTTTTGTAGGCTTCCACCGCTGCGCCAAAGCCGTACCAGCCGGGCAGCATCAGGCGGCATTGCGCCCACGAAAAGACCCAGGGAATTGCGCGCAAGTCCTCGATGGCGGTGGTCTTTTTGCGTGAGGCCGGGCGGCTGCCGATATTCAGCGCGGCGATTTCGCTGATGACTGTCGATTCCCAGAAGTAGCGTTCGAAACCTTCGGTCTCATATACCAGATCACGATAGGCGGCGAAGGCGTGGGCCGAGAGTTGTTCCATCGCCGCCAGGAATTCCGGGCGCGGATCGTCGTGCTGCTGTGGCAGCAAAGTGGCTTCCAGGGTGGCGGCGGCGAAGATCTCCAGGTTGCGGCGGCCGAGTTCCGGGTTGGCGTATTTCGAGGCGATCACTTCACCTTGCTCGGTGATGCGGATGCGGCCTTGCACAGCGCCTTGCGGCTGAGCAAGCACTGCCTGGTAGCTGGGGCCGCCGCCGCGTCCGACTGAACCGCCGCGTCCGTGGAACAGGCGCAGGACGACGCCGTGGCGCTGCGTGACTTCGACCAGCGCGGTTTCGGCGCGATACAAGGACCAGCCTGAGGTAAGAAAGCCGCCGTCCTTGTTGCTGTCCGAATAACCCAGCATGGCCTCCTGCATTCCTCCGCGCGAATCGAGCAACTGCCGGTAGAGCGGCAAGCTGAGCAGCCGGTCGATGATGTCGCCGCAATGCTCCAGGTCGGCGATGGTTTCGAACAGCGGCACGATGTTCACATCCAGCACGCCTTCCTGCGGCCGCAGCAGGCCGGCCTCCTTGAGCAGCAAGGCGACTTCGAGCAGATCCGAAACGCTGTCGGCTTTGGAGATGACGACGTTTTCGATGGCCGCTTTGCCGTAGCGTTGATGGATGGTGCGGGCGGCGCGGAAGATAGCGAGCTCGCTGCTGGTTTCGTCCGAATAGCTTACGTGGGGCGAGGCCAGCAGGCGCGGGGTTGACAGTTCCTCCAGCAACAGTTGGCAACGCCGGTTTTCGTCGAGCGCAGCATAGCCGGCGCCGGGGCGGGCGACTTCCAGCAGTTCCGCGACGCTGCGGGCGTGCACATCGGAGTTCTGGCGCAGGTCGAGCGCCGCCAGATGAAAGCCGAACACCGACACGGCGCGCCGCAAACGGCGCAGGCGGCCGCGCGCCAGCAACGCCGAATGGTGGGCGACCAGCGAGCGATGCAGTACGTCGAGATCGGCGCCGAACTCGGCGCAACTGGCGTAGGGTTCGGCAGCGGCAACGGCATGCAGCGGCGCGGCAAGATCGTCGAGCGCGCGGGCGGTGGCGGCGAGACGTGCGTAGATGCCGGCGATGGCGCGACGGTAGGGTTCGTCGTCGCGGTGCGGGCTGTGATCCGGCGATTGTGCGACCAGCGCTTTCATCTCATCGGAAATATCCACCAGCAACGTAGTCGGCGACAGATTGGCGCCGAGCTTGTGCAACTGTTCCAGATAGAAAGTCAGCGCCCGGCGGCTTTGCGCACGCATCGCTGTAGTCAACACCGGGGCGGTGACAAACGGGTTGCCGTCGCGGTCGCCGCCGATCCACGAACCGGGGCGTAAAAAAGGCGCCAGCTCTTCGCCGCTCCAGCCTGGCACGGTGGCGGCCAGGTGATCTTCCAGCGTGTTGTAAAGCCGCGGCAGCTCGCGCAGGAAAGTCGTGTCGTAATAGGTCAGGGCATTGGCGACTTCGTCCATCACCGACAGCTTGGCGCGCCGTAGCATCCGCGTTTGCCACAGTGTCAACACGGCGCGCCGCAGTGCTTCTTCATGCGACGAGAGTTCTTCCGGGGTCAGGGTGGTGCGGTCTCTTTCATCGAGCAGCCGGGCGATTTTCCATTGCGCATCGAGGATGCTTTTGCGCTGGACTTCGGTCGGGTGGGCGGTGAGCACCGGGCTGACGTGGGCGGTAGCGAAGAATTTCTCAAGTTGCCGGGCATCAATGCCGCTGGCAATAGCCCGCTCCAGGGCGTAGGGGAGGCTGCCGGCGCGCGGCGGCGAACCGGCAATGGCGTGGGCGCGGGCGCGGCGGATGTGATGCTGGTCTTCGGCGATGTTGGCGAGATGCGAGAAATAACTGAAGGCGCGCACTACCTGGTTGGTCTGGTCGCGGCTCAGGCCGTCGAGAATTTTGACCAGTTCGCGCCGGGCATCGTCGTCGTCGTCGCGGTGAAAGCGGATCGCCAACTGACGCACACGTTCGACGGTATCGAAAATGGCAACGCCATCCTGGTCGCGCAAGGTGTCGCCGAGCAACCGGCCCAGCAGGCGGATGTCGTCGCGCAGAGGCTGGTCCTTATCGGCGGCCAGCGCAGCGGTTTCGTGCCGTTTCATGACTTCTTCCTGCGCAACTGAACCAGTCCTTCGTCGATGCCGCGCTCGATGAATTCGCCGTAAAAATCCGCCAGCCGAAAGCCGACGATGGACTCAGACAGCAGCTTGCCGTCCGGGCCGTAGAACATCAGTGTCGGAGTGAATTGGACGTTTTGGCGCCGGGCGAAAGCACGATGCGTCGTTGCATGACCGGCGAAATCCTTGAGCGGAGCATCCCGATCGATGTCGATCTGTCTCAACAGGACGCGCCCGGGGGAGGCCGGATCGTTGGCCATCGGCAGCAGAAATTCGCGCCGGGCGCGCTCGCACCAGGGGCAACCGGCCTGGCTGTAGAGCACCAGCAGGGGGATGCGGCGTTGACGCAGAAGTTGCGCATCAGCGGATAAATCGCGCGTAATCGGCAACGACGTATCGGCAGTCGACGGCGACTGCGCCAGAGCCGGTTCACCAGTCAAACCAAGTGTCCAGAAGGACAGGCATGCTAGAATCCGCAGGCAAAGACGCAGTCGGCGCGAAGCATTACGCTGCAATTGTGTCGTCACAAATTTCCTCTTCCGGCCAGTTGAATCGTGGATAAAAGTGTTCCCGAGCGTATCGTCATCGCCACGCGCGAATCGCGTCTTGCACTTTGGCAGGCCGGGCATGTGCGCGACCTGTTGCAGCGATTATACCCAGCCTGTCGCGTCGAACTGCTGGGAATGACTACGCGCGGCGATCAAATTCTCGACCGGCCGCTTGCCAGGATCGGCGGCAAGGGCCTGTTCGTCAAGGAACTGGAAACTGCGCTGCTCGACGGCAGCGCCGATATTGCCGTGCATTCGATGAAGGATGTGCCGATGCAGTTGCAGCCGGAGTTTGCCCTGGCGGCCATCGGCCCGCGCGAAAATCCGCTCGACGCTTTCGTTTCAAACCGCTACGCAAGTCTCGATGAAATGCCGCCGGGCGCCGTGGTCGGCACCTCCAGCCTGCGCCGCGAAGCGCAACTGCACGCCAATTTCCCCATGCTGGCCGTGACCAGCCTGCGCGGCAATCTCGACACGCGGCTGCGCAAGCTGGATAGCGGCGAGTATGGCGCAATCATTCTGGCGGCTGCGGGGCTGACGCGGCTTGGCCTGGGCGCGCGCATCCGCGCCGTACTGCCGGCGGAACTGTCCCTGCCCGCCGCGGGGCAGGGCGCGCTGGGCATCGAGGCCCTGGCTGCGCGTCCCGAAGTCGCCGCCTGGCTGGCGCCACTCAACGATCCCGCCACCGCCGCCTGCGTGCGCGCCGAGCGCGCCGTCTCGCGCGATCTGGCCGGTAGTTGCGAAGTACCGCTGGGGGCTTATGCGGTGGCGCAGGACGAATCACGGCAATTGTGGTTGCGCGGTTTCGTCGCCACGCCCGACGGCCAGCGTTTTGCCCGCGCCGAACTCACTGGCGCAGCCGCCGATCCCGAGGCGTTGGGTGCGCGGCTGGCCGGGGAATTGCGCGCCCAGGGGGCTGTCGAGATTCTTGCCGAACTGGCGCCGGCAATGCCATGAATGCGACGAACGCGATAATGCAGAAGCAGGCCTCGTTGCCGCTGCGCAACCGGCATATCGTGGTGACCCGTCCTGCCGAGCAGGCCAGTCATCTGGCCGGGATCATCACGCAAGCCGGCGGCAGCGCGGTACTGTTTCCGGTGCTGGCGATTCACGATGTCGACGATCCGCAGCCGTTGTTGAATATCGCCGCCCGGCTGGATGACTTCGACCTGGCCGTATTCGTCAGCCCCAACGCCGTCAACAAGGCGCTTACCAGCGTTGTTGCGCAGCGCGTATGGCCCGCCCACCTGCGTGTGGCTGTCATGGGCCACACCAGCGAACGTGCGCTGGCGCGATTCGGGATTTCCGACGTCATCGCGCCGCTCACCCGCTTCGATTCCGAGGCGCTGCTGGAACTGCCGGAACTGCGCGAGATGCGCGGCAAGCGCGTCGTCATATTTCGCAGCGACGGCGGTCGTGAACTACTCGGCGATACATTGACGGCGCGTGGCGCGATGATCGAGTACGTCAGTTGTTATCGGCGCGGCAAGCCGGTTGCCGATGCCGCGCCGCTTCTTCAATTATGGCAACAGCATGCACTGGACGCCTTCACCGTCACCAGCAGCGAGGGTCTGCGCAACCTGGTCGAGATGCTGGACAGTCACGGCCAGGCCTTGCTGAAAGATACGCCGCTCTTCGCGCCGCATGCGCGCATCGTCGAGGAAGCGCGCCTGCTGGGCCTGCCGCAGCTTGTGACGACAGCGCCGGGCGACGAGGGACTGCTGGCCGGACTGATCGCATACTTTTCTGCTGCTGAAAACCTGCGGCCCACGCAAAATGGAAACTGAACAATCCGCTTTACTGAGCGCGTCAACAACGGCCAGCGCGCCAACCATCGGCAGCCGCATACTGGCCGCGCTGGCGGCGCTGCGCCGCCCGTCGGTGCTGCTTGCCACCCTCGCCCTGTTGCTGCTCGGCTGGCAGTGGCTGGAAACACGCTCGCGCCTGACGGATTTGCAGCAGGAATTGGCCAAGCGATTGGCCGAGGGCGACGCCATTGCCAATGAAAGCCGCACCCTGGCCAAGCAGAATCAGGAAATGCTGCAAGCGCTTGCCGCCAAGACCGGCAGTCTGGAAACCAAATTGATCGAGGCGCAAGGCCAGCAACTGGCGCTCGAAAGCATGTACCAGGAATTGTCGAAGAGCCGCGACGAGCGCGTGCTGGCGGACATTGAGCAGGCGGTGTCGAATGCCGCACAGCAGTTGCAACTGACCGGCAACGTCGAGGGCGTGTTGATTACCCTGCAAGGCGTCGATGCACGGCTGGCGCGCACCGGACAAGCGCGCCTGCTGCCGTTGCGCAAGCTCATCAACCGTGACATTGATCGCCTCAAGGCCTTGCCGCTGGCCGATGTGCCGGGCATTGCGCTGCGGCTGGAAAACGTCATCGGCGCGGTGGACAACCTGCCGCTGGCGTTCGAACAGCGCCCGCGGGTGGAACCTGTCGCCAAGGTCAAAAGCAACACTTCCGTCAATGGCAAACCCGGCAACACCAAGTCCCATGCCGCTGCCGAAAACAATTTCTGGCAGGACCTGGGACGCGACCTGTGGGCCGAACTGAAGCAACTGATCCGCGTAGTGCGTATCGACCATCCCGAGCCGGCGTTGCTGGCGCCCACCCAGGTATTTTTTCTGCGCGAAAATCTCAAGCTGCGCCTGATCGACGCCCGTCTCGCCCTGCTGCAACGCGACGGTCGAATTTACCGCGAGGATCTGCGTCAGGCGCGTGATCTGCTCGAACGCTATTTCGACACCCGTGAAAAATCCGTGAGCAACGCCATTGCCATGTTGAAAGACCTGTCCAGTGTCGACCTCAGCCTGGGATTGCCGACCTTCGACGCCACCCTGAACAGCATCCGTAACTTTAAGCTTGCGCGGGAAAACGACGCTCCACCGGTGACTTCCCGTCAGGGTTCCAAGGGCGGCGGCGGGGCCGCACGGTAATGCGCGCGTTGCTCTGGCTATTGACTCTGGCGGCGCTGGCCGTCGGGCTGGCGCTGGCGGCGCGCTATAACGACGGTTATGTGCTGCTGGTGCTGCCGCCGTGGCGTGTCGAACTTTCGCTGAACCTGTTGATCCTGCTCGAGCTGGCCGGCTTCATTGTGCTTTACCTGTTTCTGCGGGCAATCACACACACTCTGCGGTTGCCGGAAGCGGTGCGCGAATACCGGACCCGGCGGCGGCGCGCACAAGCCGAAAAATCCCTCATCGACGCCGTGCGTTTCAGCTACGAAGGGCGCTACGGACATGCGCTGAAAAGCGCCGCCAGCGCCCATGACGCCGGTTATGCGCCGGGACTGGCGGCGCTGGTGGCGGCGCGCGCTGCTCACGAACTACGCGACGGCGAACGCGAACGCGAATGGCTGCAGCGCGCCGGAAGCCACGAGACTGGCGACGGCGACACTACAATTCGCAGCGCGCGCCTGATGACCGAAGCGGAATTGCAGCTCGATGCATACCATCCCGCCGAGGCATTGGCCGCGCTGGACGCGCTGGCCGCCGGCGGACAGCGGCACATTGCCGCGTTGCGTCTGACCTTGCGCGCGCGCCAGGCGCTCGGCGACTGGCGCGAAGTGCTGCGTCTGGTGCGGCAACTGGAGAAGTACCATGCCTTGAGCCGCGAGCAAGCCGCGCCGCTCAGGCTGCGCGCGCATCGGGAAATATTGCGCTCGCTGAGTCTCGACGCCGCAGCGCTGGCTGCTTACTGGCGTGAACTGCCGGATGCGGAACGCCATGCGGCGCACCTTGCCGCCGAGGCGGCGCGCCTGTTGATTGCCGCCGGCGATTGCCTGAATGCGCAGCGCATCGTCGAAGATGCGCTGGATGAGGAATGGGACTCGACATTGCTGGCGACCTATGCCGCATGTCATGGCGGCGACGTACTCGGCCGCATCGCCCAGGCCGAAGGCTGGCTCAAGCAACAGCCGCGCGATGCGCAACTGCTGCTGGTACTGGGCCGCCTGTGCCGCCAGCAGCAACTATGGGGCAAAGCGCAGAGCTATCTGGAGGCATCGCTGTCGGTGCAGCCGTCGCGCGCCACCCACATCGAACTGGCCGGCCTGTTCGACCAGCTTGCGCGTACTGACGAAGCCAATCGACACTACCGGGCGGCAGCGGGGATGTAACAATAATTTTCGCTAATCATCAGGCGACTTCCCAATCTTCCGTCCGCAAACCCGCCACGCGGCTGAATTCACCGGTGTTGTGGGTGATCAAAGTGGCATCGTGGGTGCGGGCGATGGCGGCGATCAGCAAGTCATTGGGGCCGATGGGTTTACCTTGGTTTAACAAGTCGGCGTAGATTTGCCCGTAGTGCTCGGCGCATTCATCATCAAAAGGCAGGCTTAGCAGTGGGGCAAAAAATACTTTGAGCAGTTGCAGATTGACTTCTACCCGTTGGCTGCGTCGTGCGCCATACAGCAACTCCGCCTTGACCACACTGCATAGGGCAATGTCGACCGTGCTGTGCTGGCGGAAGTGTTGCAGGATGGCAGGGTGTTTTTCGTTGAGCAGGTGGATGCAGACATTGGTGTCGAGCAGGTAAATCATTTGAGCGTCAACCGCTCTTCAAACTCACCTTGCGGTGGACGCTCCAGTGGCGCGCCTTCCCATTTTCCAAAAATTTCAAAGTAGCCTTCCGGCCAGCCGGTGCTATTGGCGACATCGCGTTTGACCAGCCCTGCCAGATAACGCGACAGGCTTAATCCGGCCTGCGCGGCGCGGCGCTGCGCTTGCTGGGCAATTTCTTCGGGGACATAACAATGTAGTTGGGCCATGTGATTCTCCGTGTATGTGATATATGTGGATTGTAGCAGAATCGGGCGGCAAGCACACTCCGGCGGCGACTCCATCTTTGCCGAACAAACAATTGAACCATCCTGCCCAGGATGGTACTGTGGAAGACGTGGCAATCACGGAGTGGACAAATGATGAACGGCTATGGCTTTACAGGCGGTTTCGGATTCGGCGGGATTTTCATGATCCTCTGGTGGGTACTCATCATCGCCGCCATTGTTGCGCTGGTGAAATGGCTGGGCGCTTCCTCCGGCGGCAACAAGGCGCTGGACATTCTCAAGGAGCGCTATGCGCGCGGCGAGATCGACGCAGAGGAGTTTCAGAAGAGGAAGCGCGACTTGACCCAGTAGCCAGATGGGGTCTTAATCCTTCAAGCTGGCAAGCAGCTCCATCAGGTGCTTGAAGTGGCCGCTGACTCGATTCAGACTGAACTCGTACATCAGCGCGTTTTCCGCAAATTTAGCACGCTCTACATCGATGTCGACGGTATTGCCGTCGGCATTGCCCTGCTGCGGCACAGGATATTTGAGTGGGATGGCGGCAAGCGGATTGCCGGCCTGTCCCTGGACATGGCGCGGGTCGGTGGCGGTCAGGTTAACGGCGGTGCTGGCCGATCTGGAAATTCGCAGCGCCTCCTGGAAATCAATATCCACCGCCTTGTAGTTGGGCGTGTCGGCATTGGCGATATTCGAGGCGATGAGTTGCTGGCGATAAGCGCGCATGCCAAGCACCTCCTCCATGAAGTCGCGTCCGCCATGCCCCCCGGATGCGTTGGCCGGTGAAGCTGGCGCTGCGGAAGCGCGTGGCGCCGGTATGGAAAAAACCGGCGCACCCGGCGTATTTGCCGGGGCGGGCGTATGACCGGCATGCCCGTCCGCAAGGGGGAGGTTTGCCGGTATTTCGCCAATACCAGTCATGCTATTCCCCCATCAGCCGCTCATGGTGTGCATGGTTCCGATTCCGGCCTTGCCGATGCGGCATTATTTTCCATCCCGGGGATTGAAAACGTGGCAAAGGCAGCCAGCAGGCCGCTTACGAAGATGTTTTTTGCTTGCATGGCCGGCTCCTTGAGGCGATTGTCTGAAGACATCATTGCGTGATGCCGCCATCTTGCCGGGATCACTGTCCGTTCAACCCGACGACGCCAGTCTGCTCCCCGCTTGCTGTCATCAACATGACCTGCTGATTACGTTGCCGTAATGCCCTAGCGCTGGATTTTATATTCCGGCCAGCGCAACTTTCCGGAATGTAATTCGGATGTCGACGCCTTGTAAGCATCCCCTCGTTACCATGAGCATGTATCACGTTTTTTCAAATTAACCCAATAGGAGATTGTCATGTTGAAGAAAATAGTTGTAGCAGCCGGCGCCATGATTGCGTTGTCGGCTTTTGCGGCAGGCCACAATCAGGCGGAGAGATCTGTCGAGCTCAAGGACGGCTCGACGGTACACATTTTCAATGACGGAAAAATGGGGATGGAAGACCAGTTCGGTCGCGCCGCCTACATGGAACCAGGCCACACTATGGAGACCAGGGACGGCAAGAAAATCACCATGAACGGCAACGAAGTCTGGCGTGTCGATGCACTGGTGAACGAGAACCGCCTTGGCGGCTGAGCGCTCAGTCAGGAGGTGTTGATCCCGCTTCGCGGCCCCGTGCAGGGGCCGTTGTTTTATCGTTGCCTCGACCGGAAACGCCGGGCTTTTTATATTTCAGCTTGGCGCAGGCGCAAGGCGTTGGCAATGACAGAAACCGAACTGAAGCTCATGGCCAGGGCCGCGATCAGGGGCGAGAGCAGCAAGCCGGTGAATGGATAAAGCAATCCCGCCGCCAGTGGCACACCGAGGGCGTTGTAGAGGAAGGCGAAGGCCAGGTTCTGGCGCATATTGCCGACGGTGGCCACGGACAAGGCGCGCGCCCGCAGAATGCCGCGCAAATCGCCCTTGACCAGCGTTACCTGGGCGCTGTTCATCGCCACGTCGGTACCCGTCCCCATCGCAATGCCGACATCGGCCTTGGCCAGGGCCGGTGCATCGTTGATGCCGTCTCCGGCCATGGCGACTTTGCGGCCTTCGCGCTGCAGGCGGTCCACCAGGCCCACCTTGTCGCGCGGCTTGACCTCGCCATGCACTTCTTCGATACCCAGCCGCGAGGCCACCGCGCGGGCCGTGGTGAGCCCGTCGCCGGTCGCCATGATGACCCGGATGCCCGCCGCCTTGAGTCCCGCCAGGGCTTCCGGCGTTGTAGCCTTGAGTGGATCGGAGAGAGAAATGAGACCGGCCAGACGCCGCTCCACCGCCAGATACATGACGCTGCCGCCTTCCATGCGCAGCAGCTCGGCCTGATCCGCCAGCTCGCGCCAGGCGATTCGTTCATCCTCCATCAGGGCGGTGTTGCCCAGCAGCACGGCTTGGCCGGCCACCTGTCCGCGCACGCCGATGCCGGAGCCCGACTCGAAAGCTTCGGGCTGGTCCAGCACCAGTTGCCGCCGCCGCGCCTCGGCGACGATGGCATGCGCCAGCGGATGCTCGCTGCCCTGGTCGAGACTGGCGGCGATGCGCAATACTTCGTCTTCGCTATAGCTTGCTACAGCCACTGCGCGATGGAAGGCCGGCTTGCCTTCTGTGAGTGTCCCGGTTTTGTCCACGATCAAGGTGTCGATCGTGCGCAATTGTTCGATCGCGGCCGCATCGCGGAACAGCACGCCGGCGGTGGCGGCCTTGCCGGTGGCCACCATGATGGACATGGGGGTCGCCAGTCCGAGGGCGCAGGGGCAGGCGATGATCAGCACGGCGACCGCATTGATCAGGCCATACACCCAGCTCGGCTCAGGGCCGAACCAGCCCCAGCCGAAGAAGGTCAGCACGGCGATGCTCATCACGCCCACCACGAACCAGCCCGCCACCACATCCGCCAGTCGTTGCATGGGCGCCCGCGAGCGCTGGGCCTGGGCCACCATCTGCACGATCTGGGACAGCACGGTTGCCGCGCCGACTTTCTCGGCGCGCATGACGAGGCTGCCGTTGGCGTTGATGGTCGCGCCGATCAGCTTGTCGCCGGGCTGCTTGGACACGGGCAGGGGTTCGCCGGTGAGCATGGATTCGTCCACCGCGCTTTGCCCTTCCACCACCGCGCCATCCACTGGCACCTTCTCGCCGGGCCGCACCCGCAGCCGGTCACCGGGATGCACATGGGCCAGGGGAATGTCTTCCTCGTTACCATCGTCGCGGATGCGCCGCGCCGTTTTGGGTACCAGACCCAACAAGGACTTGATCGCCGCCGAAGTTTGCGAGCGCGCCCGCAACTCGAAAATCTGGCCGAGCAGGGTCAGGGAAACGATCACCGCCGCCGCCTCGAAATACACGCCAACCCGGCCATGCACGAAGAAGGAGGCGGGGAATACGTCCGGCGCCAGGGTCGCCGCCACGCTGTAAAAATAGGCGGCGGCGGTGCCGGAACCGATCAGGGTCCACATGTTGGGATTGCGCGTCGCCACCGATTCAACGCCGCGCACGAAGAACGGCCAACCCGCCCAGAGGACGATGGGTGTAGATAAAATCAGTTCAATCCAGCTCTGGTTTTGCGGCGTGAATATTTCAAGGCGATGGCCGGCCATGGCGAGCGTTGTGACCAACACCGTCAGCGGCAGTGTCAGCCAGAAGCGGCGGCGAAAATCAGCCAGCTCGGGATTCTCTTCATCGTCCAGGGCGGGCAGTATGGGCTCCAGCGTCATGCCGCACTTGGGGCAGTTGCCGGGTGCAGTCTGGCGGATCTCCGGGTGCATCGGGCAGGTGTAGATATCCCCCACGGTGGGGCGACCGACCGCATGGGCGATATCTGCATTGCTCAAGGTGATTATCCTGGCTCAGGCGCGGATTGAAACGGGGAAAGAAAGTTGGCCTCCGCCAACAGGCCGACGCCGCCGTTTCAGTGATTCAACGACCGTCCTTACTTTGCCGGCATGGACATCGACTGGGATTTGTTCATCTGCTCCATCATCATCTGCATCATGTCCTTGCCCATCTCCATATTTGCCTGCATGGTCTGCATGTTTTCCCGCATGAGTTTCTGACGTTCCATTGGGTCTTTGCTTTTGGCCATTTTTTCCAACTGCGCCTGCATTCGCTTGGCATTGACCTGCATTTTCTGGGTTGTCTGATCGGCGGCAGGCGCAGCCGCCTCAGCCTTCTGCTCCGGATGGTGTGCGTCGTCCGCGAGAACCGGCTGCACGGCCAGGGTGGCAAGCATCAGAGCGGTCAACAGGGTGTAGTGTTGCATTGCGATCTCCTTGGGTTAAAGTAAAAAGGCGCTACTGTTTCCCGGATAATGCTGACCGTATTTGTACCGTGTGATGTTGAGTTGGATCAAAGTCTTTTCATTTGGCCGGTTGAATTTCGGTAACCACCAGCGCGCCCCCGGATTTTTCGGCCCTGAACTTTACCTTGTCGCCGGCTTGTACTTTGTCGAGCATGGCGGGGTCTTTAACCTTGAACACCATCGTCATGCCCGGCATATCCAGATTCTTGATTTCGCCGTGCCTGAGGGTGATTTTCTGGTTGTCCTTGTCGACTTTTCGCACCTCGCCGTCGGTCATGTCGACGGCGTCTGCGGCCTGGGTTTTGGTTGCGTTCTGGGCGCCGGCATGCGTCTTGCCGTCATCCGCGATTGCGCCGATGGAATAGCTTGCCGCCAGAGCGGCAGTCATCAAAAAAAGACGATAGTTGGATTTCATAATATTTCCTTGGATAAGATAAGTTTGGCAAAGATTCCCGATGATTCAGTGCTTGTGGTCGTGCTCGGCTTTAGGCGCGGCCTGCTTTTTGACCATGACCTGGCCTTTCATGCCGGCATCGTAGTGGCCCGGTTGCAGGCAGGCAAAGTTCACTTTGCCGGGCTTGCTGAACTTCCAGATAACTTCGCCGGTTTGTCCGGGGGCCAGCGTCACCATATTCGGATCGGAGTGTTCCATCTCGGGAAATTTCTTCATAAGCTCGGCGTGCTCCTTGAGTTCTTTGGTGCTGCCGAGCACAAATTCGTGCTTGATCCTGCCGGTGTTTTTCAGCACAAAACGTATGGTTTCCCCTTGATTGGCGGCGACGTTGGCGGGTGTAAAGCGCATCGTATCCGCCATGTCCACGGTTACCGTGCGCGTCACTTCACTGGCAATGCCAGGTTCGCCGATGGCGGCATCGTCGTGGTCTCCCGCATGCGTGCCGCTGGCCGAGGCGAAGGCGGAGTTAAGGATCAAAGCGGCTGCCAGTGCCGCCATTAAGGGATTGAGCGTGCGTTGCATAGTGGTCCTTTCCAGGTCGTAAAAAATTGAGTGTTGCCAGTTCAGTCTGTGCAGCTAGTGCTGCATGGGGCCGATGGGTTTGCGGATTTGTACTTCGACTTCTTTAGCAGGTTGTTTCAGCAGCGGCATGGACTGGCCGCCCTCCGCCTTGAAACGCGCCGGCTCGCTGAGATCGCCGGTGAATTCAAAAGCCACAGTGCCTTCAGGCTGCTTGTACCAGCCCGGGTCCTTGTAGTCGCCAGGCTTCTGGTGCTTGCGCACCTTTAATACGCTGAACATGCCGCCCATCTCCACCGGTCCAAACGGACCCTGGCCCGTCATCATCGGTACGGTGTTGTCCGGCAGCGGCATTTCCATCTCGGCCATGTCGGCCATGCCGCGCTCGCTCATCGCCATGTAATCGGGTATCAGGTTGGTGATCTGTTTGGTCAAGCCGCGATAATCCACGCCGATCATGGTAGGCACATCGTGTCCCATGGCGTTCATGGTGTGGTGGGATTTGTGGCAGTGAAACGCCCAGTCGCCTTCTTCGTCCGCCAGAAATTCGACCTGGCGCATCTGGCCGACGGCAATATCGGTGGTGACTTCAGGCCAGCGCGCGCTTTTCGGCACCGGCCCGCCATCCGTGCCGGTGACCTGAAACTCATGGCCGTGCAGATGAATCGGGTGATTGGTCATGGTCAGGTTGCCCATGCGGATACGCACCTTGTCGTTTTTGCGCACGTTGAGCGAATCGATGCCGGGAAAAACGCGGCTGTTCCAGCTCCACAGATTGAAGTCGAGCATGGTCATCACCTTGGGTGTGTATGCCCCAGGGTCGATGTCGTAGGCGTTGATCAAAAATACAAAGTCGCGGTCGACGGGTTCAATCAGCGGATGCCTGGTCTTCGGGTGGGTGATCCAGAAGCCCATCATGCCCATCGCCATCTGCGTCATTTCGTCGGCGTGCGGATGGTACATAAATGTGCCGGGACGGCGGGCTACGAATTCATAGACGAAGGTCTTGCCGGGGTTGATGGCTTTCTGGGTCAAGCCGGATACGCCGTCCATGCCGTTGGGCAAACGCTGGCCGTGCCAATGCACACTGGTGTGTTCCGGCAGTTTGTTGGTGACAAAAATCCGCACCCGGTCGCCTTCCACCACTTCGATGGTCGGGCCCGGCGATTGGCCGTTGTAACCCCACAAATGCGCCTTGAAGCCGGGCGCCATTTCACGCACCACGGGTTCCGCCACCAGGTGGAATTCCTTGACGCCATTGTTCATGCGCCACGGCAGCGTCCAGCCGTTGAGCGTCACCACCGGGTTATAGGGGCGGCCGGATTGCGGATGCAGCGGCGGCATGGTGTCCGGGGTCGACTGGCTTGCCGGTTCCGGCAGGCCCGCCAGGGCGGCTCTGCTGACCGTTGCGGCGGATACCCCAGCGGTAATCGCACCGATACTTCCCAAAAAATTTCGTCTTGAAGTCATTTTATATTCCTTGTTGAATTCGCGGCTGACTCAATGACCGGCGCCGCCGCCGGATGTTTTTTCGGCGGCGGTAGCGGCCTGCATCATGACGGGTTTGCCCAACAGTGTGGCTTGCAGCGCGGCATCCGCCAGCCAGAACTGCTGCCGGGCGGAAATCGCCGCCATCACGACGCTGATTTGATCGCGGGTGTCGGCCAGCAATTCAAAAACACCGATCAACATGCCGTTGTAGCGCAGGCCGTTTTCTTCCGAGATGAGTTTATGCAAAGGCACTACTTCATCGCGGTAGTGGCGCGCCAGATCATACGCACTACGGTAGCCGGAATAAGACTCGCGCAGTTGCGAACCGGCCCCGCCGGCGGCGGCCTCCAGCCGGTACGCCGCCGCCAGGGTATTGGCGTTCATCGCTGCGCGCTGGGCGTCGCCCCAGTCGAAAACCGGCAGGCGCAGCGCGACCGAATAGCCGCGCCGGGAGTTTCCGCCGCCTGCCGCATTATCGGTAACCGTATCGCGCCGCACACCCGCTTCTATGTCCGTCAGGCTGGTGACGAGATTCAAGCCTTGCGCCTTGCCTGCTGCGTCCAGTTGCAGTTGCGCCAGCCGCACATCCAGTCGCTGCGCTGCCAGTGAACTGCTCACCGTCTCGGGAGCGAGAGGTTGCTTGGGCAGATCCGGCAAGCGTTCGGGCAGCTTGAGCCGGTTTGCCTGGTTGTCATCGCTCAGCCCCAACAGGCGTATCAGTTGTTCGCGGGACGAGGTAACGGCTTGTTGGCTGAGCAACAGTTGGCTGGTCGCATCGGCATAGAAGGCTTGTTGGCGCGCGCGTTGCAGGCGATTGAAGTTGCCCGCGCCTTGCATGCGGCGCGCCAGCTCCGCGCTGGCCTCGGCGGCTGCATTGATGCGCCGGGCGTACTCCAGGCTTTCCTGGGCGGCAACGGCCTTGACCCAGGCCTGCCTGACCTGGGTGACTTGATCCACCACATCGGATGTCATCTGCAATTCCGCTTGTTGCATGCGCGCCTGGGCGACGGCGCTGCGTTGCGGCAAGGTGAGCAAATCCAGCAGGCCGAAAGAAAGCGTGCGATTCAACTCCAGGCCGTCGAGAAATTTCAGCCGTTCGAAGCTGAATACCGGATTGGCGATGCGACCGCCCTGGGCGGCCGCCGCCAGGTCGCTCCAGCGTTCGGCCAGCAGAGCCTGCAAGGCCGGGCTGTTCAGCAACGCCAGGCGGACGGCGGCGGTTTGCGTGAGCGGCTGTTTGAGTATTTCTGCAAGCTGTTTTTGATTCGCGGCGCGTGCGTCGTCAGTACGCGCCAACTGCACCTGTCCGTCGGTGAATGCCGCCGTCGCACGGTTAGCGGCCTGGAGTGATTGATCGATATTGGCGCTGGCGCAACCCGTGAGCGCGAGGACAGGAACGATGCCAAGCACTCGCAGGGCGCCAGGCAGTCCCTTCAACAGGTTGATCTCACCGCTCATTTGTCTTGACCGGCATGAGAGTTAGCCTCGCCGCTTGCCGCTGTGGCGGGCGCTGGTTCAGGCTCGCGGGCTTCCCGCGCATACACGCGCCAGCCGCCGATACGCGCCACGTTGTCGTTGCTGGCCTGCCAGGACGATACCTTCTCGTCGCGGAAGGGGTGGTACCCGTCGAGTACGGATTGATAAACCACCACCGGCGTATCCGCCATGGTTTTGCCGGGCTGCGTTGCAGATGTATGCGCCGGATCGGCAGCCTGCGCCTGACCAGGTGATGTTGCCAGGAGCGCTGCCAGCAAAGTGATCGTTTTAATCATCGAGGTACTCCGGGGGAATTGATATTGATCAAGGATGCCATCCTGCTTTCAGACGCCCAACAAATTGGTGACAAGGACATTACAAGTTTGTAATCTTCCGAAACCGCGACGCGGCGCATGCACAATGGATGCTGGCGAACAATGTCACCCCGCCACCTGGAGCGCGATGAAAATTCTGATCGTCGAGGACGAGCCGAAAACCGGCGACTATTTGAAACTGGGCCTGAGCGAGGCCGGCTTCGTTGCCGACCTGTGCCGCGACGGCCTGGACGGCCTGCATATGGCGTTGACCGAAGCCTATGATCTGGTGGTGCTGGATGTCATGCTGCCTGGCCTGGACGGCTGGGGCGTGCTGCAAGGCATACGGCGTGCAGGCAAGGAAGTACCGGTGATTTTTCTGACCGCGCGTGACCAGGTGGAAGACCGCGTCAAAGGACTGGAGTTGGGGGCCGATGATTATCTGGTCAAGCCTTTCGCTTTTTCCGAATTCCTGGCGCGGATACGCACCCTGTTGCGGCGTGGCAAACCCAGGGAATCGGAAATCCTCAAAGTGGCGGATATGGAACTGGATCTCCTGCGCCGGCGCGTCACCCGCTCGGGCAAGCGCATCGACCTGACCGCCAAGGAGTTTGCCTTGCTCGAATTGCTGTTGCGCCGCCAGGGCGAAGTGTTGCCGCGTTCGCTGATTGCATCCCAGGTGTGGGATATGAATTTCGACAGCGATACCAATGTCATCGAAGTGGCGGTGCGCCGCCTGCGCTCCAAGGTGGATGATGCTTTCGAGCCGAAACTGATCCGCACGGTGCGCGGCATGGGCTATGTGCTGGAAAGCCCGGAATAGGCTTTCAATGCGCCGCAAATCGATTACATTCCGGCTGACGCTGTATTTTGCCAGCGCCTCGACAGCGGTGCTGGTCTTTGTCGGCATCTGGATCGGCTCCGCCATCGAGAAGCATTTCGTGCAGCAGGATATCGCCGAGATGAGCGGCAAGCTGGAACTGATACACCATGCGCTCGCCAATGTCCGCACGCCGTCTGACGTCGAATCGCTGCCCCGGCGGCTTGGCGATGCCCTGATCGGACATCACGGGCTTTCGGTGACCGTTATCGCCGCCGACGGACACCGCGTGTTCACCACGCCTGACGCCGAATTTCCTCCAAGCTTGCTGGAAAACGCGCAAATCGACGCATTCGCCACACGCCTGAAACTGGTGAAGTGGCATAGTCAAAATCATACCTATCGGGGTTTCGCGGAAAAGACTTCCACGGGCTTGGGCGACACCCGCCCATACACGGTGGCGATTGCCCTGGATATTGCCGAGCATCAGGAATTCATTTCCGCATTCCAGGAAATGCTGTGGTTCGCCACCGGCCTCGGCATCCTGTTTGCCGGACTGCTCGGCTGGATCGCGGCGCGGCGCGGTCTGGCGCCCTTGCATGAAATCGCCGAAGTCGCCCGGGGCATCTCCGCCAACCGGCTGACCAAGCGGCTTCCGGTTGACACCGTGCCGGTTGAACTGGTCGATCTGGCCACTTCGTTCAACGAAATGCTGGCGCGGCTGGAGGACTCCTTTCAACGGCTGTCGGATTTCTCTTCCGATCTGGCCCACGAGTTGAGAACGCCGGTCAGCAATCTGACCATCCAGACCCAGGTGGCATTGTCGCAGTCGCGTTCGGCGGACGCCTACCGCGAGGTGCTGTATTCCAATCTTGAGGAATTCGAGCGTCTCGCCCGGATGGCCGGCGACATGCTGTTTCTTGCCAAGGCGGACAATGGCCTGGTGGCGCCGAATCTGGTCAAGCTTGATCTCGCCGGGGAGATCGACGAATTGATCGAGTTCTACGAAGCCCTGGCCGACGAGCAGAAAGTGACGATCATTCGCAACGGCAGCGCCAGTGTGCAGGGCGACCAGATCATGTTGCGCCGTGCGATCGGCAACCTGCTTTCCAACGCCATTCGCCACGCTCCGCGCGATACAAGCGTGAAAGTCGAAATCGCCAATGCGGACGGGGAGGGCGTCCGGATTGCAGTGGAAAATTCCGGCTCGACCATCCCGCCGGAGCATCTACCCCGCCTCTTCGACCGCTTCTACCGCGTCGATCCCGCCCGCCAGCACAGCAGCGACGGCGCCGGCTTGGGCCTGGCCATCGCCAAGTCCATCGTCGAAGCGCATGGCGGCAGAATTACTGTGTCGTCGGAAGAAGGCGTGACCAGGTTTACGCTGTCGTTGCCTTAGCGGTATTTGAGGCTTGAGGCTACGCCAAGAAGCGGTGTAGCCGCTTCCGTAACCGCGGTTGATTGCGGAGTTCACACTCCCAGACAGTCAGAACCCGCCATCCAAGTGATTGCATTTCCCGCCGATGTTCTGCGTCACGGATTTGGGTGCGAGAAATTTTCTGTTGCCAGTATTCGCAGTTTTGCTTTGGGCGCCTCGCGCCTCTCGCACAGGAATGGCCGTGCCAGAAACAACCATGCACGAATATCGCCTGCCTCCGGCCGATCCATGCGATATCCGGCTTGCCGGGCAGGTCGCTGCGATGAAGCCTGTATCCCGTGGCGGACATTGCTCGCAACAGACGCCGAACGGACAGTTCCGGTGTGGTGTTCTGGTGTTTCACGCGCCGCATCACGGCGCTTCGTTGTTCAGGAGTGAAGATATCCGGCAACCGATTGCACCTTACCCTATGCTGATGCGCAAGCTCGTATCAGATTCATGTTTCAACACAATCTCGTTGTATTTTTCAATCAACTTTTCCACGGTAATTTTTCGTTGCGCGGCTTTGAAAAGGCTCATTTCGTAGAGATTTGCAGTCAAGAATTGCAAGGCGTCCATGATTTCAATGCGGCCATCAACGCCCAAGGTTTCGGCGATTCCCTCGGCGGCGCCAATCATCTTGCTGATCGTGAGGATAATCGGTCTTTTGCCGGATTGCAGGTTGGCTTTGCATTTTTTAATGAGGTCTTCGCCCGGCGCAGTCGTGTAATGAATGATTGCGTCGTCAATGGCAAAATCGCCAGATCGAGATGAGACGGCGTCAGCGACGGCGAAGCCGTTGTGAGTGATTGTTATCTCGGGCAGGGCGAGTTCGAGCTTGGCGCCGACAAGATGTTGAAGTACTGCGCCGACATAGGTTTTTCCAGGAGTTTTACGCTGACGATCAAGGGCTTGGTCCAGTAAATTGCGCAGCACCGTTACCAATGTTTTGCTTTGGTCGTAGTTCAACTTGAACGGCTCAGTGTTGAAGAAATCAATGAACCGTTGCACCCACCATGATTCAATTTCCTCAATATTCAACAAGCCGGCGCCATTAAATTCATTCAGCAGTTCTGCATATGCGCGGGCCAGGTTCGGAGTGCCGCGGCTAGTTCGCCCGGATTCCGTCCCGACAGAATTATTGACGCCGTGCTCCTTGAGGATTTTATTGATTGATCGACCGCTGAGCCCCGATACCTGACCGCCGCCGTCAGTGATGAGCGTATCGGGGAAAAGAGGAAACCCAAGCTTCTTTGCTTTGCGTGTTATCACCAGCACAGTCCCAAGCGCGCCGGCGCCGACAACCTGCTTTGCATCACGAAACTCGGTAAGCTTTTTTTCCAGTGTTTTAGCCATGCGTAGCCAATGCCAGTGGAAGAAGGAGTTTCTCCGCCAACCACCGGGCAACAGGAACTGCGACGGCGTCGCCCATTGCTTTGTAGCCATCGTTGTAGCTTCCCGGAAGCTTGTAAGTTTCCGGCGCCCCCATTAGACGAGCGGCTTCGCGCACAGTTAAAAGACGGCTCCGCAGTTTTCCATTTGCATGAATCACCAGTAATTGGCGACTGCTCCCGCCTTCAGGGGTGCGCAGGCATCCAGCCAGGTTGTCGAAACGCAATTCCAATACTTGCTTACCGTTCCGCGTGCGTTTGTATCCCGGCGCCACGAAAGTCTTTTCCGTCGGCAGGGAATTCAGCAATTTAGCGTGCTTCGGCGAAATCAATTGGATATTGCGATTTTCAGTATCCGGATCGGCATAAGGCGCTTCCCACTCGACAAAATCGGATAGAGAATGCGGGCGCGGACCAGGTTCTGGCAGCGACCACCATACCCACCCTTTTAGCCCCATAGCGGCTTTTCTTAGCGGCGCCGGATGCAACCAGTTCGGGCCGCTGTCCTCGAGCGCCATTGGAATTTGATCCCTTTCATCGACCGCAACGACAAATACTCGCTGACGTGATTGAGGGAGCCATCTTGCAGCGTCCAAAAGCATGGCGCCGACGCGATATCCCCGGCGCGTCAATGCTTGATGAAGCGCCCGGTAGTGCGTGCCGTCTGCTGCGGAAACCAGGCCGGCGACATTCTCCGCTACCAGCAATCCAGGGCGTTGCGGCATCTCATCAATAACGCGCAGCCACTCCCAAACCAGGCCGCTGCGCGCTGCATGAATACCTTCCGCCAATCCCGCCAGAGAAAGGTCCTGGCATGGAAATGACGCCCATGCTACCGGCGCCGCCGGCAGGTTGGCGCCGCTTACATTCGAAATTGAATCAAGATGAAAGTTTTCGGCTGGGTGATTCGCTGAGTAGACCGCCGCCTTTTTTGCGCAATTATCATTGGCCCAGACTGGATGAAAAATCCCTTTCATGGCCTGGGCTACGAGCCCGCTGCCAGCAAAGAACTCCAAAAAATCCAACCGGGGACGCAAGGCTGGCGCCCCGCAGGTTTTTGACGAAGGAACTCCGATTACACCGCTAATAGCCGGTTTAAGTGTGGAGTTTTCGCGCGCTATATTCATGGTTCTGTATTGTAAGACTTTTACAATTTTCCGTTTGGAGTCAGCAGTAAAGTGGCGCTGACCCGGGCGCTTTATTAGTTCCTGTAGGTTCCGAACACACGCGAACCATCCTCGACAGTGACTTTGAATGACTGTTTCACTTTCGTGTCCTTCAGTGTAAGCGTGGCTGTGTATTCGCCGGGCGGGACAAAGCGGTTTTCTTCGTCGCCCAGATATTCAAAGCGATATTTTTTCTGCAAGCGCAGATCCCAGTTGATCCGGTTAAAACCCGGCGTCGCAGGCTGCTCGAATTGGGCTACCTCGCGCCCGTTGGCGTCGGTGATGGCGATCTTGAAATTTTCTCCGGTGAATTCCTTCACCCATACGGTGAGAAATGCGCCTTCGGGCGGGTTTTTGCCTTCAAAATATCCTGTGCCGCCCGAGTCTACCCAGCCGGGCAGCAACTGGCGCGCATGAGCGGGCCGGATGCTGAACAAATGCACCGCCTGCCTGGCGACCTCGGGCGTAAACTCGCGCAGCGGGCGGCTGTCATCGAACACATACAGTGAGCGGCCATGCGTGGCTACAACCACGTCCGCCTCACGCGGATGAATCTGGATGTCGTCGACGCGGACTGCGGGCAAGCCACCAAATTTCACCCAGTTCTTGCCGGCGTTGAGCGAGACATACAGGCCGAATTCAGTGCCGAGATAAAGCAGCTTGGGGTTTACCGGGTCTTCACGCAGGACGTGGGCCGGAGTGGTAGCGGGCAAGTCTCCGTTGACGCGCGTCCATTCGGCGCCGAGCTTGGTGAATTTGTAGACATAGGGAGCGTCATCTCCGGTTCGGTAGTTGCTGAAAACCACATAGCCGGCATCGGCGTCGTAATGGCTGGGCTCGATGCGCGCCACCCATTTGCCGCGCGCCTCGGCAGGTATCTTGCCGGTCAGCTCCGTCCATTGCTTGCCTTCATCGGAGGTTAACCAGAGGCGGCCATCGTCCGTGCCGGCAAACAGACGGCCCGCCTTTAATGGTGATTCGGCCAGGGCGTACACCACCGCATAATTCTCCGCAGTGCTGCCGACCGTGTCGGTTTTGTCGCGGTCGTCATGCGAAAGATCGGGGCTGATGATCTCGAAATGTTCGCCATGATGCGTCAGTTTGAATATCCGGTTGCCCGCGAGGTAGAGCACATCCTTGTCGTGGGCGCTGCCGATCAGCGGCGCACACCACTGAAAACGGAAGCCTTTGGAGCCTTCGGTGGGTTTGGGCTGGAAGTCGCGCATCTCGCCGGTGCGGTTGTTGAAGCGGTGCACTGAACCGCCTTGCGATTCTGCATAGATCACGTCCTTGTCGTTGGGATCGAACACCGCGTAGAAACCGTCACCGCCGCCGATCATGGTCCAGTCGGAATTGCGGATGCCCTCCTTGGAGTAGGTGCGCGATGGCCCGACCCAGTTGGTGTTGTCCTGCAAGCCGCCGGCGATCCGGTAGGGGGTGCTGTTGTCCAGGGCAATGCGGTAATACTGCCCGGACGGCACGGAGTTGAGGAACTGCCAATTCTCGGCGGCGTCAAACGTCTGGTAGAGCCCGCCGTCGGTGCCGATCAGGATGCGTTGCGAAAGCGGCGGGGCGGGCTTCGCATCCTTGTCATCGGGTTTGGGCAGACTGGGCGGCGGCACGCTGCCGGCCTGGATCGCCATGGCGTGGACGTCAGGGTGAACATTGCCCGAGCGGTCCTCGCGGAAAGTTTTGCCTGCATCGTCGGAGACGTAAACATGCCAGCCGAGTACATAGATGCGCTGGTCGTTGGCGGGGTCGATCTCGATCCGGCTGAAGTAAAACGGACGCGGGTTGAAGGCATTCACGCGACGCCAGGTGGCGCCTGCGTCTTCGGAACGGAAAATCCCGCCGCGACGGCTGTGGTTCTGATCGATATCGCTGGTGCCGCCTTCGTCACTCTGCACCACGGCCATGACGGTACCCGGCTTGCTTCGCGCCACCGCGAGGCCGATGCGGCCAAGTTGTGCCGGGAGGTGGTTGCTCAGCTTGCTCCAGGTCGTGCCGCCATCCGTGGATTTAAAAATGCCGCCCACGTCCGCGGCGCGCCTGGTGGCGTGCACGCCATACAGAAAGGCCCAGGGCTTGCGTTGCCGGGCGTACAGCGCGGCATAGAGAACATTGGGGTTTTGCGGGTCCATGACGACATCGGAGCAGCCGGTAATGGCGTCGTTCGGCGCGGCGGCGCCGAGAACCAGTTTCCAGGATTTACCTCCATCGGTGGTGCGGTAAAGACCCCGCTCGCCGCCGTCCGCCCACAGTGAGCCGCCAGCGGCGGCGAAGACGATGTCGGGATTGGTGGGATTGATCACCAGCCGACGGATGGTGCGGGAATTCTTGAGGCCGGCGAACCGCCACTTGGCGCCGCCATCGGTGGATTTGAACAGACCGGCGCCCCAGCCGGAAGTATTGCGGTCATTCCCCTCGCCGGTGCCGGCCCAAACGATGTCGCTGTTTGACGGCGCGACGGCAACCGCGCCGATCGACTGGACGGGCTCGTCATCGAAGACCGGGGTCAATGTTACGCCGTTGTTGCTGCTCTTCCAGACGCCGCCGGTGGCATAGCCGACATAGAAAACCGACGGGTTTTTGGGATCAAGCGCAATGTCGGAGATGCGTCCGCCCATGATGGCCGGACCGATAGCGCGCGCCTTGAGTGTCTTGAGCTGGGCCTCGTTGATGGCGATGGGCTGGGCATGGGCGGCAAAAGCCGTCAGAACCGCTATTAGCGGGAGCAGAACAGGTAGTCTCATTTTCTGGAGGATGGCAAAAAATTGAAAGTAGGATGTGCAAAAAGTGCTGAGTATCGTTGACCGCAGTATCCCGGTCAACGGTTTGGCGCAGAGCGCTTGTATGCACGCATGGGATGGACGCGGGTCGGCGAGATACCCGGCTATGCGCTGTTGCCTCGGGGCGGTTTGTGCAGCACTACGGTGTTCTATAAGACGCTGTGAGCCGTTGGGGTAAAGCGGTGGAGACTCTGCATGCGGCCCCGGTTCGCATCAAGGCGTTCCCATGCTGGCGCTGCCGTCGATCAGGGGTGCTGCGGCCAGCGCGGCTGCCGGGGCGCTGACGGCAACAGTCTGCATGCCTTGCATGTAGGCGGCGATCCGGGCGTGTTGGGCGGGGCTGGCCAGCGCCGGCCAGGCGGCGGCCAATGCGCGCAGCAGTTGCGGGGTCAGCGCATCGAGACGCGGACGAATCACCGTCGCCAAATCCGGCGCATCGGCAAAAGGCCCGGCGTGAGCCTGCTGCCAGCGTGCGAAGTGTTCACGCTGGATGATCTTGGCCGCCTCGATCTGGGCGCGGAAAAATTTTTCCGCCCACGCTGCCGGCACACCCAGCGCCAGCGCCTCGGCTTTCAGCCCGTCAATGATTTTCTGTTCACGCGGCAAGTCCTCGATGGGGCTTTGCGTGTTCCATTTGTAGCGCGCTACGTCAGACATCAGCGCCAGGCGCTCGTCCATCAGCCGCCGCAGCGGTTCCAGATTAATTGCCTCCGGCGCGGACTGCGGCCACGGGTAAGTCAGCCATTTGTCCTGTAGCCTGGTCAAGGCGCCGCTCTCGATGGTTTGGTGCAACCACTGATCGACGAAGTCTTTCCATAGCAAATCGCGTGGCAGGAGATAAGCCTTCTCGGAAAAGTCGAAAGGCGCATCCGGATGCACGGCGCACAATTGCGGCTTGAGCTTCTGCTGCAAGCGCGTTTCAATTGCGTCGGTGATCATCAAATCGGCTTTGCCTGCGACGATTTGATCAAAGATGGTGGTGTTGTCCGGGTATACCGTGATTCCAGCCTGCTTGATATGGGCGCGGGCAAAGCGTTCGTTGGTGCCGCCGGGATTGACGATCAGGCGCACGCCGGGCTGGTCGATTTGCGCCAGCGTCTGGAAGCGCGCCTGGTTTTCGCAGCGGGTGATGGGTGTCTTGCCATCCCTAAGATAGGGGATCGAGTACAGTGCCTTCTTCTGCCGTTCCAGGCTGATCGACACGCCGCTCATGGCGATGTCGAAACGATCCTCGCCCAAATCCTTCATCAAGTTCGGCCATGAAGTCGGCGCCAGTTCCAGGCGCACGCCCAATGCTTTCGCCAGTTGGCCGGCAAGTTCGATATCCAGGCCAATAAAAGGACTGGCGGGATTGGTGCGATAGCTGAACGGCTTGTAGTCGCCGGTCGTCCCCACGCGCAATACGCCGCGGGCAATAATTTCATCGAGCCGGTTGGTTTGCGCCGCCGCCGGCAGGTGCAGGATGAGGCTGGCGAGCAGGATAAGCAGTGAGCGAAAATTTGGCATTTTGGTATCTCCAGAAATTTGCACGGTTCAAACCCAGTCGCGCGGCACGAGAAACTCCGTATAGAGTTTCTCTTCCGCGCTACCTGGTTCAGGATGCCAGTCGTAGCGCCATTTCACCACGGGCGGCAGCGACATCAGGATAGACTCGGTGCGGCCACCCGATTGCAGGCCGAATAGTGTGCCGCGATCCCACACCAGGTTGAACTCGACGTAACGTCCGCGCCGATAGGCCTGGAAGTCGCGCTCGCGCTCGCCGTAGGGCAGGTCTTTGCGGCGTTCGAGCAACGGCAGATAGGCGACCAGGAAACTGTCGCCGACGCTCTGCGTCAGGGCGAAGCAGCGCTCGAAGCCGCCTTCGCCATCGTCATTCAGGTCGTCGAAAAAGATGCCGCCGATGCCGCGTGCTTCGTTGCGATGCTTGAGAAAGAAGTAGCGGTCGCACCATTCCTTGTAGCGGCCATGCAGGTCAGCGCCAAAAGGCGTCAGAGCCTCTTTGCAACTGCGGTGGAAATGTCGCGCATCTTCCTCGAAACCATAATACGGCGTCAGATCCATGCCGCCGCCGAACCACCACACTGCATCCTCGCCAGGTTTTGTTGCGACGAAGCAGCGCACGTTCATGTGGCTGGTGGGGCAGTAGGGGTTGCGCGGATGCAGCACCAGCGAGACGCCCATGGCCTCCCAGGCGCGCCCGGCCAGTTCCGGGCGTTGCGCGGTGGCCGAGGCGGGCAACGCGTCACCCACCACATGCGAGAAATTGACGCCGCCGCGTTCGAAGAAATTGCCGTCCTCGATCAGCCGCGTGATGCCGCCGCCGCCCTGCGGTCTATCCCAGGTATCGGTGCGGAAGGTTTGGCCGTCAAACGTCTCCAGCGCCGCGACGATGCGGCTTTGCAGCGTAGTGAAGTAATTTTTGACGGCGCTGATATTCACGCTGGTGTCCATTTAACCTAGAAAAAGCAGTTAGCCACAGAGAACACAGAGTTCACAGAGAAAAACAAGAAGCTGTCATCAATGATCGCCTCACCTATCAGGTGAGCATGATGAATGTGTAGAACCCCCATTATCTCTGTGTCCTCTGTGATCTCTGTGGCTTGAATTTCGGTTTTTAGGTTTAAGGCAGGACGATTTCGCCACGACCGATTTCGATTACGCGACCGCCGACATGAATTGCATCGTCGGCGCCGAGCGTCAGCTTGAGTGTGCAGGGACGACCGACCTGTGCGCCCTGGTGCAGCGTCCACGCCAGTGGCCCATGCTGGCCGGTGGCGAGCAGGTAACCGCCGAGGTTGGCGCAAGCCGAGCCGGTGCCGGGGTCTTCGCAAACCGAGCCGTGCTGGCCGTAAAAGTAGCGCACCGCCGTCTGGTTTTCGCCGCTGTGCGCCCAGACGTAAGCGGGCGTGCGTTGGCCGTTGCAGCAGTGGCGCTGCATCAACGCAGCATCAGGCTGGCAGCGGCGCACCGCGTCAACGGAGGTGAGCGGGATGACCAACTGTTCGTTGCCGGTGTTGACCCACAGCGGTGTTGCGCCAATATCCTCGACGCTGAGGCCGAGCGCCTGCGCCAGATCTGCGCGGGTGGCTTGCGGCGCGCGGGTTTTGGGCGGCGCTGCGGTCAGAGTCCAGACATCTCCCGCTGCCGTCACCGGGATGATGCCGGCGCGCATTTCCAGGGTCAGATCATCGCCGCAGGAAGTCAGGTTGCGCACCACCTGCGCGGTGCCGAGGGTCGGGTGACCGGCGAAAGGCATCTCGAAAGTCGGCGTAAAAATTCGCACACGCGCGGTGGCGAGCGTCGAGGGCAAAATGAAAGTGGTTTCGGAGAGATTGAATTGCAGCGCCAATGCCTGCATGGTGGCCTCGTCCATGTCCCTGGCGTCCTCGAAGACGGCCAGCGGGTTGCCGCCCAGCGCAGTCTCGGCAAAGACGTTGAGGATGCGGAAGGTGTAGTTTTTCATGGTGTTCAGCCGCGCTTGCCAAGGGCGCGATAGCCGATATCGCGGCGCATTTGCAGGCCGTCGTAGCGGATCGTCTCGACCACTTCATAGGCGCGTTTCTGCGCCGCGCTGACATTGCCGCCCAGCGCGGTGACGCACAACACCCGGCCACCGGCGGTGACGGTCTGATCGCCCTGCCGCGCAGTGCCGGCGTGGAAGACATGACTGTCTTCGCTGTGCGCAGCGCGGCCCGGCAGGCCGCTGATCGCATCGCCCTTACGCGGCGCCGCCGGGTAGCCGGCAGCGGCCATCACTACGCCGAGCGCGACGCGCCGGTCCCATTCGGCTTCGACGCGGTCGAGATGCCCGTCGATGGCGGCATCGACCAGGTCGGCCAGGTCGCTTTTCAGGCGCAGCATGATCGCCTGCGCTTCCGGGTCACCCAGGCGGCAATTGAATTCAACCACCTTGAGCGTGCCATCAGGCTTGATCATCAGACCGGCATAGAGAAAGCCGGTATACGTCATGCCGTCTTTTGCCATGCCGTCGATGGTGGGCAGAATCACTTCGCGCATGGCGCGGGCATGCACGCCCGGCGTCACCACCGGCGCCGGTGAATACGCGCCCATGCCGCCGGTGTTGGGCCCCAGGTCGCCGTCCTGGAGGCGCTTGTGATCCTGGCTGGTGGCCAGCGCCAGAGCATGCACGCCGTCGGCCATGACGATGAAACTGGCTTCCTCGCCTTCGAGAAACTCCTCGATGACGACCCGTGCGCCGCCTGTGTAGCTTGCGTCGAGCAGCATCAGGCCGATGGCGGCATGCGCCTCGGCCAGCGACAGCGCCACCACCACGCCTTTGCCTGCGGCCAGGCCATCGGCCTTGACGACGATGGGCGCGCCTTGCGCGTCAACATAAGCGTGCGCTTGCGCCGCATCGGTAAAGGTGGCGAATCTCGCCGTCGGGATGCCGTGGCGCGTCATAAAACGCTTGGCGAAATCCTTGGAGCTTTCCAGTTGCGCAGCCGCGCGGGTCGGGCCGAAAATACGCAGGCTGGCGGCGCGAAAGGCGTCGACGATGCCGGCAGCCAGCGGCGCTTCGGGGCCGACCACGGTGGCGTGAATCTGCTCGGCTCGCGCGAAAGCAATCAATTCCTCAAAGCTCGTCAGCGGCACATTCTCGACGCCGTCTTCCAGCGCCGTGCCTGCATTGCCGGGTGCAACGAACACTTTCTGCACCCGTGACGACTGCGCCAGCCGCCAAGCCAGGGCATGCTCCCGTCCGCCGGAACCGATGACAAGTATTTTCATGTCAAAACCTTTTCAGCCACAGAGGACACAGAGATCACAGAGAAAATCCTTTCCCGTTTCTCTCTGTGTTCTCTGTGATCTCTGTGGCAAATGGGTTTGTGGGGTTTAGTGTCTGAAATGCCGGATGCCAGTAAATACCATGGCGATATTCTGCTCGTCGGCGGCGGCGATGACTTCAGCGTCGCGCACCGAGCCGCCCGGCTGGATCACCGCCGTGGCGCCGGCCTGGGCCAGCACGTCGAGGCCGTCGCGGAACGGGAAGAAAGCATCTGAGGCGACCACCGAGCCGACCACACTGAGGCCGTTGTTCTCGGCCTTGATGGCGGCAATGCGGGCCGAGTCAACGCGGCTCATCTGGCCGGCCCCGACGCCGGTGGTCATGCCGTCCTTGCAGTAGACGATGGCGTTGGACTTGACGTATTTGGCGACATGCCAGGCGAACAGCAGGTCGCGCGTTTCCTGTTCGCTGGGCGCGCGTTTGGTCACCAGTTTCAAGTCGGCCCGGGTGATGCGTGCCGTATCCGCCGTTTGCACCAGCAGCCCGCCGCCGACACGCTTGAAGTCGAGCGCATCCGGGGCTTTAGCGGAAGGCGCGGGCAGGGGGACGATCAGCACGCGCAGATTCAGCTTGGCGGCGAATACCGCGCGCGCTTCCGGAGTAATCTCGGGAGCGATGATGACTTCGGCAAACTGACCGGAAATCGCCTCCGCAGCGGCTTGGTCGATGGCGACATTCAAGGCGATGATGCCGCCGAAGGCCGAGGTCGGATCAGTCTTGAAGGCTTTGCGATAAGCTTCCACGGCGCTCGCCGCGACCGCCACGCCGCAGGGATTGGCGTGCTTGACGATGACGCAGGCGATGGCTTTCTCGCCATTATCGAAGGCCTTGACGCATTCCCAGGCGGCGTCGGCATCGGCGATGTTGTTGTAGGAGAGTTCCTTGCCTTGCAACTGGATGTAGTTGGCAATGCTGCCGCGCACTGCTGCGCCGGATAAATCCCGCTCACGATAGAAAGCCGCTTGCTGATGCGGATTTTCGCCGTAGCGCAAAGTATCGACCTTGTCGAAGGCCAGTTGCAGGCGCTCCGGAAAGGTGGTCGGACGGTTTTCCGCGTCGAGGCTGGTGAGATAGTTGGCGATCACGCCGTCATAGCGTGCGGTGTGGGTGAAGGCTTTCTTGGCCAGCGCAAAGCGGGTCGCGTAACTCAACACGCCGTCGCTGGCCTGTAGCTCGGCAATGATGTCAGCGTAGTCCTGCGGATCAGTAACGACGCCGACGCCGCCAGTTTGGTTACCGTGATTTTTCGCCGCAGCGCGCACCAGGGTTGGGCCGCCGATGTCGATGTTCTCGATGGCGTCTTCGATGCTGCAATCGCTTTTGGCAATGGTCTGCTGAAACGGGTAAAGATTCACCACCACCAGATCGATGCGCGGGATGTCGTGCGCCGCCATGGTTGCCAGATGTTCGGCGGAATCGCGCCGACCGAGGATGCCGCCATGCACCCTGGGATGCAGGGTCTTGACGCGACCGTCAAGCATTTCGGGGAAGCCGGTGTAATCGGAAACCTCCGTCACCGGCACGCCGGCCTCGCGCAGCAATTTGGCGGAGCCGCCGGTGGACAGCAGCTTGACGCCGAGCTCATGCAGGGCGCGGGCGAAATCGACGATGCCGTGTTTGTCGGAAACGCTGATCAAGGCTAGTGTGAGTTGCATTTTCAGATGGTTCAAAGCAATTCGTATTCAGTCAGTTTTCGTCGCAGCGTATTGCGATTGATGCCGAGTATTTCGGCGGCTGCGGTCTGGTTGCCCTCGGCATGGCGCATCACGGTTTCGAACATCGACTGCTCGACGTTTTTCAGGACCATGTCATATACGGCGTTCGGCGTCTCGCCATCGAGATCACGGAAATAGCGATTGAGTGTGCGCCTGACGCAGTCGGCGATTTCATTGGTGATCATGCGGCGAGTGTTTCCTCATAGATCAAACGGTCGTTGGCGGCGACGGGATTGGCATAGCCGAGGAAGAATTCGTCGATTGCCGCCAATTGCGCGTCGACATTGTCGAGCTGGTTCATGGCATGACGAAAATGCGCGGCGCCGATCAGCCCCTTGGTGTACCAGGAGATGTGCTTGCGAGCGATCCTGACGCCGGTCTGCTCGCCGTAGAAAACATACAGGTCGGCCAGATGACGGCGCAGAACCGCATGGATTTCAACGGCGCGCGGCGGCGCAAGTTCTTCGCCGCAAGCCAGGAAATGCTCGATTTCGCGGAAAATCCACGGTCGCCCCTGCGCGGCGCGGCCGATCATGATGCCATCGGCTTGCGTGTAATCAAGCACGAACTTGGCTTTCTGCGGGGTAGTGATATCGCCATTGGCGATCACCGGAATTTTTACTTGCGACTTGACCAGCGCGATGGTGTCGTACTCGGCGTTGCCCTGGTACTGGTCGGCGCGGGTGCGACCGTGGATGGCGATGGCGCGGATGCCGCTGTCCTCGGCGATGCGGGCGATGGTCGGGGCGTTGCGGTTATCGCGGTTCCAGCCGGTGCGAAACTTGAGCGTTACCGGCGTGCCAGGCACCGCATCCACCACGGCCTGGAGAATCTTCGCCACCAGCGCCTCATCCTGCATCAGCGCCGAGCCGGCCATGACATTGCAGATTTTTTTAGCCGGGCAGCCCATGTTGATGTCGATCAACTGCGCGCCTTCGTCGACGTTGTACTGCGCCGCTTCCGCCATCATGCGTGGATCCGCGCCGGCGATCTGCACTGAAATCGGATCCACTTCACCATCATGGTTGGCGCGGCGGCGCGTCTTGGCGCTGCCATAGAGCAGCGAGTTGGAAGTGACCATCTCGGAAACCGCCAGGCCCGCGCCGAGCTGCTTGCACAACTGACGAAACGGCCGATCCGTGACCCCGGCCATGGGTGCGACGAAAAGATTATTGCGGAGCTGAAAGCCGAGGAAGTTCATGGCCGGGAGGGGTACGGGGAAGGCGCGAATTCTACCCCAGTCTGCCTAAAAAATGTGCAATGCAGAAGGCGCTTCTCCTCCTTTGCAAAGTGCACTGCGGCACAGCGGATACCAATCTGCTGACGGCTTGTTGAGGCAATTCCAGAGTGCCAAGTCTTATTCAGTTAGCCTGGCGCTGACCCGTTCCAGAAAGCCCTCAATCCGGATAACCGCCCGGTTGTGAAAACCTTCGCTGATAATGTCTTTGTCATCTCTGCACCTGACTTTGAAGCGCAATCTGCGACCTTCAACCTCAAACAATTCTACTTCGGAAGTCACTGTCATCCCGGCAGGTGTTGCCACGACATGACTCACATCTACATGCGTGCCGACGGAATGCTCGCCTTCTTCAAGATGCGCCTGGATACATTCAATGCAAGTAGCCTCGATGAACGCAACCAAATAGGCAGTCGCAAAAACAGGCGGCATATCGGAGAATGCCGGGAGACTGGAAGAGACGCGCGGTACGGTCAGCGCATCCGTGACCGTAAGCGTTGCTGAGTGGCGGATGCCGGGTTCAAGAGTTGCTTTCATGGGCGCTCCAGTTGCTGAATAAGACAATAATGCCGGCGTACTTCAGCGTGTATGCTGGTTAGAACGGCGGACACCAAGGCGAGTTTCAAAGCTCACGGCTCCAGACTTGTCCTACCAGGTCGCGTCCGAAACTGTGATGAGTCTCTTCTTCGATCAGGCTGAATCCTGCAGCCTCGTAGATGCGCCGCGCTGAGACCAGAATGTCGTTGGTCCACAAAACCATGCGACGATATCCTTTGGCCTGCGCAAAACGGATGCATTCGTCTACCAGGCGGCGGCCAAGCCCCAGTCCGCGCGCTGATGGCTCCACATAGAGCAGGCGGAGCTTGGCGGTTTCATCATCTTGACGCATCAAGAATATCGATCCGATAATCTCGCCTTCGCGTTCCGCGACCCAGCAACGTTCCTTCCCAGGCAAAAATTCTTTTGCAAATTTTCCGACAATCTCGGCAACCAAGGCTTCAAACGTCCAATCCCAGCCATATTCCTGCGCGTAGAGAGCACCGTGACGATGCGTAATCCAACCCAAATCGCCAGGCTCTGGATCCCGAAGAGTGAAAGTTCTGTCCGGCGGCGCCGATTTGAGGAGCCTCTCGATTTTCCGCATGGCGCCGACTAACTGGCGCCGCTCGCTGGCAGTCAGTTTTGATAACAACGCCGCCACTTCATTTGCCGAGGCTGAATTGAGCTTGGCGAATGTTGCCTTGCCCTTTCTGGTCAAGACGAGGTTAAGCTGCTTGGCGTTGTTTTTAGTAGGCAGGCGCGTCAGCAGGCCATTTTTCTCCAGTCCGGAAATGAGCCGGCTCAAGTATCCTGGATCAAGCGCCAGGCTCCGGCCCAAGGTGGCGGCAGATACTGCGTCTGCGGCTGGAGCGTTGGCGATTTCATACAGGATGCGTACTTCTGGCAGCGAGTACTCCGAAGCCAGCATTCGACCGTTCAACGCGCCAACCAGTTGCGTGTGAAACCGGTTGAACCGGCGTACGGCGGCGATTTGCTCGGTGGATGCGGGTGGCAGTGCGGTAGGTTTGTTCATATTGACATAGGCAATCATATGTTGCTATAGTCAACAATATAATCTGGCCGAGCCAAAATTGCAAGAGGTATGAAGAAAATGGATATTGAAATGATCCAGCAGCAGATGTTCGATGCCGACACAGTGATGCGTGGTTTTGGAGCCAGGCTATTGTCGGCAGAACCTGGCAAGGCAACATTAGTTATGACGGTTCTGGACAGCATGATGCAGGGTCATGGCACCTGCCACGGCGGCGTTCTTTTTGCGCTGGCAGACGCAGCTTTCGGGGTGGCCTGCAATACCGCGCGGTATCCGGCGGTTGCGCAGCATTGTTCCATCAGCTTCCTTCAGTCCGCAAAGCTTGGCGACGAGCTAAGCGTTACAGTAGAGCGCCGCTCCGAGAGCGGACGCACAGGCGTCTATGATGGTTCAATCGTCACAAAAACCGGCAACCTTATTGCAGAGTTTCGCGGCATCTCACGTAGCCTCCCGCTACGTAAGCCGGATAATTGATTCATGCGAGTCCGCCCTGGCGGACGAGCTTGAAGCCGCCAATTCTCAAAGTCAGGAACGATACAGCCGCTACGGCGTTAGTAGTTTTTGCATTGGGAATTCATAAAGCTCCGCCATAAGCAGAACCGGCGCCCCTGCACTTGTGTAGCCGCTGCGCTCGTAGAAATTCCTTGCGCTAAGCGTGCTCTCTAGTTGCACCGACTTGAGGCCACAGCGCAAGGCCTCGGCTTCAACGCGGACAGCATGGCCTTGCCGACGCCAAGGTGCTGTGCCTCCGGCAAAAGGTAACAAAGCCTGAGCGTACCTGCTCGCGCCAGCAAGGCAAAACCGCAGACAGCTGCGTCGCGTACCGCAACCACTGCGTAGTTGCCGGGAGACAAAATCCACGTCCTGACATTCTCGCTGGTTTTGTTCTCAAGCCAAGCGTCGAGAATTTTTTCATCGTTCAAGTGATCCTCCACACACAACTCGCGGATCGAACGGCGCAGTACGTCGCACGCGGCTGCGGCGTCATGCGGAAGCGCTTGCCGGATTGTGATGTGCATGATTTTGCGCTACGGCAACTGTAAGGAGAGAGTATGCATTCGCATGGCGAGGATTTCCATAGTCGATTTTGACCCGAATCAGAAATCAAGAACGTAACTTCAATGAAATCGGTTGTGAACGGCTACTGTCACTTGTTCCTGCCGCCAACATGGCGATGCAGGCCTCTCTGACCGACCATGCGTATTCTGTAGATACGCCCTGCTCTGTGGCCCAGGCTGCGACGAAACTTTTGTGCAGTTTCAGCTTCATTTCCGGGAGATCATCAGGCGAGACGACATACTCAGCAAAGAGCGAGTCGAACGGCGAAGCGTCACCTGCCTGAAGGCCGCTGAAGTCGTAGCGACGATCGGCAATACTAAGGTAGCAATGCGCTTCCGGTATGTACTTCAATCCTGCTGTCCGCAAAACTTCGCCAACTCCAGGCGTGTTCGCCTCGGACATAGCATAGATACCAAGCATCAGTTGGATGTCACGGCGCCCGCAGTCGCGCGCAACAGCTGCAAGCAACCGGTGTTTAGAACTGCACGTACCTCGCGCTTCTTTCAGCACTATGGCAGGATCGTCGCTTGTGCTGGTGCGGCCAAAAGGTAGCGCATGTACATGCTGCGCAAGGCGCTCAAAGGACGTGAATTGTTGCGCGCGAACTACAACGCATAACTCCGTGCCGCCGGTAAGTTCAAATCGTGGCGTCACACCTATCAGGTGATTAATAAGGCCAAGGGTTGGCATGATGGATGCCTGTAGCGGATAGGAGACGATTGTTGATTGAGTACTTTAACCGGACACCGAAGCCATGATGACTACATCATCATACTTCCCGTCGAGGTAGCGCGCCTTGCGTTTAAGCCCTTCTTCGACGAAGCCAAGGCGATGGTACAAGGCTATGGCGGCGGTGTTGCTGGCGTACACCGCCAACTCGATGCGCGTGACGCCGTTACTCAGTGCTTTTTGCATGGTTGATTCCAGGAGCGCTTTGCCAACGCCACGACGACGCCATTCCCGACCACTCCCATGCCCAGTACGCCTGTGTGACCGAACCCGGGTATGTCGCGCGGAATGATGTCGCACCAGCCTATGACGGCCCCGTTGTCCAGTGCAACGAATTGCGCGTGATTGTTTTTGATGTTGCCGGAAACGAAATCCTCGGCCCATTCCATCGAGCGCGCTTCGATATGTCCGAGATAAATACGCTCACGAGCCACCACATCAAGCGCTGCGCGAAAGCCCGCTGTGTGTTCTATGGAAATGGGTACGATCTGAAACACTGAACCACCTTGCGATGTGGGGATAGTTGAACGATGACTTCAAGCGAATAATTGGGAACGCCCCGCGTTTACTGAAATGCGTCATCCCACTTCCACGATCACCTGTCCGGACGCCAATAATGCCAAGGCGTCAGGGAAAGTTTTACCGAACACTGCCCGCAACCGTTGGTTGGTTACATTGCCGCAGGTCACCCATAGCAATTGGGGAGGCTGGCCATGACGGCTAACCAGTTCGACGAAATCGCTGTCTTTACTGATCACTACTGCCTGTGCCTGGCGCGCGGCTTGAAATATCTCGATGTCGGGCGCGTTTCTTAGGCCAAGATCGCGCAGGGATATGGCATCAATTGCGTACTCTTTTGACAACCATTCCGCCAACAGAGGCGGCAACTGGGCGTCCACCCAGAATTTCATGCAGCAAGACGAACAATATCGCTGCGGCGGGCTGCAAATTGCAAGCTGGCTAGAATGTCTTCTCGTTCAAGGTCAGGGAAATCCGCCAGGATTTCTTCCATGCTCACGCCCTCGCCCATCATTTCGAGAATGTCGCTGACCCGAATGCGCATGCCGCGAATGCACGGCTTGCCACCACATTTCCCGGGCTCCATGGTGATGCGATCAAGCAGGTTTGCATTCATTGATCTGGCTCCTTGTTGCGTAGCAGGGATCATAAATCAAAACCGCAAAAGCAGGCAAAACAGTGGTCGACCTGGTTTCTTCGCTACCAGGCGCGCGCGCCGAACAGCATGCGCCGCGCGACGAAGGAGCGTGCCGGCGGCAGCAGGTCGAGGGCCAGCAGGGCGAGGCCGCGGGCGTGGCGCAGCAGCGGATCGTCGCTGCCGAAGAGGCGGATCAGGATGTCGGTGAAGCCTATCATGCTGCGTCGGTCCAAGCGCCGTGCGCGTGCGTAGCGCGCCAGCACCGCTGCATCGCCGGGGTCATTGGCGTGGGCGAGAGTGCGCGCCAGCTCCCAGGTGTCGCGCAGCGCCAGGTTGAAGCCTTGGCCGGCCACCGGGTGCAGGGTCTGCGCGGCGTTGCCGAGCCACACGGCGCGTGGGCCGATGGGGGATTTGCGGTAGCGCAGGGCGAGCGGGTAGAGGTGACGCGGCGAGACGGCGGTGAACTCCAGGCGGTCGCCGAAGTGGGCTTGCAGGTTCGACAGGAAAGCGGCATCGGGTAGGGCGGCGAGCGCTGCCGCGTCTTGCGCCGGGCAGATGTACACCACCGCCAGTTGCTGGCCGAAGGGCAGCAACGCGAGCGGGCCTCGCGGCGTGAAGCGTTCGTAGGCGAGGTTGCAATGCGGCGTTGCCGGGGGCAACGTCGTAGTGCAGAGCACGGCTTGCTGGCCGTAGTCGCGGGTCACAGTGGCGGCATCGTTGTTGTCGACAGCGCCCTCGGCGTAGATGACGAGAGGCGTCTGTGTTTCGCCGGTTGCTGTGTGCAGGCAGACGCTGCCGCTGGAAGGGGTGGCATGGCTGACACGGCAATTGTCATGCAAGGAAATTCGCGCTGCCGTCAGCGCGTCGTCCAGCGCGGCGCTGACACTGGCAGCCGCCGCCACATAGCCGAGTGCCGGAACGCCTTGTTCCCGTGCGTTGAGCCGGGTGCGGCCAAAACTGCCGGGTTGCGAGACATGGATGGCGGTGATGGGCGTGGCGGCAATTTTTTTCCATACGCCCAGCCATTCGAGTATTTGGTGCGAGCCGTGGGACAGCGCCAGGATGCGTTTGTCAGCGCGCGCCGCGCCGCGCGGCCTGGCGTCGAGGATTTGCGCGGCTACGCCGTGATGGCGCAGTGCCAAGGCCAGCGCCATCCCGGCAGGCCCGCCACCAACGATAGCGATGGGCAACAGCCCATCGCTATCGTTGGTGGGGCCACGTGCTGGTGAGCCTACCCCCCGGCCCCCTTCCCGGAGAAGGGGGTGACTAATCTGGCTCGCTTCGCTCGCAGATTTTTCGGATTCAGCCACGTTTCCCCTCGGCCATCAGTGCTTCAATATCGGCGACGGTTTTCGGCACTGCGTGGCTGATGATGTCGCAGCCGGCTGCGGTCACCAGCGCATCGTCTTCGATGCGTATGCCGATGTTGTGAAAGGCCGCCGGCACATCGTCGGCGGGGCGGATGTAGCAACCCGGCTCGACCGTCAACACCATGCCCGGCTGCAGCGAGTGCCATGTTTCGCCGTCCTTGTAGGGGCCGGCGTCATGCACGTCGAGACCGAGCCAGTGGCCGGTGCGGTGCATGTAGAAGCGCTTGTAGGTTTCCGATTCGATTACGCCGTCGAGCGAACCATCCAGCAGCTTCAGATCCAGCATGCCTTGCGCCAATGTTTTGAGCGCGGCGTTGTGCGGGTCGATGAAAGTGGCGCCGGGTTTGATGGCGGCGATGGCGGCGCTTTGCGCGGCCAGCACCAGGTTGTAGATGTCGGCCTGCGGCCCGCTGAAACGACCGTTTACCGGAAAGGTGCGGGTGATGTCGGAGGCATAGTTGTCGAGTTCGCCGCCGGCGTCGATCAACAGTAAATCACCGTCCTTGAGCGGCTGGTCGTTCACCACGTAGTGCAGGATGCAGGCGTTCGCCCCGCCGGCGACGATGCTGGTGTAGGCGGGCGATTGACAGCCGTGCACACGGAACTCGTGCAGCAGCTCGGCTTCGATCTCATATTCGAATCGCCCCGGTTGCGTGGTGCGCATGGCGCGGCAATGCGCGCCTGCCGAGATGGCGGCGGCGCGGCGCATGGTGGCGATTTCGCTGGCGTCCTTGATCAGGCGCATGTTGTCGAGCGGGGCGCGCACATCGCGGATCTCCGCCGGCGCCTGTTTGCCGGCGCGGGCCTGGGCGCGCACTGCGTTCAATGCTGCGGCGATCCGCGCATCCCAGGCGGCCTCGTGACCCAGCGAGAACCATAGCACGGGTTGGTCGGCGAGCAATTCGGCGAGCTTGGCGTCGAGAGTCTTGATGGAATAGGCTTCGTCGAAACCAAAGGCTTCCCGCGCAGCATCCGGACCCCAGCGGAAGCCGTCCCAGATTTCCTTGTCGGCATCTTTGTCGCGGCAAAAAAGAATGCGTTTGGGCGATGCGCCCGCGATCAGCACCAGCACCGCTTCGGACTCACCGAAACCCGACAGATAATAAAAATAGCTGTCGGCGCGGTAGGGGCGCTGCGAGTCGCGGTTGCGCAGCTGCTCGGCGGCGGTGGGGATGATGGCGATGCCTGCGCCCATGCGTTCGATCAGGCGGGTGCAGCGGGCGGAAAAAGGGGAAGTGTTCATGTGCGATCCATAGGCTATTCGGTTATTCGACTATTCGCGGCAAAGCCGCCTGGAGCCGGGCGCTGCGGCGCGGCGCCCAGCGGCGATCCGCGCCGGGTGCCGATATTCTCCCACAGACCACGGCTAAGAGCCTATTTCAGTAAGGAGGGCGGCATGCTCCAATGATACAATTTGAAGATTCCAATATTGGCGTTGCCAGGCGCTTGCAGCCAAAGCGGCAATGGCGCTCAATCACGACGGCATGGATTTTCCAAGGCGCGGACTACTGGTTTTTTGGGTGATGCTCGGCGCTTCAGGCGCGCCTGCCGCAGCCGGCAATGCAGGCATCCCGCTATCTGCATCCAGCCAGAGCCAGGTCCTGATCAGCCCTGATTGGTGGCCGCCGGCGCTGAAGTTGTCGACGCAACTACTGCCGCTGCTGCGTACCAGTACCGAGCCTCGCCCGACTTTTTTTGCCGCTGATCGGATCAGCGGTCAGAGCGATGTCGAGACGGTGGCCCAGGGCCATGTCGAGATGCGCAGAATCGGCAGCGCCTTGACGGCTGACTTCCTGACCTACTGGCAAAACGAAGACCAGATTGAGGCGGTCGGCAACGTCCGCCTGATCCAGAATGAAGATGTCATCACGGGCCCGAAATTGCGCCTGCAGCTTGAAGACAACGTCGGTTATTTCGAAACGCCGCAATACACGATCAAGCGGGCCGCAGCCGGTAAAGCCGGGATAGAGCCGGATCAGATGACTACCGGCAGCGGCCACGCCAGGCGGATCGACTTTGAAGGCGAGGATCACTACCGGCTCACCGATGCGACCTATAGCACCTGCCGCCAGGTCAATCCGGATTGGTATGCGCGTTCCGACAGTATGAGTCTCGACTACAGCCGCGAGGAGGGCGTGGCGCGTGGCGCGACGCTGGTATTCCAGGGTGTGCCGATCCTGTACGCGCCGTGGTTCAGTTTTTCGCTGAACAACCAGCGCAAGAGCGGCCTGCTTTCGCCCACCATCGGCACCACCAGCAATGGCGGCATTGAAATGACCTTGCCGTACTACTGGAATATCGCCCCGAATATGGATGCGACGATTTCGCCCCGCACCATTTCCAAACGCGGCATACAGTGGGGCGGCGAATTCCGTTACCTGAATCCGAATTACAGCGGCATCCTGCGCGGCGAATACCTGCCCGATGACCGCATCACTCATCGCAGCCGCAGCAATTTTTCCGTGACCCATGTGCAGAGTCTCGGCCCCGGACTGACCGGCAGCCTGAATTTAAACGGTGTTTCGGACGACACTTATTTTACGGATCTGTCGGCGCGCCTGACTAACATCGCGCAGAACAATCTGCTCCGCCAGGGCGTGCTGTCCTACAGCAGCGGCTGGTGGAACGCCAGCCTGATGGCGCAACGCTACCAAACACTGCAAGACCCGGCCTTGCCGCCGGTCAATGTGCCTTACCACCGTTTGCCGCAACTGACCTTGAATGCCTACCGGGGAGATTTCCCGCTCGGCAGCGCGTTCACCTTCAGCGGCGAATATGTGAACTTCAGCCATCCGACCCTGGCGCTGGCGAAGCGCACCACTTTGTATCCGCAGTTGTCGCTGCCGCTGCAGACCACGGCGTTCTACATCACGCCCAGGATTGGCTTGCACCTGACCCACTACAGCCTGGAGCGCCAGGCCGCCGGCACGCCCGCCCAACTGACCAGCAAAGTGCCGACCTACAGTGTCGATAGCGGAATTTATTTCGAGCGCAGCACCGATTGGTTCGGCAGGACCCTGACACAAACACTGGAGCCCCGGCTGTATTACCTGTATGTGCCGAAGCGCGACCAGAGCCTGATCCCGGTGTTCGATACGGGCCTGGCTGATTTCAACTTCGCCCAGATTTTCTCGGATAACCGCTATGTGGGCGGTGATCGTGTCGGCGACGCGAATCAGGCCACCGTCGCGCTGACGTCGCGCCTGATCGATCCGGCTACGGGCGGTGAATTACTGCGCGGCGTGTTGGGGCAGCGCTATTATTTCGAGCAACAGCAAGTGACGTTGCCGGGAGAAATCGCGCGCACCGCAAAGACTGCCGACTTCCTCGCTGCGCTTTCGGGTAAAGTATCGCCGAAGATTTCCCTGGACAGCGGCTGGCAGTACAATCCACGCGACAAGCGCACCGAGCGCCTGACCCTGGGCGCACGCTACCAGCCGGAAATCGCCAAGGTCATCAACGCCGGTTACCGCTACAGCCGCGATCTGCTTGGCCAGATCGATGTCTCGGTGCAATGGCCGTTGTGGGGGGGCTGGTCGGGTGTCGGCAGATACAATTACTCGCTCAAGGAAAATCGCATCATCGAGACCATCGGCGGCCTGGAATACAATGCCGGTTGTTGGGCCTCGCGTCTGGTAGTGCAACGCATCGCCACCGCCGCCGGGCAATCCAGCAGCGCCATATTCGTGCAACTGGAACTGAACGGTTTTTCCAGTATCGGCTCCAACCCGCTGGAAATGCTCAAGCGTAATATCCCCGGTTATGGCCGGATCAACCAGCCTGTCGCCGATCCGGCTTTCGCTGCGAATTGACGGGTTGGACGCGAACTACATTTACTTTATATGAGTCACTGCATACCTATGAAATCCTTGCGCACCCTCCTGATATTTACCGCTGTCCTGTGGTCGGGCGGCGCTGTCGCACAGGCCGCAAAACCTGTCGCTCCGCCCAAACCCATCGAGGCCGACCGCATCGTTGCAGTGGTGAACGATGAGGCGATCACCCTGCATGAACTGCGCGCGCGTATTGCCGCCGTCGAGCGGCAGTTGCGCGCCCAGGGTACGCAACTGCCGCCACCCGATGTGCTGGAAAAACAGATGCTGGAGCGCATGATCGTCGACCGTGTCCAGCTCCAGTTCGCCAAGGAAAGCGGGACCCATGTGGATGACGCCCAGTTGGATGCGGCGCTGCGCAGGATTGCCGACTCCAACCGCCTGAGCCTCGCCGATTTTCGCGCTGCACTGGAGAAGGACGGCATCGCCTGGAGCAAGTTCCGCGAAGAGATTCGTGACGAAATGACCATCGCCCGTTTGCGCGAGCACGAAGTGGAGAACCGCATCAACGTGTCCGAAGGCGAGATCGATAATTACCTGGCCAACCCCGAGAGCAGCGCTGCCGCCAATGAGGAAGTTCATCTGGCGCATATCCTGTTGCGCGTGCCGGAACAGGCCAGTCCGGATCAACTACAGCGTATCCGCGCGCGTGCCGAGCAGGCCTTGGCGCAATTGAAACGCGGCGACGATTTTGCCAAGGTGGCGGCAAGTTTTTCGGATGCGCCCGATGCGCTCAGCGGCGGCTCGATCGGATTGCGTCCGCTGGATCGCTTGCCCAGCCTCTATGCCGACGCAGCGCGCAACTTGAAACCGGGGGAGTTCAGCGGAATTTTGCGCAGCCCTGCGGGTTTTCATATCATCAAACTGATCGAGCGTACCGGCGGCGCCCAGGCTGCGCAGACGCAACAGCAGACACATGCGCGGCACATCCTGATCAAGGTCAATGACGCAGTGTCGGATGCCGAGGCCAGGCGCAAGCTGATGGTGCTGAAAGAGCGGCTGGATAACGGCGCAGATTTTGCCGAGCTGGCGCGCCTCAATTCCAACGATCTTTCCGCAGCCAAAGGCGGTGATCTGGGTTGGCTTTATCCAGGCGACACCGTGCCGGAGTTTGAAAAAGCCATGGACGCCCTGAAAATCAACGAAATCAGCCAGCCGGTGCGGACGCAGTTTGGCTGGCATCTGATCCAGGTATTGGGGCGGCGTGTCGAGGATGCCTCGCCGGAACGCAAGCGCATGCTTGCCCGCCAGGTGTTGCGCGAGCGCAAGGCGGACGAAGCCTATCAGGACTGGCTGCGCCAGTTGCGCGACCGCGCCTACGTCGAGTACCGGCTGGAAGAACACTAGTGCCCGAAGTTGCTTCTAGGGTACTAATGACGGCAGGGCGCTTGCCGGTGATTGCCGTGACCAGCGGCGAGCCGGCGGGGATCGGCCCCGATCTATGCCTGATGCTTGCCCGGCGCGGCTTTCCGGCGCGCATTGTGGTCATCGGCGACCGGGAATTACTGGCGCAACGCGCCCAACAACTGGGATTCGAGCCTGGCAAGCTTGAAATTCGACATGTAGCCTTGCGGGCGCCATGCACGCCGGGCTTGCTCGATCCCGCCAACGCCGTCTACGTGCGTGACGTTCTCGATCTTGCCATCGCAGGTTGTCTTTCCCGCGAATTTGCCGCGATGGTCACTGCCCCCGTGCACAAAGGCGTGTTCAACGATGCCGGAATTCCCTTCACCGGCCATACCGAATACCTGGCGCAAAAAACCGCGACGCCGCGCGTCGTGATGCTGTTGGCCGGCGCAGGTCTGCGGGTCGCCTTGGCGACCACCCACCTGGCCCTGAAGGACGTGCCGGCGGCGATTACCCGCGACGGCCTGGAGGCGACCATCCGCATCCTGCATGCCGACTTGATCGCCAGATTCGGCATCGCCCACCCGCGTATTCTGGTGGCCGGCCTCAACCCGCACGCCGGCGAGAGCGGTCACATGGGGCGCGAGGAGATAGAAGTGATCGCGCCGGTGCTGGAGAAATTGCGCCAGCCCGAACACGGCGGCATGGATCTGGTGGGGCCGCTGCCAGCGGATACGCTGTTCACCAAACAAGTGCTGGCCGGCTCCGACGCGCAACTGGCGATGTATCACGATCAAGGCCTGGCGGTGTTGAAATACGCGGCTTTCGAGGATGGCGTCAATGTCACTCTGGGCCTGCCGATTGTGCGTACTTCGGTCGACCACGGCACGGCGCTGGCTCTGGCGGGGACGGGACGCGCCGATCCGCGCAGCCTGTTCGCGGCGGTCGACGCCGCGCTGGCGCTGACGGGATGACCAACGGGAATCCCCGTGGGATGAAGCACGTTCCGCGCAAGCGGTTCGGACAAAATTTCCTGGTGTCGCCTGGTGTCGTCGCCGACATCGTTGCCGCCATCGCACCGCAGCCCGGCGATACGCTGGTGGAAATCGGGCCGGGGCTGGGCGCTCTGACCGCGCCCTTGCTCGGCCGGCTCAAGCATCTGCATGTGGTGGAAATCGACCGCGATCTGATCGCCCTGCTGCAACGGGATTATCCGCAGGAGCAACTGACCATCCATCAGGGCGACGCGCTGCTGTTCGATTTTGCCGCGCTCGGCGAGCGGCTGCGTATCGTCGGCAACCTGCCCTACAATATTTCCACGCCCTTGCTGTTTCATCTTGCCGGTTTCGCGGGGCAGGTGCGCGACATGCACTTCATGTTGCAAAAAGAAGTGGTGGATCGCATGGTATCCGCGCCGGGCGGCCCGGAATATGGCCGTCTGTCGGTGATGCTGCAATACCGCTATGCGATGGAGCGGTTGTTGCTGGTGCCGCCGGAAGCTTTCGAGCCAGCCCCGAAAGTGGCGTCGGCCATTGTGCGTATGATCCCATTGCCGGTCACGGCATTGGCGGCGCGCGACGAATCCGTATTTGCACGGGTGGTGATGACGGCTTTCGGCCAGCGCCGCAAAATGTTGCGCAATACCCTGCGGGAATTGATTGGTGAATCTGATCTGGCCGCGCTGGATATCAAACCCACGGCGCGCGCCGAAGAGCTCGGGGTTGCCGATTACGTGCGGATTGCCAACGCGCTGACGGCTTGAACCGTAGCAGTCTGTCAGTGGTATCCCTGGGATGCGCTGTAGCGTACTGTTCCCTGCCGCCAATCCCACTGTCGTTCCCACGCCGCCCTTACCATATTTGGATATTCGGCTTGCCCCAGGCTGCCGTTATAGCGGCCAAGAGCGCGGAACAGATCGCCTTTCTCCATGTCGAGGTAGTGGCGCAATATGGTGCAACCATAGCGCAGGTTGGTGCGCAGGTGAAACAGGTTGTTGTCTTTCTGCCCGATCAGTTTTACCCAGAACGGCATCACCTGCATGTAACCGCGCGCACCGGCGCGCGACACGGCGTATTTCTTGAAGCCGCTTTCCACCTGGATCAGGCCGAGCACCAGTTGCGGATCCAGGCCGGCGCGTTTGGCCTCGTAGTAGACGGTTCTGAGAAACTCCAGGCGCGCGCTGCGGTCGGGCATGCGCTTTTCCAGGCGGCGCGACATTTCATTGGTCCAGGCAATGCCTTCCGCCCGGCTGGGGAACTCCGGCTCGGGCGCGGCGCGGTCGGAGACGCTGGCTTGCAGGGCCGCCTGGACACTGACGGCGAGCGGTTCGTATTGCTGCGTTCCGGCCTGCGCCAATCCGGCGCAGGCAAGCAATATCAGCGCTGAAATCAGGCGCACAGGCGTTCCCGAATGAATGCCGCCAGATCGTCCTGGAGTATCATCGTTGCCTCGGCATCGCGCCGTCCCTTGTATTCAATCTTGCCTTCTTTCAGGCCGCGCTCGCCGATGACAAAGCGATGCGGCACGCCGACCAGTTCCCAGTCGGCGAACATCACTCCAGGACGCTCGTCACGGTCGTCGAGGATCACGTCAATGCCGGCTGCCGCCAGTTCGGCGTAGAGCGCGTCCGCCGCCGCGCGCACGGCTTCGGATTTGCCATAGCCCATAGGCGCCACCACCGCCGTAAATGGCGCAATGGCGTCCGGAAAGATAATGCCGCGTTCGTCGTGTCCCTGCTCGATGGCGGCGCCGACGATGCGCGTGACGCCGATGCCGTAGCAGCCCATTTCCATCATCTGCGGCTGGCCCTGCTCATTGAGGTATGTGCATTTCAGCGCTTCGGCATACTTGGTGCGCAACTGGAAGATATGTCCGACTTCGATGCCGCGACAGAGTTCCAGTGTCCCTTTGCCATCCGGAGAGGGGTCTCCGGCGACGGCGTTGCGCAGGTCGGCGACGTCTTTGCCTGTGACATCCGGAAAATCCCGTCCGAAGTTGACGCCAGCGAGGTGGAAACCCTCTTCATTGGCGCCGCAGACAAAGTCACTCATTACAGCCGCCGCCCGGTCCGCAAACACGGTAAACCCATTCAGGCCCGCCGGGCCTATGTAGCCAGGTTTGCAGCCGAGCATGGCCACAATTTCCTGGTCATTGGCGAAACGAAACCTGCCGATGATTTTTTGCGTCTTGATTTCATTCAGTTCGTGGTCGCCGCGCAACAGCAACAAGGCGAAGCGTTCCGTTCCGCTCACCCGGATGCCTTCACGAATCACGGCGATCACTTTGACTATGCTGGCGAGGGGAATATTCAGAAACTGTGCAACTTCTTCACATTTGGTTTTACCCGGCGTGGCGACCTTTTGCATCGTTTGCGCAGCCGCTGCGCGTGGCGTAGCGGGTGCGAGGGCCTCGGCCAGCTCGATGTTGGCGGCGTAGTCCGAACCCGCGCCGGGGCAGTAAGCGATTGCGTCTTCGCCGGAATCGGCCAGCACATGAAATTCGTGCGAGCCGGCGCCGCCAATCGAACCGGTGTCTGCCGCCACGGCGCGGAACCGCAATCCGAGCCGGGTGAAGATGCGGGTGTAGGTGTCGTACATGTTGCGGTATTCGCGCTGCAAGTCTTCGAAGTCGGCGTGGAACGAATAACCATCCTTCATCAGGAACTCGCGCCCGCGCATCACGCCGAAGCGGGGACGGATCTCGTCGCGGAACTTGGTCTGGATCTGGTAGAAGTGGCGCGGCAACTGGCGGTAGCTCTTGATCTCGCGGCGCACAATGTCGGTGATGACTTCCTCGTGGGTCGGGCCGATGACAAAATCGCGCTGATGGCGGTCCTTGAGGCGCAGCAGTTCCGGGCCGTATTGTTCCAGACGGCCGGATTCCTGCCACAGCTCCGCCGGCTGCACCGCCGGCATCAACAGCTCGATGGCGCCGGCGCGGTTCATCTCCTCGCGCACGATGGCTTCGATCTTGCGCAGCACGCGCAGACCCAGCGGCATCCAGGTGTAGATGCCCCCGGCGAGGCGGCGGATCAGGCCGGCGCGCAGCATCAACTGGTGGCTGACGATCTCGGCGTCCGAAGGCGCTTCTTTGAGGGTGGCGATGAAGAATTTGCTGGCGCGCATAGCGAAATCCGGAAGTGCGGTAAGAATAAATGCGGATTCTACCGCGTGCCTGCCCGCCTTTGCCGGATAGAAACGCCGGGCGCAGGATTTACCTTCTATTCCTGCCAAAACTGTGAAAAAATGACGGTAACTTGATTGAAGAATTGAAGGTACCAACATGCTTGACCGTGAAGGCTATCGCCCGAACGTCGGCATCGTTCTGGTGAATGGCCGCAACGAAGTCTTCTGGGGTAAGCGCATACGCGAGCATTCCTGGCAGTTTCCGCAGGGAGGCATAGACAAGGGCGAGACGCCCGAGCAGGCGATGTACCGCGAACTGCACGAGGAAGTCGGCCTGATGCCGGAACATGTCGAGATCCTCGGTCGCACCCGTGACTGGCTGCGTTACGACGTACCCCGGCAGTGGGTGCGCCGCGAATGGCGCAATACCTACAAGGGCCAGAAACAAATCTGGTTCCTGTTGCGCATGACAGGCCGCGATACCGATGTCTGCCTGCGCGCCAGCAGTCATCCGGAGTTCGATGCCTGGCGCTGGAGTGATTACTGGGTGCCGCTGGACGCAGTGATCGAATTCAAACGCGTCGTCTATCAGCAAGCGCTGACAGAGTTGGCGCGGCATCTGTTCCTCCATCCGACGGGACGAAAACCAGGATGGGACTCGCTGCCGGTGTTGGAGAATTGAAGTGAAACGCAGCGCGTTCTGTTTGTGCGCGGGCTTGGGCCTGAGCCTGAGTCTGGGCCTGGTTGCCGCCGCTGCTCCGGCTCAGTACAGCGTGGACCAGGGCTACGATACTGCGGATTCGCAGCGAGGCCACGAAAGCGAAGTACCTCTGCCGGCATTCCCCCGGCAGGAAAATCTGGTCGAGTTTTATGTCAGTGCGCCCGCCAGCAATCACTTCTTCATTGATGCCAAGTCTGTGAGCATTGGCCCGGACGGCGTAGTGCGTTATACCCTGGTGGTGAAGACGGCGGGCGGCGCCACCAACATCAGCTACGAGGGAATCCGCTGCAGCACCTCTGAATATAAATTATTTGCGACGGGACGCAGTGATGGCGCCTGGGCCAGGGCGCGTACCGATGATTGGCGCCCGATTGAAAACAAGAACATCAATCGTCACCACGCGGCCTTGAACAGCGAATATTTTTGTCATGACGGCTTGCCGCCCGACAGCGCCGCCGAAGGCGTAGCTGCACTCCGGCGAGTCGAACAGCCTGGCGCGCAATGATTTTCCGGAGCCGCCTTGACCACACTCGATCAACTGATTACTGAATTCGATAAAGCCCTGCGCACGGTATTCGCTCCCGCGTCCGCAGTCAGGAGCATGCCTGGCGCCGATTTGCCGGAAGCCGTGATGGACGAGTCAGTACGCCGGCATACGGCGGCGCTGATGCGCGTCAATCACTGCGGTGAGATTTGTGCGCAGGCGCTTTATCAGGGGCAGGCGTTGACTTCTCATGACCCATCCATCAAACAGGCGCTTGAACAGGCCGCGCAGGAAGAGACCGAACACCTGGCCTGGACAGAGCGCCGCATTACGGAATTGGGCGGACGCAAGAGCCTGCTCAATCCGCTTTGGTATGGCGGCGCGCTGGCGATAGGCGTGCTGGCGGGAAAATTCGGCGACGCATGGAATCTGGGATTCCTGGCCGAGACCGAGAGGCAGGTCGAGACGCATCTCGAAAGCCATAAGGCAAGGCTGGCCGAAGAAGATATGCGCTCCAGGAAAGTTCTGGAACAAATGCGCCTGGATGAAATCGGTCACGCCGATACGGCAATGCGTCTTGGCGCACGGGAGCTGCCGGTTCCGGTTAAACGGCTGATGCTGCTGGCTTCAACGGCGATGACAAAAACCGCCTACTACATTTAGCCTTCGACGATTTCCCAGTCATGGCTTACTTCAGCGGTCTTGCCGAGCATGATGGTCGCTGAGCAATATTTCTCCGCCGAAAGCTTGATCGCCCGCTCGACCGCTTCGGCTTTCAGTTGCTTGCCGGTGACTACAAAGTGCATGTGGATATGGGTGAACACCTTGGGATCGGTGTCGGCGCGTTCAGCGGTCACCTTGACATCACAACCGGTGATTTCCTGACGCGCTTTTTTCAGGATCATCACGACGTCAAACGCAGTGCAGCCGCCTGCGCCCACCAGCACCATTTCCATCGGCCTGGGCGCCAGGTTGCGTCCGCCGGCGTCGGGCGCGCCATCCATAGAAACCAGATGCCCGCTGCCTGTTTCCGCCACAAAACTCATGCCATCGAACCATTTAACCGAGCATTCCATAGTGACACCTTTCGTAGTCTGACCTGACTGAAGCGCGAATCACGGGTCACCAGCGGGAAAGCAGGCGACCTTTTAATCCAAACGGCATTGTGCAATGCGGTATTTCTGGCTACCTGTTCAAACCGGGCTTTGCCAAGGAAAATTATAGCCGTTGCTACCCCTGAAATTTTGAAAATTTATAATCATATAGTTAGATTTGATAGGTGATATTTTGCTTGAATAGTGACAAAAGTCACTATTTCCAGTACCGCCAATCTTGCATCGCACAATTATTCATCATATAATTTACCCATATTAAATATGTTCGAAGCTTTGCAGTGGATTTCGACTTCGATCATATTCACCGCTGTCTCCTCCACCCTCCTCCTTTGGTGTGGATTTAGCGCACCTCATTTTGAGGCGCGCTTTTTTTTATTCTCAATCCTCGATTGCACAATTGCAAGCTGGTTTGACATGTGAGCCAGCATTGTTTTAGAATGCGCGGTTTCCGAAATTAGCCTGTCACGCAATGTTTCGTTTCGTGTGGGTGACGGATGCTGAGGGATGCCGAGGAATTCATGAAAACATTTTCCGCCAAGCCGCACGAGGTTAAGCACGACTGGTTCGTCGTAGACGCGACCGACAAAGTGCTGGGTCGCCTGGCCACCGAGATTGCACGCCGCCTGCGCGGCAAGCACAAAACCGAATATACACCGCACGTCGATACCGGGGATTTTATCGTGGTGGTCAACGTCGAGAAGCTGCGCGTCACCGGCAATAAAGCCGAAGACAAGACATATTATCGGCATACCGGCTACCCTGGCGGAATTCGTGAAACCAACTTCACCAAATTGCAGCAGCGCTTCCCTGGCCGCATCCTGGAGAAGGCGGTCAAGGGCATGCTGCCCAAAGGCCCGCTGGGTTATGCAATGTTGAAGAAAATGAAATGTTACGCCGGCACCGCACACCCGCATGCCGCGCAGCAGCCGCAATTGCTGGAAGTTTGATAGGGATACTATGGCAAGCAACTATTTTTACGGGACCGGTCGTCGCAAAACAGCGGTGGCGCGTGTGTTCATGAAGCAGGGTTCCGGCAAGTTCGTGGTGAACGACAAGCCGGTAGATGAATTTTTCTCGCGCGAGACGGGTCGCATGGTGGTGCGCCAGCCGCTCGAACTGACTCAGCATGCCGGCACTTTCGATATCATGGTAAACGTGATCGGCGGTGGCGAATCCGGCCAGGCTGGTGCGGTCCGCCACGGCATCACCCGCGCCCTGATCGAGTATGACGAGACGCTCAAGTCGGCGCTCTCCAAGGCGGGATTCGTGACACGCGACGCCCGCGAGGTCGAGCGCAAGAAGGTGGGTTTCCACAAGGCGCGCCGCCGCAAGCAGTTCTCCAAGCGTTAAGCCAGGATCGACTTGCCGATCAAAAAGCCGCCTGTTGGCGGCTTTTTTGTCTGTGCCAGCAAACCTGGGAGCGGAACTCTCTGGCTAGCTGGCAGTCTGGATACAGGCATACCGTGGTAAGCTGTTTTTCAGGGAGAGGATATGATCAAGGTGGGTATTGTCGGCGGCACCGGATATACGGGCGCCGAATTACTGCGACTGCTGGCGCAGCATCCAAATGTCGAATTGCTGGCGATCACCTCGCGCGGCGAAGCGGGGTCGGCTGTCGCCGACACATTCCCTAACCTGCGCGGGCGGGTTGCGCTCAAGTTTACCGATCCAGCCCAATCGACGCTGCCGGATTGCGACCTGGTGTTCTTTGCTACACCCAACGGTATTGCCATGAAGCAGGCCGGCGCCTTGCTTGATGCGGGGGTACGGGTAATCGATCTTGCGGCTGACTTCCGCATCAAGGACGTGCCTCTGTGGGAAAAATGGTATGGCATGCCGCACGCCAGCCCGCAACTGGTGGCCGAAGCGGTATATGGATTGCCGGAAGTCAATCGTGAGCTGATACGGAATGCGCGTCTGGTCGCCAATCCAGGTTGTTATCCGACCTCGACCCAGCTTGGCCTGTTGCCCCTGATCGAAGCGGGTTGCGTCGATACGGCGCATTTGATCGCAGACGTTAAATCGGGAGTCACCGGCGCGGGACGCAAGACTGAGATGCCGCTCCTGTTCGCGGAGGCGTCGGATAACTTCAAGGCCTACAAAGTCGCCGGTCACCGGCATCTGCCGGAAATTAGCCAGGGACTGTCGTTGGCCGCAGGACACCGGATTGGGCTGACCTTTGTCCCGCATTTGACCCCGTTGATCCGCGGGATACATGCCACGCTGTATGCGCGGGTGACGCGTGAGGAGGACTTTCAGGGATTGTTCGAACGGCGTTATGCCAGCGAGCCTTTCGTCGATGTACTGCCGCCCGGCAGCCATCCGGAGACACGTTCGGTACGCGCCGCCAATATCTGCCGCATCGCTGTGCACAGGCCGCAGAACGGCGACACGCTGGTAATTTTATCGGTGATCGACAATCTGGTTAAGGGCGCCGCCGGTCAGGCGGTACAGAATATGAATCTGATGTTTGGGTTTGACGAGTGCGCGGGTCTTTCACAAATTCCCGTTTTGCCCTGACGCTGCGTCGCTGGCGCGGGCGCTTCGGGATTTCCGCGCCACGCGTAACTGTACGCACGCATTTGCCGTGGTACTGGTGGACGTTGAGTGTAGTAGCTCTCCTGGCGATTGCCTTGGCCTCTGCTGCCTGGATTTACGATGCGGGTCGCCGCTTTGCCGGGTTCGACCGAAGTGAAACTGAACGGGAGATTGATACCCTGCATGGGCGAACCGCAGAACTGGAAAAAGAGCTGGCGCGTCTGCGCAGTCTTGCCGATGTCAGCGACAGCAAACTGCAGATCGAACTGACTACCCAGCAGCAATTGACGCGCCAGGTTGAAGTGCTGGAAAACGAGAATGCCCAACTCAAGGAAGATCTGTCGGTGTTCGAAAACCTTGCATTGGCCCAGGGGCAGGAGGGCAGCGTCAGCATAAACCGATTGCGCGTGGAACCGGAGGCCGCCGGCGCAGCCAACCAGTATCGCTACCACATGCTGGTGGCCATGCAAGGGGGCAGGAAAGAGCTGGAATTCAAGGGTAATCTGCAACTGATGCTGAGCCTACAGCAGGAAAGCAAAAGTGTTATGATGCTTTTACCGTTGCCAACCGACCAGAATTTGCAGCAATACAGCATTAATTTCAAACATTTCCGTCGTCTTGATGGGACTTTCCGGATTCCCCCGGGTTCCCGGATTAAAAGTGTCGAGGTGCGTCTCATGCAGGGAGGCGCCTTGAAAGCATCCAAGAGCGTTACATTGTGAGAAGGGGATACCATGTTCTCGAAGAAAACCAGTAAACCGCTAGGCCGCATTGATAGTCTGGTCGGCAGCGGCACCAAGATCGTCGGCGATGTCGCCTTTAACGGCGGCCTGCGTGTGGATGGCGAGATCAAGGGGAATGTTCTAAGTACAACCGGCGAGCAGCACAGTACGCTGGTCATCAGCGAACACGCGCGTATCGAAGGTGAAATCAGCGTATCCCATCTGGTGATCAACGGCACGGTGATCGGACCGGTATTCTCCAGCGAATTACTGGAACTTCAGGCGCATGCAAGAGTCACAGGAGATGTCCAGTACAACACCATCGAGATGCATCTGGGGGCAGTCGTACAGGGGCGCCTGGTGCATCAGGGGGCAACCAGCAAACCCATTGAACTGAAATTAGCGTCGAATAAGCAGGCGTCCGGCGGCGGTAGTAATTGACTGTCCCGGAGAATGGCCGGATAATGGGCCAATCTGAAAATCCCTTAGGAGCAGGACATGAATGCACCCACCGAAATGCCCTTGCCGCTGTTGTTCACGGACAGCGCGGCCAGCAAAGTCAAAGAGTTGATCGCCGAAGAAGGCAATGCCGAGCTTAAACTGCGCGTATTCGTCAGCGGCGGCGGCTGCTCAGGTTTCCAGTACGGATTTACTTTCGACGAAATGAAGAACGATGACGACACCGTGGTGGAAAAAAGCGGCGTTACCTTGCTCATCGACTCGATGAGTTACCAGTATCTGGTCGGCGCTGAAATCGATTACTCCGAAGGACTGGAGGGGGCGCAGTTCGTGATTAAAAATCCGAACGCTACTTCTACTTGCGGCTGTGGCTCTTCGTTCTCCGCCTGATTTATCGGGGTTGTTGCAGCAGAAAAAAGGGACGCTTAGCGTCCCTTTTTCATTACTGGCCAGGTAGCTTGCTATTCAAGCAGGGCCAGATCGGTGTTCTTGATGAGATCGAGCCGTGCAAGTAACGGCTGAGCGTACGCCTGGAACTGCGTTAGCTGCTGCGGCCCAAGCGGCGGCGCGCCGGGGAGCGCGATAGTGAGCGGGTTTTTGTACACGCCGCCAACACGGAACTCATAATGCAGGTGCGGGCCGGTGGACCAGCCGGTAGTGCCAACATAGCCGATGACCTCGCCCTGGGAAACGCGCGCACCTGTCTTGATGCCGGCGGCGAAACGCGACAAGTGGCCGTAAAGCGTGGTGTAGCGACCTTGATGGCGCAGGATGATGACTCGACCGTAACCACCCTGATTACCGGCAAAATCAACCACTCCATCTGCTGTCGCCTTGACCTTGGCGCCGATCGGAGCACCATAGTCGACGCCGGTGTGAGCGCGCCATTTCTGTAAAATTGGATGGAAACGGGCAGTGGTAAATCCTGAAGTTATGCGTGAAAACTCCAGCGGCGAGCGCAGGAAAGCCTTGCGAATATTTTTGCCATCGGCGGTGTAATAGCCGCCCTTGCCAGCGGTATCCTCGAACCAGACGGCTCGATAGGTTCTGCCGTTATTGACGAACTCCGCAGCAAGTATGCGACCGGTACGCATGGTCTTGCCGAGATGCGAGAGGGTTTCATATACCACCGCGAAACGGTCGCCCCGGCGCAAATCGCGGTGGAAGTCTATATCGCCGCCAAAAATATCGGCAAGCTGGAGGGCAACGCTGTCAGGCAAGCCAGCGGCATCGGTTGCGCCAAACAGGGAATATTGGATCTGGCCGGATTTCATCTGCACTTGCGTATCCAACTGGAGAGCCTGCTCGCTTGCTTGCAGACGACCGTTGCGGCGCTCGACGAAAAGCGCGCGATCATTACCGTTGAGTGGATAAATCAGCATTTGCAGCTCGCCGTTGCCGCCGACATGCGCAGAGACCGGCTTACCTGGGCGCAGTTGCCGGAAAATTGCCTGGGTGTCCGGATTGTCGCGCAGAAACTGGAAGGCGGCTTCGTCCTGAACACCCAGGCGCGCCAGCAGGCTGGCGACGCTGTCGCCGCGCTGAATGCGTTCTTCGCGCACAAAGAAATCATTATCCGCTTGCGCAGCAATACCGGCGGGTGCGGCAAGCTGTTCGATGATGGTTTGCTGCGGAGCTTGTAAATCCAGGGTCGATGGCGCGGTGCCGAAAGCGGCAACCATACCCAATAGCGAAACACCGGCAACGCCTGCCGCAGCCCATAG
>JACQAO010000055.1 GCA_016194935.1 Betaproteobacteria bacterium
CCATGACCACGCTAACCCGCGGGCAATATGCACCATTGCTACATCGGTCTTCCGCAGCGCCGCATTCCACCTTGCCACAATGCAGCCGCCTCGTGTTTCCTCGGCGCGATTTGCGGCATGAAGCCGATTACTTCGCTAACCTCTCTCGCACGTCGCTTTAGGGTGTCTGTAGCCGCATCAAAAGCGCCATCATTAATAGGCTACTCTCGTAAAGGTGAAGGCCAATGAAACTTTACGGTTTTGCTCCGACTCGCGCCCTCCGTGTCCAGTGGACGCTGCAGGAGTTGGACCTCGATTTCGAGTACGTCCAGGTGGACCCCACGAAGGGCGAGCACCGCCGTCCAGAGTTTTTGGCCTTGAATCCCGCTGGCAAGATCCCAGTCCTCGTCGATGACGATCTTGTGCTGAACGAATCGATTGCTATCGTGCTGTACCTCGCGGAGAAGTATCCGCAGAAGGGGTTTCTCCCCGCTGACCTGCGAGCCCGTGCAGACATGTATCGCTGGCTGCTCTTCACCGCAACGGAGCTCGAACAACCGATCTGGCGCATTGCGCGCCACACGCACCAATATCCGGTTGAGAAGCGGCTGCCCGCCGAAATTGCCCTCGCTCGCCAGGACTTTCTAGACATGGCCGCAGTCATGGAGAAACACTTCGAGACGCGCACAGTGCTGGTCGGTGAAAGCGTGACAGTTGCAGACTTCGTTGCGGCATACACGCTCGATATGGCGAGCATGGTGCATCTGCTTGAGTCCTTGCCGAATCTGAGTGCGTATATGGAGCGGATGTACGCAAGACCCAAGGCAGCGCCGCGCATCGCTCAGGCGTTCGCCAGCCTCAACCGTTAAGGAATCAGCGCGAGGTTACCGCGGCATTTTTGGATCTTGCGTATGGAGGCTGCATGAACATGACACCCAACCATGGCATCCAACCGACGTATTTGCCTTCGCTCCGCTACGGCAAATCCGCGGCTGATGCCGAGCGTTCGGCGTCAGATTGTATTTATCCCAAGCAGTGGAGTACCATTCCGACATGCAAATCGCTTCAGGAACCATAGTTGGCGGCAAGGTCGTCGTAGAGGGTCTCTCTCTGCCAGAGGGAACGGTCGTGACCGTCCTCGCTCGGGGTGATGAGATTGCTGTGCGACTCCCACCACAACAAGAAGCCGAGCTACTTGATGCCCTTGACGAGGCTGACCGCGAAGAAGGCATTTCAGCCGACGAGCCATTCGCACGGCTTCGCCGTTTCGGCTGATCTTGGCTGTCGTTGTCCGAATCAAGCCACGCACGACAGGAGATTGAACGGGCGGCGGAATGGTGGGCCGAAAACAGGCCTGCCGCGCTTGGAGCCGTTCGAAAGGATGTTGAGGCTGCCTTGGCCATACTCGTTGAAGAACCCGGTATCAAGATCGCAGTACAATTTCCATCATTTCTACGACGGCATTCGCTACGGGAAATCAACTCAAATTGCTCGAAGCCGAGGCCTTGAAATTAACAGCCAGGGGACGCGCAGCTTTCACCCTGCTCGGGCCTGTCAACCGCCCTTATGTTGAATATGAATCCACAACCTCTCATCGCAGTACGTGACGTTAAAGCCAGCAGCCGCTGGTATCAGGCCGTGCTCGGCTTCGAGAGCGGACACGGCGGCGCCGAGTATGAGCAACTAATGTCCGATGGCCGGATGGTCATGCAGATACATCATTGGGATGTACACGAGCACCCTCATCTCGGCAATCCAGACTTGAAGCCCAGCGGAAATGGCGTGCTCCTCTGGTTTCAGGCTGACAACATTGAAGAAGCATTTGTCCGCGCCAAGGAAGGCAACGCTGAGTTGCTTGAAACTCTCAAGATCAATCGGAATGCCAATCATCGTGAGTTCTGGCTTCGTGATCCGGATGGGTATGTCGTGGTTGTCGCTGGAGCCTACGGGGACACTGGTGCGTCGAAATAAGGCGACGCTGCCTTCTGATACTTTGACGGCGACTTCTCTGAACTGGGATGACCTGCGCATCGTGCTGGCCATTGCCGAGCATGGCACGCTCTCCGGCGCCGCCGTTCATCTCCGGATCAGCCATCCGACCCTGTCACGGCGGCTGCAACTGATCGAGCGGCGGCTGGGTACCCGCCTGTTTGAGCGAACCCCATCCAGCCTTCGCCTCACCGCCGCAGGCGAAGACATGCGCCAACTGGCCCTGCGCCTGCGCGACGACATCGCGGCGCTGGAACGCCGCATCGGTGGCCGCGATACCGGCCCCGGCGGCTCGATCCGCCTTACTGCGCCGGATGCCGTATCGGAATACCTGCTCCCCGGCATCCTGGCCGAACTTTGCAGGGAGCAGGAAGGACTGAGCATCGACCTGGTCGTCTCCAATCAGGTGCTTTCGCTGGCCCAGCGTTCAGCCGATATTGCCCTGCGGATCACCGGCAGCCCCGCTGAAACATTGCGCGGTCGCCGCGTCGGCGCTGTTGCCATGGCCATCTACGCGGCGCGAAACCTGCCGGTTCCTGAAACATTGGGAACCATCACCGGCATTCCCTGGGTGGGGTTCGACGCCGCGCTCGCCTGTAGCGGGCCGGGAACATGGGTTGCGCACAACATCCCGGAAAGCGACATCCGTTTTCGCGCCAATACCCTGCTGGGCGCCGCCCAGGCTGTGCGTTCTGGCATCGGCTGTGGCTTGCTGCCCTGCTTCGTGGGCGGCTCCATTCCGGAATTGATCCGCATCGGCGCGCCGCTACCCGCCCTCTCCGTACCGCTGTGGTTGCTGGTTCACCCTGATATGGCCCGCCTGCCCAGAATTCGCCGCGCCTGCGATGCTTTGGCGGCAAAACTGAAACAGGCGGCGCCTCTGCTGACCGGCGCGCCCTAGCGGCCTGCGCTTTGCTGCATCAGCCGTGACAGATGCGAGCCGCGCTCGGTCAGATACTGCCGGAAAAGCTGGGCATATTCGGACACCACCACTTGCCTGACGCTAGCCCGCTCGGCCAGCGCCGCCCGATAGGCGCATACCCGGTGCAGCCCTTTGAAAATGCCGAATTCCCCGATCTGATCGAAGGTATCAAACAACCGGAAGATCGGCGCGAACGCCGCATCGACAAGACTGAAGCGCGCACCAGCGAAATACGGCCCATCTTCGAGGTGGCGCTCCAGCCAGCGGAATCTGGCTTGCAAGTCGCTGCATTTGCGCTCAAAGGCCGCCGCGTCAGGCGCCGTATAGAAGGCGAAAACATCAGCGATGATGGCCGAGGCGAATTCCGCCCAGCCCCGATGTCGAGCACGATCCAGCGGTTCCGCCGGATGCAGCGGCAGCGCAGGTTCCACTTCCTCGATATATTCGCAGATCACCGCCGTCTCGAAGATGGCCGCATCACCCGTGCGCAACAACGGCACTTTTCCCAGCGGGGATACTTGCAGGAACCATTCCGGCTTGTCGGCCAGATCGATATACACCCGCTCGTAAGCAACCCCTTTCTCGGCCAGTTGTATTGCGGCGCGCTGGGTATAAGGGCAAAGATGGTTGCTGATCAGTTCAAAGTTGGGCATCTGCGGCTCCGTGCTGAATTGGCGCCGGCGGCGCCTGAAAGCCAACTATAACGCTCGACTTCATGGCGAAAAATGGAAAGCTTTTTCATCGTGCTGTGCAGAAATGTTCAGGCGTGACGCCCGTAAAACCGTACTATGTTGGTACACTTACTCCGACTCGGATGCTGAACGTTGCTGACAGCCTGTTAGCCGCCAGCAATACTGGTTTCGTTTTTTTGTAAAGAGTGAAAATGCTTCGTCGAGTTGCGCCAACCACAATAGCTGTTTTTGTATCCGCATGCCCCGGCCCAAAGGCAGCAAGCGAAAAAAACTTTCGGAGGACTTTCCATGTTCGGCACGCATGATCTCGCATTATTCATAATCTCTGGCCTCCTGCTCAACATGGCGCCCGGACCCGACTCCCTGCTCATCATGGCCCGCAGCGCAGCACAGGGCTGGCGCGCCGGATCGGCTGCGGCACTGGGTATCGGCGCCGGCACCTTTGTTCACATTTTCGCCGCCGCGCTGGGTTTGTCGGCGATTCTCGCCACCTCTGCGACGGCGTTCACTGTAGTCAAGTATCTCGGCGCGGCTTATCTGCTGTACGTCGGAATTGGCATGCTGCTCAGCCGGGAGAAACCCGGCCCCGCCGCGGAAGCGCCGCTGGCGACTCCGCCTGCGCTCTCGTACCGTCGAATATTTATCCAGGGTTTTTTCACCAATGTATTGAACCCGAAGGTCGCAATTTTCTTTCTCGCTTTTGTTCCCCAATTTATTGCGCCGCAGTCCCCCAGCAAAGCACTCGCCTTTATTGCTCTTGGTTGCATCTTCAATATTAACGGCATGCTGTGGTGTCACTTCCTCGCCGTTTCTTCAGCATTCGCCAGCAAACGTTTCCAGGTTGGCAGGAAGGTTGCGAATTGGCTGAATCGGCTCATCGGAGCTGTTTTCGTTTCGTTCGGCATCAAGCTCGCGCTGGCCGAGCGGGGCTAAGCCGGTTACGTAGAAATAATGGCGACAGACAAAACCCAGGCGCTGCTGTTCGATCTCGGCGGAGTTGTCATTGATATCGACTTTGATCGTGCATTTGCATGCTGGCAGCCCATCTCGCGCCTCTCGCTATCTGACTTGAGGGCCGCTTTCAAATTCGATGCGCCATATCAGCAGCATGAACGCGGCGAGATCACGGCTACTGAATACTTCGCGCATCTTTGCAGGACCCTCCAATTACAGGATGATCGAGATTGCATCGAAGAAGGCTGGAACGCGATATTCGCCGGAGAGATCAGCGAGACGAGGCGCATGCTTGAGATAGCCAGAGCCAGGTATCCTTGCTACGCCTTCACGAACTCGAATGACACGCATCAAGCCGCCTGGTCGGCGAGATTTCCCGAGGTGGTAAAGTCATTTGAGCGTATCTTCGTTTCATCCCGGATCGGCTACCGCAAGCCGGAACGAAGAGCTTTCGAGTATATCGGTCATGCGCTGGGCATACCACTGAAATCGATCATGTTCTTCGATGATCTGCCAGAAAACGTTGAAGGCGCTGCCACAGCCGGGCTTAACGCGGTTCTCGTTCGGGAGCCTGCGGATATTAAGACCGCATTGACCACCCTTGGATGTATCCTCTAACCGGCATCGTCAGGAGACCACAATGTCCAGCCTCGTCATATACGGAAATGAATTCGCCGGCCATCTGGATAATGGCCTGGCGCCTGAGTTTTTCAAGTATCGTTTTCTTGCCGAGGGTGACTCGTGGATGGATCGCAGCGCCATGTTTCATACCTCGCTATTGCAGCAGCTTGCACCCAGGATGGATGCTGCCGGGGATGATGTGCTGGTCATCAACCTGGCTCATTTTGGCGACACCATGCGACGCATCGGTGAATGCGCCAATGGTGATTTCAAGCAGTGGCTTAACACCGCGTTCAGTTGGAAGTTTGACGCCATTTTGCTGAGCGCCGGCGGAAATGATTTTATTGACGCGGCGCGCGATCCGGATGCCGGCCAGGGCATACTCAGGAATCTTGCAGTTACACCGCCGCCAACCCTCGGACGCGACTGTCTCAATCGCAACGCGATCAATACCCTGGTGACTCAATATCTGGATCCAGGTTTTTCCAAGCTATACCAGGAAGTACAAGCCAGCCGGCACGCGGGCGTCCCCATTTTCCTGAACAGTTACGACACTCCCACAGCGCGCAATGCGCCTGCCTTTCCGGGCGGCAGTTCGTGGCTGTATGCGTCGTATGTGAAGAACGGCATTCCCTCCAACCTTTGGCCGGACTTGACAAACAGCATCTTCGACGAGGTCAAGGCCACAATAACCCGCTGGCTCATCGGTCGCAGCGGACTGTATCAGGTACCCACCAATGGCACACTGATCCCCTCTGCGCCGGGCTCCACAGGGGACAGTGGCGACTGGCTGAACGAGATTCATCCCAACGCTTCGGGATGGGACAAGCTCGCGGACGTCTGGCAACTGGCGATTAAAAAGGTATTGCTCTAGTTGCACCAGGCAACAGATTTGAACATTGGACATCAACAGGAAAGCTACCGTTATGCAAAAGAAAGTTTCTATCGGTCTGGTTGGCGACTACGACCAATCAGTGCCGGCGCACCAGGCGATTCCACTTGCCCTGCGGGGTGCTGCTGATGTGCTGGGCGTAGAAGTGGCGTTTGAGTGGGTTCCCACCGACGAGATTAATTCGCCCTCCCGCATCTCACGGCTCGATGGATTGTGGTGCGTACCGGCAAGCCCGTATCGCAGCATGGATGGCGCTTTGCTCGCCATTCGCCACGCCCGCGAAAATGCCACACCATTCCTTGGTACCTGCGGAGGATTCCAGCACGCGGTACTTGAGTACGCCCGAAACGTACTGGCTTGGGCCGATGCAGAGCATGCGGAAACAGCGCCCAATGCCGCTCGGGCGGTAATTTCTCCGCTTGAATGCGCGCTTGTCGAAACGACCGGCGCTGTTCGGTTATTCCCCGGCACCCGCATAGCCTCAGCCTACGGTGCACTGGAAACCATGGCCGGATATCGTTGCCGCTATGGCCTGAACCCGGCGTTCCAGGCCGCGCTGGTGGCCGGCCCGCTGCGCGCCGCAGCGGACGACGCAACGGGCGAAGTGCGCGCGGTCGAACTGGATGGGCCATCCATTCTTCGTCGCAACCTTATTCCAGCCCGAACGCGCCGCGTTGAAGGGCGAATTGGCGCCGCTGGTCGTCGCGTTCGTTGGCGCGTGCGCTGCATGACGCTCGATCCTTGCACTGGCGCTGCGTGATAAAGTAGAGGCATCATTTTTCCCAGCGCAGCGTCAACCTGCATTTCGCACTCGTGCGTCGGAAACCCGGGAGAACCCCTTGGCAGGACAACCTGAAATTACCAATATGGCCCTGTTCTGCGACTTCGAGAACGTGGCGTTGGGCGTGCGCGACGCCAAGTATGCGCAGTTCGACATCGGCAAAGTTCTCGAACGCCTGTTGCTGAAAGGCAGCATCGTGGTCAAGAAAGCCTATTGCGACTGGGATCGCTACAAGGAATTCAAAGCGACCATGCATGAGGCGGCTTTCGAGTTGATCGAAATTCCGCATGTACGCCAATCCGGAAAAAATTCTGCCGATATCCGCATGGTGGTGGATGCGCTGGATCTCTGTTACACCAAGGAACATGTCGATACTTTCGTCATCATCAGTGGCGACTCCGATTTTTCGCCACTGGTTTCCAAGCTGCGCGAAAACAACAAACGGGTGATCGGCATCGGTGTGAAGGATTCCACCTCCAACCTGCTCAGCGCCAACTGCGACGAATTCATTTTCTACGACGATCTGGTGCGCGAGCAGGAGGCCAAGCGGCAACGCGCCGTCAAGAAAACACCCGCTAAACCGGCTGCGGCTGCGACTGCGGCCAGCCCGGCGAAGAAAGCCAAACCGGAAGATGACAAACACCAGGAGGCGCTCGACTTTCTGGTGGAAACCATCGAGGCGCTGATCGCTGAACGCGGCTCCGATGAGAAAATCTGGGGTTCGATGGTCAAGCCGACCATGCAACGGCGTCGACCCGGTTTTACCGAATCATCCTACGGCTACCGTTCCTTCAAGGAGTTGCTGGAGGACGCACAGCGGCGCAACTTGCTGACGCTGGCGCGCGAGGAGAAATCCGGCCAATACCTGATCCACTTGCCGCTGGCAACGGATACTTAGCCGGGGATACTGCGTCCGCTACTCCGCGCGCCGCACGATCGCCGCATTCTTCTGTTCAACCGCGAATACCGCCGCCTCGACGCGCGAGGTGAGGTTGAGCTTGGCGAGGATATGCCGCACATGCAGCTTGACGGTATCGTGGCTGATGTCGAGCATGCGGGCGATGGCCTTGTTGGAAAGACCCTGGGCCAGGTGATTGAGAATTTCCCGCTCACGCGCGGTGAGTTGCTTGAGGGCGCTTTCCTTGGCGTCGGCGGGCGAGCCGCCCTGCAGCAGATGCACCAGTTTCAAGGTCATGCTCGGCGCCACCACTGTCTCTCCGCGCACCGCACGCTGCACGGCATCGACTACGTCGTCCGGCTCCATGTCCTTCAGCAGGTAGCCTTGCGCGCCGCCGCGCATGGCGTTGGCGAGGTCTTCCTCGGCGTCGCTGACGGTGAGGATCAGCACCGGCCCATGCCATCCCTCGGCGCGGATGCGGCGCAGCAGGGAGAGGCCGCCCAGCGGCGGCATGTTGAGATCGACGATCACTACATCGGGCTGCTCTTCATGCAGCAGGCGCATCGCCTCTTCGTGGCTGCCCGTCATCCCGGCGACACGGATGGCGCCGCGCTGTTCCAGCAATTCCGCCAGGCCCTTGCGAAACAGGGTGTGGTCGTCGATCAGGAGAACGCTCAGCGGCGTGGCGTTCATCGGACTTTCCCCGCCAGTACCGGGAAGGTGAGGCGCACGCGCACGCCCCCCGCAGGCAGATTGGAAATCGCTACCTGACCACCGATTTTCTGCGCGCGTTCGCGCATGATGGTCACGCCAAAATGGTCACGCAAACCCGGATGTTCCTCGAAACCCCCGGTGCGATTGGCGATGGCAAAGAATCCCTGTCCACCCTTGCCGTTGTCTTCCACCGTCGCCACATAATGGTCGCCGGAACCTTCCAGGGTCAAACTGGCCTGGGTGGCGCCGGAATGGCGGGCGACGTTGGCGAGCGCCTCCTGGATGATGTAGAACACCTGCGCCTCCTGATCCACCGTGAGCCGCAGGTCGGTGATGCGATTGCGGTACTGGAGGGTGATGCCGGTGCGCTCCATGAAATCCGCTGCAACGTTGTCGAGTGAGTGCAGCAGTCCCAGCGGATCCATGGTGCTGCGAAATTGGGTAAGCAACTCGCGCAGCCGCAGATAGGCGTCGTCGAGCGCCTGGCCGACATCGCCGGCATATTTTCCGGCGCGCTGACCGTCGCTGTCGCGCAGCGCATCTTGCAGCAGCTCCATGCGCATTTTCATGTAGGCCAGGGTTTGCGCCAGCGAATCGTGAATCTCGGCCGCCATCATCTGCCGCTCGCCCATCAGGGTGATGCGCAGGTTTTCGCGTTTGAGCCGGGCATTGTCCAGCGCCATGCCGAGGTGTTCGGCGATGGAGCGGAACAGCAAGGCGACTTCCTCGGGCAGCTCGAAGCGCTCGGGCAGAAACAGGTTGTAAGTCCCCAGCAGCTTGCCGTCGTGTTGCAATGGAACCACCACCATCGCCTGGCATTCCTTATCGAAGTAGGCGTGGCCGGTACGTAAAGCGCAGGGGTGGAGGTCGATCTCGTAACGCGAGTGGTTGTCGCGCACGGCGCTGCCGCACTGGCCGCAATCGGCCGGCACCAGCCGTTCGCGCTCGACCAAGTCTGCCGGCAGGCCGCGTGAACCGACCAGGCGCAGATAGCGGCCATCACTGGTCAACATGCGCACGGCGCCGGCTTTGGCATGCGCCAGGCGCACCATGGTGCCGAGAAAACGCCCGAGCAGTTCCTCAAGATCGTCTTCGTCAACAAGATTGGCCGTGACTTCCGACAGAATGCTGAGCGCGCGCAGTTTCTCGCCGCTGTCTTCATCCATCTCTCTGTCGGAAGCGGCACGCGGCTCGACCGTGGCGTGCATAGACTCGCTCCTTTATAGTTCTTGGCCGGCATCGTCACCCTGCGGGAAACGGCCTGCGTGCTTATTTTATGCCGGAACCTGCCAGATGCCGGAAAATATTTTCTCGGCCCAGAATAAACCGGTGATGGTTTTTCCGTCGGTGATTTCGCCGTCGCGCACCGCCAGCAGCGCATCGGCCAGCGACAGTTCGATCACTTCGAGAAACTCGCCCGGCTCCGGTGCACTGCCGATAAAAGCCAGATCGCCGGCGAGGAAATATTCGATACGTTCATTGGAATAGCCGATGCACGGATGCATGCTGCCCAGGTGCCGCCAGGTCTTTGCCTTGTAGCCGGTCTCTTCGCGCAACTCACGCCGCGCCGTATCGAGGGGATGTTCGCCGGCGTCGATCTTGCCCGCCGGCAATTCCACAAACACCTGGCCCAACGGATAACGAAACTGGCGTTCGAACAGCAGTTTGCCATTGTCGAGCGCCGCCAGTATCACTACGGCGCCAGGATGGATAATATGTTCGCGTATGCTCTGCGTGCCGTCAGACAAACGCACGCGGTCTGCATTGACTTTGAGCAGGTTGCCACTGAAAACCACTTCGCTGGATAGCTGGGTCTCGATGAGTCGCTCGTCATCCATCATGCTCAGGGTGATTGCGCTGCCCTGGTTGGCTTACAGCGAACGCAACAGAATCAGGGCGCACTGTCGCATAAGCTCTTCCGGGAAGAGGCCCAGCAGCACCACTGCCAGGCCATTTGCCGACAGCAGCAGGCGCATGTCAAGGCTACCCTGGATCGGTGCGGCGTCTTCCGGGGCGTCTGCATACATCAGCTTGACGACCCGCAGGTAATAATAAGCGCCGATCAGCGAGAAGAACACGGCAACCACGGCGAGCCATACCTGGCCGGTGTCGACCACCGCCAGCAGCACGCTGAATTTGGCCCAGAAACCGATGAAGAACGGCACGCCGGCCATGGAAAACATCATGATGCCCATCACTGCGGCAAACCACGGGCTGCGCTGGTTGAGTCCCTTGAAGTCGTCCAGGTTTTCGGCTTCGTGACCGGCGCGCGACAGCAGCAGGATCATGCCGAATGCGCCCAGCGACATCAGCACATAAGAAACCGTGTAGTACATCGCCGAGCTGTAGGCATTCAGCGCAAAATGGCGGTCGCCGCCAACCACGCCGCTGAGCAGCCCGAGCAGCATGAAGCCCATGTGGGAGATGGCCGAGTAGGCGAGCATGCGCTTGAGATTGGTCTGGGCGATGGCGGCGAGGTTGCCGAGTGCAATCGACAACACCGCCAGCATCATCAACATCAGTTGCCATTCCCCCGCCAGTTCGATCAGGCCATACACCAGCAGGCGCAAGGACATGGCAAAAGCCGCCAGCTTGGGCGCCGAGCCGATGAACAGGGTAATCGGCGTCGGCGCGCCATGATAGACATCCGGTATCCACATATGGAACGGCGCCACGCCGAGCTTGAAAGCCAGGCCGGACACCAGGAACACCAGGCCGAAGATCAGCACCGTCTTGTTGGCCACGCCGTGGTAAATGGCCTGGGCAACCCCGCCGATCTCCAGCGTGCCGGTGGCGCCGTAAATCATCGACATGCCGTAGAGCAGCAGACCCGAAGCCATCGCGCCGAGCACAAAATACTTCATTGCCGCCTCGGTGGCGCGCGCCGAGTCGCGGTCCAGCGCCACCAGGGCATACAGCGACAAGGACAGCAGCTCGAGTCCGAGATACAGGCTGACGAAATGGCTGGCCGAAATCATCACCATCATGCCCAGGGTGGCGAACAGCACCAGCAGATAGAACTCGCTTTTGTTCAGCCCGCGCACCGCAAGGTAGCCGCGGCTGTAGACCAGCATGACTGCCACCGAGAGATACACCAGCAGCTTGAGAAAATCGCCGAGCATGTCATCGACATACATGTTGCTGAATGTCAGCACCACTTGCCCGTCTATGGTGAAGAAAGTGATGATGGCGCAACCCACCAGCGTCGTCATGGTCAGCAAGGCAATAACCCAGCGCTGCGCGGGGGGCAGCAGCAGATCGATCAGCAGAATCGCGCAAGCCATCGCCAGGAGAAAAATCTCCGCAGCGGCTGGATAAAAATCAGGCATGACGAAATTCATAAGTCCAGGCCCGGAATGGTCATAGCTTGCTGGCCGCCACTTGCTTGAGCAAATGGTCGACGGAGGCATGCATCACGTCGGTGAAAGGGAACGGATACAAGCCCATGCCGAGTACGCATAGCGCCAGCAGTCCGAGGATCAGGAATTCGCGCTGGTCGAGATCGGCCAGTTTTGCCACATGTTGATTGGAGACTGCCCCGAAGGCTACGCGCTTGTACATCCACAGCGTGTAGGCCGCCCCGACCACCAACGTCGTGGCGGCGGCGAAACCGGTCCAGAAGTTGTATTTGACCGCGCCCAGCACCACCATAAACTCGCCGACAAAACCGGAGGTCGCGGGCAAGCCGGCATTGGCCATGGAGAACAGCAGGAACAGGGCGGCGAATTTCGGCATGCTGTTGACCACCCCGCCGTAATCGGCGATCTGGCGGCTGTGCATGCGGTCGTACATCACGCCGATGCAGAGGAACATCGCACCCGAAACGAAGCCGTGGGAAATCATCTGCACCAATGCGCCTTCCATGCCGATCTGGTTGAAAATGAAGAAGCCCAAGGTCACGAAACCCATGTGCGAAACCGACGAATAGGCCACCAGTTTTTTCATGTCGCCCTGCACCAGGGCCACGAAGCCGATATAGATCACCGCTGTCAGCGACAGTCCGATCATCATGCCGGACAGCGCATGGCTGGCATCGGGCAGGATCGGCAGGGAAAACCGCAGAAACCCGTAGGCGCCGAGCTTCAGCATGATCGCCGCCAACACCACTGAGCCGCCGGTAGGCGCTTCCACGTGGGCGTCGGGCAGCCAGGTGTGCACCGGCCACATCGGCACCTTGACTGCGAAGGCAATCAGGAAAGCGAAGAACAACAGTGTTTGCGTCGACAGATCCAGCGGCTGTGCCTGCCAGTCGAGGATGTTGAAGCTGCCGCCCGACTGGAGGAACAGGTACAGCATGGCGATCAGCATCAGCAGCGATCCGGCCAGGGTGTACAGGAAGAACTTGAAAGCCGCATACACGCGGTTCGGCCCGCCCCACACGCCGATGATGATGTACATCGGAATCAGCGAAGCCTCGAAAAATACATAAAACAGCGCCGCGTCGAGGGCGCAGAAGATGCCGTTCATCAGCCCCGACATAATCAGGAAAGCGGCCATGTACTGGGCAACCTTGCGCTCGATGACTTTCCAGCCCGCCAGCACCACCAGGATGGTGATGAAGCTGTTGAGCAGGACGAACAGCACCGAGATGCCGTCCACGCCGAGAAAATAGTTGATATTGAATTGCGGTATCCACGGCGTTTGTTCGACGAACTGCATGGCGCTGGTGCTGGTATCGAAGCCGATATACAGCGGCAGCGTGACGAGGAAACCGAGCAGCGCGGTGATCAGCGCCACCACCCGCGCCATGCCGGGATTGCGCTCGGATGCGCTGGCAAGCACTACGATGGCGCCGGCGATGGGCAACCAGATCGAGAGACTGAGGAGGTGTGTGGCGATCATTTTTCGTTTAAGCCCGGTTGAACCACAGCGTCAGCAGGCCGAATACGCCGAATATCATCCAGAACGCATAACGGTAAATGTGGCCGCTTTGCAGCAGGCGCACCAGCGACGCAATTCCACCCACCAGCCGGGCCGAGCCATTGATCGAACCGTCAATCAACAACTGGTCGCCGCCTTTCCACAGGCCGCGGCCAATCAGGCGCGCGCCGCCGGCGAAGAACCATTCGTTGAACTTGTCCAGGTAGTATTTGTTTTCCAGCAAGCTATGGATCGGCTTGAAGGTTTTCATCAGCGCCGCCGGAATCTCCGGGCGTTTGAGATAGAAAATCCACGCCAGCAGCACGCCCGCCATCGCCAGCAGGAAGGGTAGCTGGGTCATCCCGTGCAGCGCCGTGAGGAAAGAAGTGTGGAACTCCTCTTTCATGTGCGCCAGGGCTTGATGCTCCGGCGCGATCACAATTGAGCCGCCGAAATAACTGCCGAACAACATGGGGCCGATGGTCAGGTAACCGATCACCACCGAAGGAATTGCCAGGAGCACCAGCGGCAGCCACACCACCCAGGGCGATTCATGCGGCGTACCGGCATGGTGATGTTCGTCATGCGGTAGTTGGTGGTAGCGCTCCTCCCCGTGGAACACCAGGAAGTACATGCGGAAGGAATAGAAGGCGGTGACGAACACGCCGACGATCACGGCAAAGTAGGCGAAACCGGCGCCCGGCAGATGCGACAAAGCCACGGCTTCGATGATCGAGTCCTTGGAAAAGAATCCCGAAAAGAAAGGGAAGCCGATCAGCGCCAGAGAACCGAGCAGCGAAGTAATCCAGGTGATCGGCATGTATTTGCGCAGGCCGCCCATATAGCGGATGTCCTGGTTATGATGGCAGCCGATGATCACCGAGCCGGCGGCAAGAAACAGCAAGGCCTTGAAGAAAGCATGCGTCATCAGGTGAAACACCGCCACCGAGTAGGCGGAAGCGCCCAGCGCCACCGTCATGTAACCGAGCTGCGAGAGGGTCGAGTAGGCCACCACGCGCTTGATGTCGTTCTGCACCATGCCGAGGAAACCCATGAACAGCGCGGTGATGGCGCCGATCACCAGCATGAAGGACAAGGCCGCCTCGGATAATTCGAACAGCGGCGACATGCGCGTCACCATGAAAATACCCGCCGTCACCATGGTCGCCGCGTGGATCAGCGCGGAAATCGGCGTCGGGCCTTCCATCGAATCGGGTAGCCAGACATGCAGTGGAAACTGCGCCGACTTGCCCATCGCGCCGATGAACAGGCAAATGCAGATCACCGAGATCAGCAGCCAGGGCGTGCCGGGCAGCAGTTCCACGCTCTGCTGCGCCAGTTGCGGCGCCAGGGCAAACACCTGGGCATAGTCGAGCGTGCCGGCATAAGCGGCGATCAGGGCGATGCCCAGCAGGAAGCCGAAATCACCGACGCGATTCACCAGGAAGGCCTTGAGGTTGGCGTGGATCGCCGTCGGGCGGGTGTACCAGAAACCGATCAACAGGTAAGACACCAGGCCGACCGCCTCCCAGCCGAAGAACAACTGGACGAAATTGTTGCTCATCACCAGCATCAGCATAGAGAAGGTGAACAACGCGATGTAGCTGAAGAAGCGCTGATAGCCGGGATCATCGGCCATGTAGCCGATGGTGTAGATGTGCACCATCAGAGACACGAAAGTCACCACCAGCATCATCATGGTGGTCAGCGGGTCGATGAGGAAACCGACTTCGAGTTTCAGCCCGCCGCTTTCCAGCCAGGTATATACGCTGCCGTTAAACAGGTGGCCGGCCTGGACATCCTGGAAGATGATGTAAGAGGCGACGAAGGACACAGCCACCCCGAGGATGGTCACGCTATGCGCGCCGCTGCGACCGATGGCCTTGCCGAACAGGCCGGCCACTATCGCGCCGAACAACGGCGCCAGCGGCACGATCAGGTAGAGCGTTTTCATGTCCATCGGTCGGGTCTATCCCTTGAGGCTGTCGAGGTCGTCGACATGAATGGTCGAGAGATTGCGGAACAACACCACCAGAATCGCCAGGCCGATGGCCGATTCCGCCGCCGCCACTGTCAGGATGAAGAACACGAACAACTGGCCGGAGGCTTCACCGAGATAGTGCGAGAAGGCCACGAAGTTCATGTTAACCGCTAGCAACATCAACTCGATGGCCATCAACAACACCAGCAGGTTCTTGCGGTTGAGAAATATCCCCACCACGCTCAGGGCAAACAGGATCGCGCCGAGGATCAGATAATGTGAAAGCGACAGGGTGGTTAGCATGTCTGTCTCCTATTCCTTTTCGCTCGGCATCGTTACCATGCGGATGCGGTCATTGCGCTGCACGGCGATCTGCTGGCGCGGATTCAGGAATTTGCTGTCGGCGCGGCGGCGCAGCGTCAGCAGCACGGCGGCGATGATCGCCACCAGCAGGATCACCGAGGCCAACTCGAACGGATAGACATAGTCGGTAAACAGCAGCCGTCCGAGTTCCTTGGTATTGCTGTAACCGGGTTGGGTTGGCCCCGGCGCCGGCATGGCTTCGGGCCAGAAATAGCGACCACCGAGCACCACGGCCATCTCCCCCGCCATCAGCAGGCCGATGGCGGCGCCCAGCGGCAGATGGCTCCAGAAGCCCTGGCGCAGGCGTTCGATGTCGATATCCAGCATCATCACGACAAACAGGAACAACACCATCACCGCGCCGACATACACCATCACCAGGGCGATAGCGAGAAATTCGGCATGCAGCAACAGCCACAGCCCGCTGGCGTTGAAGAAGGCCAGCACCAGAAACAGCGCAGCATGCACCGGGTTACGCGCGGTGATCACACGCAGGCTGGCCAGCACCAGGATGGTCGACAGGAAATAGAAAACTGCGGTTTTGAAGTCCATCGCGGCTTACCTGAAAGGGGCGTCCTGCTCGCGGTCCAGCGCGATCTGGGCTTCGTTGCGGTCGCCTACCGCCAGCAGCATCTGCTTGGTGTAGTAAAGATCGCCGCGGGTTTCACCGTGATACTCAAGGATTCGCGTCATCACGATGGCATCGACCGGGCAGGCTTCTTCGCAGAAGCCGCAGAAAATACATTTGGTCAGGTCGATGTCGTAGCGGGTGGTGCGGCGCGACGCTTGCCCGTTAGCGTCTTCGCGCTGCTCCGATTCGATGGTGATCGCCAGCGCCGGACACACCGCCTCGCACAGCTTGCAGGCAATGCAGCGCTCCTCGCCGTTGGGGTAGCGGCGCAAAGCATGCAGCCCGCGAAAACGGTTGCTCTGCGGCGTTTTCTCCTCCGGGAACTGGATGGTGATCTTGCGCGCGAACATGTAGCGGCCAGTCACCGCCATGCCTTTGAACAACTCCTTGAGGAGCAGGCTGTTGAAGAATTCTTTAACCGCACCCATGATGTTATTTCCAGATGTTCAGCGGCGACATCATCCAGATGCCGACCACCAGCACCCAGAACATGCACAGCGGCACAAACACCTTCCAGCCCAGGCGCATGATCTGGTCGTAGCGGTAACGCGGGAAGGTGGCGCGAAACCAGAGGAACAGGAACAGGATGAAGGAGGTCTTGGCCGCCAGCCAGATAAAGCTGTCGGGCAGAAAGCCCAGCGGCGAGAGCCACCCGCCGAGGAAAAAAATCGAGGTCAGGATCGAAACCAGGATCATGTTGGCGTACTCGCCGAGGAAGAACAGCGCGAAGGCCATGCCCGAATATTCGACCATGTGGCCGGCAACGATTTCCGACTCGCCCTCGACCACGTCGAAAGGCGCGCGGTTGGTTTCGGCAACGCCCGAGATCAAAAACACCAGGAACATCGGCAGCAGCGGCAACCAGTTCCAGGACAGGAACTTCAGTCCCATCGCGGCGAACATTCCCCGGTTCTGGCCGTGCACGATCTCGGTCAGGTTGAGGCTGGCCGAGATCATCAGCACGCACACCAGCGCGAAGCCCATGGCGATTTCGTAGGAGACCATCTGCGCCGCCGACCGCATGGCGCCGAGGAAAGAGTATTTGGAATTGGAGGCCCAGCCGGCGATGATCACGCCATACACGCCGATGGAAGTGATGCCCAGCAGATACAGCACGCCGGCATCCACATTGGCCAGCACGTAACCGTCAGAGAACGGCACCACCGCCCAGGCCGCCAGGGACGGCGCGATGGCCATGATCGGGCCGACGATGTAGAGCGCCGTACCGGCGCGCGTCGGTACGATGATTTCCTTGAACAACAGTTTCAGACCGTCGGCGATGGGCTGCAACAAGCCCCACGGCCCGACGCGATTGGGGCCGATGCGTACCTGCATCCAGCCGATGATCTTGCGTTCCCAGAAAGTGAGGTAGGCGACACTGAGCATCAGCGGAATCAAAATCAGGATGATTTTCACCAGCGTCCACACCAGCGGCCAGAGCGGCCCCAGCATAGTCTGCACCGGCTGCAGCAAGGACATGAGGGCGTCCATCAGGTGCGCTCCACCGAAAGCTGCCCTGACATTGCCCCGAGCGCCGCAGTCAGCGGATGTGCTGCGGCAACGCGCACGCAGCCATCAGGCAGGCCGGCATCCAGCGCTGCGGCCAGCAGTGCTTCGCCCGCACCCTGTGTGACACGCACCCGGTCACCTGCCGCCAGGCCGTGCTTTGCCAGTAGCGCAGCATTCATGCAAGCGGCCGGCGAAGCGCCATCACGGCTCTTTTGCAACGCAGGCGAGCGGCGCACCAGCGCATCGGCGAAATAAATCGGCACTTCGGTAATCCGCTCCATGCCTGACGTTGCTGCATCCAGTTGCAGCGTAATGCCTGAGGCCCGGTTATCGAGTTTTTCCGTAACGAACTCAGGCTTACCGGTCAGCGCTTCGGCGCGTACTTCTTCACTGCTGTTGTGCTCGAAGCCGGGCAGCCCGAGCAGATTGCCCAGCACGCGCAGCACTTTCCAGGCCGGGCGGGTGTCGGCCAGCGGCTTGACCACGGCGTTGAAACTCTGCACCCGCCCTTCGGTATTGATGAAGCTGCCCGAGGTCTCGGTAAATGGCGCTACCGGCAGCAACACATCGGCATAGTCGAGCGCGCCGGGCAGCTTGAACGGCGACATCACCACCACCGTCGCCGCCTGTTGCAAGGCTGCCAACGCCTGCTGTGGATTGGCGCAGTCAAGCTCCGGCTCGGTTTGAAGTATCAGATAAGCCTTGCGCGGTGTCGCCAGCATCTGTGCCGCATTTAATCCTCCATTTTGGGGAACGGCATTGGCAATATAGCCGCCGACGCTGTTGGCCGCTTCGCCCAGGTAGCCGAATTTCGCCCCGGTGATATCCGCCAGTTGTTGCGCCAGCGCATGCAGGGTGGCGGCCTGGGCGTGCTGCTGGACGAAGTTGCCAAGGAGTACCGCAGTGTTGCCGCCGGAAACCAGGCTGGCGGCAATCTGCCTAGCCTGATCCGTCACCGTGACAGCGGCAATGCCGGCATCTACGGCAACGCCCTTCTGCTCCGCTGCGGACTTCACTACCTGCGCCAGCAGTTGCGGCAGTTGCGAAGGCGCGGCGATGGCCTTGGCAAAAAACTTCAGCAGCGCATCATCGTCGGCAGCATGGATGATGGATATCTGGCAGCCGCGTTTGACGGCCTGACGCAGGCGTTGGGCGATCAGCGGATGATCCTTGCGCAGGAAACTGCCGACCACCAGCACCCTGTCGAGCGCATTCAGTTCGGCGATGCGCATACCCAGCCAGGGTGTTCCGGCGCGTTTGCCGTCGAGCGTAAAATCGCTTTGGCGCAGGCGGAAATCCACATTATCACTACCGATGCCGCGCATTAATTTCTGCGTCAGAAACAGTTCTTCCAGCGTTGCTTGCGGCGCAGCCAGTGCGCCCAGCGCCGTCGGCCCGTGCTTGCTGGCGATATCCTTGAAAGCATGAGCGACATAGTCGAGCGCCTGCTGCCATTCGACCTCGCGCCACTTGCCGTCCTGCTTGAGCATCGGCCTGGTCAGGCGCTCCGGGGAATTCAACGCTTCGTAAGAGAAACGATCCTTGTCAGACAGCCAGCACTCGTTCACTGCTTCATTTTCCAGCGGCAACACGCGCATCACTCGATCATTCATGGTCTGAACGACCAGGTTGCTGCCCAAGCCATCATGCGGACTGACGGATTTCCTGCGCGCCAGTTCCCAGGTGCGCGCAGAAAAGCGGAACGGCTTGGAAGTCAGTGCGCCGACCGGACACAGGTCGATGATGTTGCCGGAGAGTTCGGAGTCCACCGTCTGCCCGATGAAAGACATGATCTCGGCATGCTCGCCGCGGAAGGCCTGGCCCAGCTCCATCAGCCCGGCGATCTCCTGGGTGAAGCGCACGCAGCGTGTGCAGTTGATGCAGCGGGTCATGTCGGTGGCGACCAGCGGGCCGAGGTTCTTGTTGACCACCACGCGCTTCTCTTCCTGGTAGCGCGAGGCGCTGCCGCCATAGCCGACGGCCAGATCCTGCAACTGGCACTCGCCGCCCTGGTCGCAAATCGGGCAGTCGAGCGGGTGATTGATGAGCAGAAACTCCATCACCCCCTTCTGCGCCTTGACCGCCTGCTCGGAATGCGTCTGCACCTTCATGCCGTTGGTGACCGGCGTGGCGCAGGCCGGCAGCGGCTTGGGCGCCTTCTCCACCTGCACCAGGCACATGCGGCAGTTGGCGGCAATCGTGAGTTTCCTGTGGTAGCAGAAATGCGGGATGTAGGCGCCGATCTGATGCGCGGCATCCATAATGGTGCTGCCCTCCGCTACCTGTAGCGTCTTGCCGTCAATTTCGATGTCCAGCATTATCGATTCCCCTCAAGGGAAGGCCGCCGCGTGTAAATCTTGCTGCCTTCGCGCTGCACTTCCGGCGGCACCAGGCATTGTTTGTGTTCGATGTGGTGCTCGAATTCGCTGCGAAAGTGCTTGATGAAACTTCTTACCGGCAGCGAGGCGGCATCGCCCAGGGCGCAGATGGTGCGGCCCATGATGTTGTCGGTAACGCCGTTCAACAGATCCAGATCTTCGGGACGGCCCTGGCCGTGCTCAATGCGATGCACCACCCGGTAAAGCCAGCCGGTGCCTTCGCGGCAGGGGGTGCATTGACCGCAGGATTCCTCGAAGTAAAAATAGGACAGGCGCTCCAGCGCCTTGACCATGCAGACGCTTTCATCCATGACGATCACCGCGCCGGAACCCAGCATCGAGCCGGCCTTGGCGATGGAGTCGTAATCCATGGTGCATTCCATCACAATCTCGGTCGGCAGCACCGGCGCCGAAGAGCCGCCGGGAATCACCGCTTTCAACTTGCGTCCGCCGCGCATGCCGCCGGCCATAGCCAGCAGTTCCGCAAACGGCAGGCCCAGCGGTACTTCGTAATTACCGGGCTTGACCACATGGCCGGAAACCGAGAACAACTTGGTGCCGCCGTTGTTGGGCTTGCCCAGCTCAAGATATTTTTCGCCGCCGTTGATGATGATCCACGGCACTGCGGCGAAAGTCTCGGTGTTGTTGATGGTGGTCGGCTTGCCGTACAGGCCGTAGCTGGCGGGGAAAGGCGGCTTGTAGCGCGGTTGGCCTTTCTTGCCTTCGATCGAGTCGAGCAGCGCCGTCTCCTCGCCGCAGATATACGCGCCATAGCCGTGGTGAGCATGCAGCTCGAAATTGAAATTCGAGCCGAGGATCTTCTGGCCGATGAAACCGGCAGCGCGCGCCTCCGCCAGGGCCTCCTCGAAACGCGCGTAAAGCTCCCAGATTTCACCGTGGATGTA
>JACQAO010000056.1 GCA_016194935.1 Betaproteobacteria bacterium
CGAGCGGCGCGACGTATGCAGCGGGAACACCGTTTGCGTCGTTTGACCACTTTGAGCCCTATCTTCGGTCGGTTCTCGCCTTCATTGGTATCACGGACGTGACCTTCGTAAAGGCCGAAGGGCTCGACTTCTCGCCGCCGCCCGAACGAGACGCCTCCTATGCTGCGGCTGTTCTACGGCTACAAGAGATTGCGGGTACCTGAATTTTCTTCGAGGCGCTGCAGAGAATATGTCTAGGGAAATGCTGAATAAGCTGTCGCAAAATTTAGCGGTAAATTGAAATCGAGGCGAAGTTGTGACGGTGATGTCATTTTCATTGTGTAATGGCCTTTCCCGAGCCAGGATACTGAGAACTTTTTATTGATGTTGAACATCGCCAGCATGGCAAAGGCGCGGTTGGCATTTTTTGCCAAGCCGCGATAGCGAACCTTGACAAAGCTCCACGGTCGCTTGATGATCAGGAAAGAGTGTTCAACCTTGGAACGCACACTGGACTTGTGGCCGAAGGAAATCCCCGTGGGACGCCGATTGGAGTTGAAGCAGGAATTTGTCTTGTCGTATTGTGAAGAGGGCAACTGGCGTGGCGTCCATCACTACGCTACCCTGTACATCGCTGTCTAAAGTTTTCTGCTCCATCAGCGCCTCACTCCCAACAGTAATAAACGCTACTCGACCACAAGCGCCTGGCCTACCCGAAGGCCACGTCCCTCGCGGTAATCGATCAGATCCAGCGCCGCGTCCCGGATTCGATTGCAACCCTGAGATTCCTCATCAGCCAGCGCTTCGCCGCTCAGCTTAAGTGATGTCCTTGTTGCGGTATGGAGAGGCCCGTTGAATGACATCTCATATTAGAACAACATGTCGCGGCTTATAAATGATATAAAGGTTTTAAAGTTTAATAATATTTAAAGGTGATCCATTTTTATTGACTCTATCGGTGTTGCTGATTAGTATTGCGATTTCGCGATAACTTTGGAGATGGAGAGTCGTATGTCCGCTATGTCCGAGTTTAGGCTGGGGCCGTCAAATATTACCTATCTGGGTCGCGATTTGAGTCGCCCAGAGTGTATCGTCGCCGAAAAGAACGGCACTTTGTGGGTCTCGGACAATCGCGCAGCGGTGACCCGTGTGGATCCGGATGGCACCCAGACTCTGATCGGGACGATGGGCGGCAAGCCGAATGGGATGGCCATGGCTGGTGACGGAACCTTGTATCTCGCCAACATTGCGCACAGAAAATTCTACCGTCTCCACCGCGACGGTCGCCATGAGGTTCTTTTGGACGAGATCGACGGGCGTCCGGTCGGCGCCGCGAACTTTGTTCTCCGCGATCACAGAGACTGTCTCTGGCTATCGGTATCGACGGTCACCGACCCGCATCTGGACGCTCTGGAGCGGGATATTCCAGATGGTTACGTGATTAAAATCGACGAACTGGGCGCGCGGTCGGTTGTGGGTGGTCTGTTGTTCACCAACGAAATCCGCATCAGCCCGGATGGGCGATTCCTTTATATGGCCGAGACGCGGGCCGGACGGATCTCGCGCGCCGAAATCCGTGCTGATGGAAGCCTGGGCTATCCGGAGCCATTTGGCCCAGACCCTCTCGACCTGGGGGCAAAGGTCGACGGAATCGCATTCGACTCGGAAGGCAACCTGTGGGTGACGGAAATCGCCGGCAATCGCTTGTATGTCATTGACTTGCAGGGTAAAGCGCATACGGTATTCGAAGATCCAGGCGGAGGCATTATCGACCATCCTTCCAGCCTGACGTTCGTCGGAGCGGATCTAAGGACAGTCTTGGTGGGGTCGCTCACCATGGATCGGATCGCCACTTTCCGCTCGCCGATACCCGGCCAGCCGATGCGTCATTGGTCGGACAATTGATGCGGTGGCGGCATTTTGGCACGCCGGTCGCTGAGGATGCGTCGTTGCAGTTTCTCGCCGGGACCGCGTACCAAGTTTTTTCACAGCGATTTAGAGGTTGGAGACGATTTTTATGTATGAAGATTTAGGGTTGTTTGTGGATGGGGTGTGGCTGCGCGGGGGTGGGCGCGATACTCGTCCCGTCTACGATCCCGCGACGGAGGAAGTTTTGGGGGTGCTGCCGCTGGCGACGGAGCAGGATCTGGGTGTCGCGCTTAGCGCCGCCTCACGCGCCTTCGAAACCTGGCGGACAACGTCGCCCAGCGAACGTGCCGCCATCCTGAAGCGGGCAGCAAGTAATCTTCGGATGCGCTCGGTCGAGGTCGCCGAAAACCTGGTGAAAGAGCAGGGAAAGATCAAACGTGAGGCGGAGATCGAAGTTTCGGTTTCATCTGAAATTATCGAATGGTCAGCCGAAGAAGGGCGACGCCAATATGGGCGGATCATTCCGCCTAGATCTTCGGAATACCGGCAATCGGTAATTCACGAACCGGTTGGTGTCAGCGTGCTGATCACATCGTGGAATGTCCCGGTCTTATTTGCCGCACGAAAATTCAGCGAATGCTTGGCGGCAGGGTGTACGGCGATCATGATCGGATCAGAAAGTGCGCCGGCCTCGGCAATTGCCGTGATGCGGGCTCTGGAGGAAGCAGGACTTCCGCCGGGTGTTGCCAACCTGGTTTTTGGCGCGTCGCCGGATACTTCGCGTTTTCTGCTTTCGGCTCCCGTGGTGCGTAAGGTGTCGTTTACAGGCGGGACTGCAGGCGGCAAGGCGATAATGAGGCTGGCCGCCGATTCCGTACTTACATCGACCATGGAACTCGGCGGCCATGCACCAGCGATCGTATTTGACGATGTCGACACCGATAAGGTGGCCACGATCCTGGTGGCGAGCAAGTACCGGAATGCGGGGCAGGTCTGCAACTCACCGACCCGGTTCTTCGTCCACGAGGCCGTCTATAGCGATTTCGTCCGGTCCTTCGTAGCCCAAGCTAAAGCCATCCAGGTCGGTTCTGGCCTGGAGCGAGGCGTGCAGATGGGACCGCTTTCAAACAAGCGGCGCCTCTCTGCCATCGTCGAGATCGTCGCTGATGCAGTCGGCAAAGGCGCGCGCCTTTCCGCCGGCGGCGGCAGGATTGGAAACCGAGGATATTTCTACCAACCCACTGTGCTTGAAGAGATTCCAGCCGAGGCGAGGATATTGCATGAGGAACCGTTTGGCCCTGTGGCGGCAATGCTTCCTTTCTCAGATACCGATCAGATGATTGCCGACGCGAATAGCCTGCCGTACGGGCTGGCGGCATATGCCTACACGAACAGTCTGCGAAACGTCAGCGCGGTCGAGGTAGGATTGAGGGTTGGTATGTTGGGAGTGAACACCCCTCAGATATCGTTGCCCGAGACCCCTTTTGGCGGGTCCAAGGAAAGCGGGTTCGGTTCTGAAGGGGGCTCGGAGGGTGTCGCCAGCTATATGACGACAAAATACGTTTCCCAGTTTGCGGCCTAATGTCTGCGGATGCAGCTATCCGCTCGCCTGCTCCAGTAAGGTGCGCACCTTCTACCTGAGCTCCTGCCGGAAGTGCGTGTCGCTCTAGGATGGGCGCCGTGCGGTTCCGATGGATTCTGCTGCTGTGCTAGCGGGCGACCAGCGGCTTGTCATGGAACCACGGTCGCATAGCTTCAAGCTGCGCGGCCAAACGGAACAGCGTGGCCTCATCGCCCCAGCGCGCGACGAGCTGCACCGCCAGCGGCAGGCCGGAGGCGCTGCGCCCGAGCGGCAGCATCATCGCGGGCTGTCCGGTGAGGTTGAACCACACCGTAAACGGCGACATGCAGAACACCCGCCGCCAATACTCGTCCAGGTCGTCCAGCATCATGTCGATATAGCCGAGTGACGGCGGGAGCGTCGCCAGACCCGGCGTCAGCAGCACGTCCCAGTCGGCGTGGAAGGCGGCCATCTGGCGGCCCAGGCGGTGCGCGGTCTGCGTAGCCCGCACGTAGTCGGCACCGCTCACGCCCTGGCCGCGTTTCCACATGCCCCAGGTCACGCGCTCGATCTCATCCGGATTTGGCGTCCGTCTGCCCGGATGTCCTGCGAGATTGACGACGGTGTTCGCGGCGGCAAGCGTGAGGAACGCCGGCGCCACCGCCTCGCGCTCGATGGCCGGGTCGGCCTCGTCCACGCGATGACCGAGTCCGGCGCAGATGCGCACGACGTCGCCCAGCGCGCGCCGGCATTCCGCGTCGATGGGGGTGCCGTTCGGCGTCTGCGCCGTCCACGCGATGCGGAGCGCCCCCGGATCGGCCCCCACCTCGTCGGCGAACGGTCGGATCGGCGCGGGCGCCGTGTAGGGATCGCCGGGGCCGGGACCCGATGTCGCGTCGAGCAGCCGTGCGCAGTCGCGCACCGTGAGCGTCACGGCATGGCCGATCACCAGACCGCCGAGGCTTTCGCCCAGGTACGGCGCCATCGTGGCGCGGCCCCGCGTCGGCTTGAGGCCCACCAGCCCGCAGCACGCTGCGGGCGCGCGGATGGAGCCGAAGCCATCCGAGGCGTGCGCCATCGGCAGCATGCGCACACCGACGGCCGCCGCCGCGCCGCCGCTTGAGCCGCCGGAAATGCGCGTCTGGTCCCAGGGATTCTTAGTCGGCCCGTGGAGCTGCGGCTCGCAGGTGAGGGAGAGGCCGAGCTCGCAAGTGTTGGTACGACCGAAGATGACGAGACCTGCGCGCTTGAGCCGCTTGACGTGCTCGCTGTCGGCGACAGCCGGGGGCGTGTCAGCGAAGAAGCGCGAGCCGCTCGTCATCGGCACGCCCGCGATCACTGCGCCGAGGTCTTTCACCAGGAAGGGTACGCCACGGAACGGTCCGTCCGGCAGGCCCTCGGCGATGGCGCGGCGTCCGTAGTCGTAGAGCGGCATCGTCACGGCGTTGACCACAGGGTTTCGCGCCTCAACGCGCTCGATGGCCGCTTCGAGCAACTCCAGGGGCGTTATCAGGCGTTGCCGAACAAGATCCGCAAGACCAGTCGCGTCGTAGTACTCGTAGTCCGTGAATCCACCCATCGAGCGCTTAGACGAAAACGCGCGTGAAGTGGTGACATGTCATAGAGATGGCGCCGGACATTTGAATTTTGCTTTGACATCACAGTGGGGTCCGACAGGCATTCAAAATAGGTTCAAGTTGGCTAACCCAAGATGATCAGATACCCTTTGTCATACCACCGTCGATGTCGATAGAAGCTCCGTGGATGAAGCTTGCTGCTTCAGAAACTAGAAATCCGATCAGTCCGGCAATATCGCCCGGGGTGCCTAGCCGCGTGATTTTGAGGTCTTCCAACAGGCGGGCGCTGGCTGACTCCTCGCTGTCTAGGCCTTCGCGCTCCGCAATCTCCGCAAGGTGACGCGCCAGTCGGCCCGTATCGATCCATCCAGGATTGACTGCGTTGACGCGGACCTTGTCCCTGCGCCCCAGTTCGGCGAGCGCCTTGTTCAGATTCGTGAGGGCGCCGCAAATCGTGCTGCCAATCATCGCCTGATCGCTGGGCGTGTGCGAGAGCGCGCCGACGATGTTGATGACTTGTCCGTGGGCTCTGGCAAGATGCGGCCAAGCGGCGCGGGTCAGGCGGATTGTTCCATGGAACTTGAGCGCGAAGCCGTCGAGCCAGTCGTCGTCGTCCAGATCGAGCAACGAACCTCGGTGTGTTGCGCCGGCGTTGTTGATCAGAACGTCCAGGCGACCGTGATCCCGGACGACATCATCGATCAACCGGACGGCACTGGCGGCATCCCGAAGGTCCACGATGTAGGGACTCGCGGCGCCGCCTCCGGCTTGGCTGATGGCTGTTGCCGTAGCCCGCAAATCCGCATCGCCGCGCGCTGCAATTGCCACGACAAAGCCGTCGCGGGCCAAGCGCTGCGCGATCGACTTGCCGATGCCGCGGCTGCCACCTGAAATAACCGCAACTTTGCCGGTGACGCCTGTCATTCGATCATCCCATCGTCGGTATTGCGAAAAATGATGTCATTTAAAATGCTACCGAATTTCCGCCCTTGAGGGCGAGAATGCCCCGCGCTTCGTCCGCAGAAGCGATTTCGAGGCCCAATCCCTCGATGATTTGCCGCACATTCTTAACCTGCGCGGCATTCGATTCGGCAAGCTTGCCGGCGCCGAGCCACAACGAGTCTTCTAATCCGACGCGGACATTGCCGCCCATTGCCACAGCTTGCGCGGCGACCCGCATCTGGTGACGCCCGGCGCCAAGTACGGACCAGCGAAAATTGTCGGCGCCAAGTAACCGGTCAGCGGTGCGCTTCATGTGCACCACGTCCTCCGGATGTGCGCCGATGCCGCCAAGAAGACCGAAAACCGATTGAACGAAGAACGGCGGTTTAACAATGCCGCGTTCGGCGAAATGCGTGAGCGTATAGAGATGCCCAATATCGTAGCACTCGATCTCGAAACGGGTGTCATTTTCAGCGCATGTGCGCAGGATGTATTCGATGTCGGCGAAGGTGTTCTTGAAGATACGGTCGCGCGAACCTTCGAGATAGGGTTTTTCCCAATCGTGCTTGAACTCCTTGAAACGAGTGAGCATCGGGTAAAGACCGAAATTCATCGAACCCATGTTCAGCGAGGCGACCTCCGGCTTGAAGGTGGCGGCGGGGCGCACGCGCTCCTCGATCGCCATGGTCGGCGCACCCCCGGTGGTGATGTTGATGACGACATTGGAGCGCTGCTTGATCGTCTTCAGGAACGGCGCGAAGGCCTCCGGCGATTGATCGGGACGGCCATCTATCGGGTTGCGCGCGTGCAAATGCACGATTGCTGCACCCGCTTCCGCAGCGCTGATGGCGGCATCGGCAATTTCTTCCGCTGTTACCGGGAGATGCGGCGACATTGACGGCGTGTGGATCGATCCGGTGACTGCGCAAGTGATGATGACCTTTCGATTGACTGCCTTCAATTGACTACTCCGTTGTGCGTGTTGGAGGATCCTCGGACGAACGGGCGAAAACGGGTAATCGCCGTACCCCGTTCGTGCTGTATGACAAGTTCCAGATCCTGATCGATCATCAATGTTTCCGGATCATCCACCTCAACGATATTGCTGATAAGCCTAGGACCCTCGATCAACTCGACGACGGCCACGGTATAGGGTAGACGATCAGCAAATGCCGGGTGAAAGGCGGTCTGGTATACGACCCAACTGATCAACTTGGCCGCGCCACTGGCGCGTCGCCATTCCCAGGCGTCAGAGAGGCAGTGGGGACACTCGGTGCGCGGAGGGAGCCGCGGTTTATCGCAAGACAGACACTCCTGAAAAACCAAATGTCTGGCATCGAGCGCAAGCCAGTAGTGTTCGTTGACGCCACTTCTGTCTGGAACCAAGATTTCGCCAGTCATTCAATCTCCTATTGTCCAAGTATGAGTGTTGAGTGGGTGTGCATAATTCCTCCCTGATTGGAAACGATGCATGACCGTGCGTTTGGAACCTGGACTGCGGCGGCGCCGCGCATTTGCCGCACGCCCTCAATGACAAGCTGTAGCCCCGGCATGCCGGTTTCTGAAAGCAGACCGCCGCTCGTGTTCATGGGCAGATCGCCGCCGATTTCGATGCGGCCATCTTCCACGAATCGTCCGCCTTCGCCTTTACGGCAGAATCCATAGTCCTCAATCGTCATTAGTGCCGTGATGGTAAAGCAATCGTAGATCTGGGCTACATCAATATCTTTTGGCGCAATCCCAGCCATGGCAAATGCCGTTTTGGCGGAGATCGCGGCGGCGGTCGCGGTTAGGTCAGGTCGCTGGGCGACTTCCCACGATGTCTGCCCCTGGCCGTAGCCTAGAATCGGTACCGGAGCCGAAACCTGCATCTGCTTGGCGCGTTTGGCGCTCATCAGAACTACGGCGGCACCCCCATCCGATACCAAACAGCAGTCGTCACGGCGTAGCGGAGCAACGATCATCTTTGATTGCCGATAATCGTCGAGGGTTATCTCTTTGCGTAGTTGAGCATTTGGATTTCTCGCTCCGTGTTTGCGGCAGGCGACAGCAATGGCGCCCAGTTGATCGGCAGTGGTGCCATACTGTCCCATGTGGCGGCGCGCGATCATGGCGTAGCCTGGCGGTACTCCGAACCAGCCATATACTTCGTCATGGCCCCATGCCTTCTGGTAGACATGACGCGTGCCGCTTTTTGGATTGTCGGCGAAGCAGACCACGGCAATTTCGCACTGCCCAGCGTCGATGGCCATCGCGGCGAACGAGATCAGACTGATATTGGCGGCGCCGCCCTGATCCCAAACGCCGCCGATTCTCGGCTGGATGCCGAGCAACTCGGCAAGTTTCTGGCCGTACATGAACTCGAACCGCGATGTCGGAAACTTGACAAACAGGCCGTCGACTTCGCTCTTGTCGACGCCGGTGTCGTTCAGCGCATTCCTGACCGCCTCGATATTCAGCGAATAGGTACTCCGATCCGGATGGTGTCCAAATGCGGTGTGGCCGATTCCAGCGATTACCACTGAGCCATGCATCAGATCACTTTTTCCTCTTCGAGCCGAGCCAACTCCGTTTCCGAGTATCCCAGCCATTCTCCATATATCTGGTGGTTGTCGCGCCCCAGCTCTCCACTAGGTTTCAGTTCTATTTGCTCTTCGCCGTCGAATCGGAGTGGCGATCTCGGCAGTACGACGCGTCCGTACATGGGGTGATCGACCCATTCCAGTGCGCCACGGGTGTGCATGTGATCGTCATTCACGACTTCATCGAGCGTGCGCACTGGCGCGCAGGGGACACGGCAATCACTGAGCAATGCGAACAATTCCTGCTTCGGATAATTTGCCGTGAATCCGGCGACGACTTCGTCGATTTCGTCGATGTGGTCGACACGCGACTTCAATGTGAGATAGCGAGAATCGTCCGCAAGCTTCTCGTTTCCCATCGCTTTCGTCAGGTTTCGCCAGTGAGCGTCACTGACACAAATGATGGCGATGTAACCGTCCTGAGTCGGATAGACGTTGTAGGGAGCTTCCGCTAGTCCGGCATGGCGATTGCCTGTGCGCGGCGGAATTTTTCCACCGGAGCCGTAATACAGACCAAGGCTTGAACTGAGCGATGCGTAAACAGCTTCTTGCATGGAGACTTCGACCAAGCGACCGGTGCCGGTGACGGTGCGTTCATACAGTGCCGCCACAAGCGCCCCAAAGAGATGCACTCCACCGAAAAAATCACAGATCGCCGGCCCTGCCTTGACCGGAGGGCTATCCGGAAAGCCGGTAGTACTCATTACTCCGGACATGGCCTGGACCGTCAGGTCCATGGCCAGATATCCGGCTTTCGGGCCGGATCGTCCGTATCCAGAGCCCGCCGCGTAAATGAGACGAGGATTCCGCTGCTTCAGGACGTCGTAGCCCAAGCCAAGCTTCTCCATGGTACTCGGCGCGTAGTTCTCAACCACCACATCGCCGCGCTTCACCATTTCAAGGAAAATCTCGCGGCCCCGCACCGACTTTAGATTCAGCGACACCATGCGCTTGTTCGAGTTCAGCATGGCGAAGGGGAGGGCGGCACCGCCCACAACGCTGCGACGTCTTAACGGATCGCCGGTCGGCGGTTCAATTTTAATGACGTTTGCACCGGCCATCGCCATGAGGAACGTACAATACGGGCCGTTGTAGATCTGCCCGAGGTCGATGACGGTGATCCCGTCAAGGGGTTTTCCAGAGAACTCGCTCATCGTCTATCGTCCTTGAAATTGCGCGGGACGTTTCTCGCGGAACGCGCTGACCCCTTCGCGCGCATCCTCGCTGAATTGAAGAAGGCGATTGGTCAACTGTTCGGCGCGGAGTCCGGTCGCCAGATCCATGTCACGACTTCGCAGCGCCAGCTCCTTGCTTGCCTGCACTGCCAGCGGAGCATTTTCGGTGATCCTGCTGGCGTATCCTATCGCAGTGTCCATCAATCGGTCCATCGGCACCATGGCATTGATCAGTCCCCATCTGGCCGCAGTGGGCGCGTCAATCGTTCCACCCGTCAGTAGCATTTCCATCGCGATCACATGTGGCAACTGTGCCATGATCCGCTGGGTTCCGCCATTGGCGGCGATTACCCCGCGCTTGACCTCGGTGAATGAGAATGTCGCGTGATCGGCTGCGACGCGGATATCGGTTGCCATCAGCAAGGTCATGCCACCACCGAGGCAGTAGCCATTGACTGCCGCGATGATCGGTTTCCACACTTCAAGGCCCCGGTTGAGCAGAGGATCCCGTTGCGTCAGCCACGTTTCCGAAAGTTCGGCAGGATGGCCGACAAAACTCTTAATGTCGGCGCCGGCGGTAAACGCGCGATCACCAGCGCCAGTTACGATTGCGACCCGGATCGATGGATCGTCGCGGACCTGGATCCACGCTTCGGACAGCAGACGATAGTGCTCATGGTCCATGGCATTCATGCGTTCCGGTCGGTTGATGGTGACCGTGGCGATGCCGTTGCCGGTTGTTAGATCGATGCTCATGTTATGCTGCTTTGAGCCGTGTTCCCAGCAGGTCGCGGGCGATCACCATGCGGTGGACTTCGGACGGCCCCTCGCCTATGCGTTTGATACGCAATTCGCGATACCAGCGCTCCAATGGCATCTCTGCGGCAACGCCCATTCCACCCAATATCTGGATGCACCGGTCAACCACGCGACCAGCAGTCTCCGTGCCATGGAGTTTGCAAACCGACGCGTCAATCTTGACGTCATGACCGAGATCGGCACGAGAGGCGGCCTGATAGACGAGCAGCCGCGCCGCCCGTAATTCGACCTCGGAATCCGCGACCATCCACTGGATTGCCTGGCGATCAGCGAGAGGTTGGCCAAAAGTCTTGCGCTCCCGGGCCCAGGCGAGCGCAAGATCCAGCGCCGCTTGTGCGACACCGATCGTACCTGCGGCATAAGGCATGCGTTCATGTACTAGCCAGCTCTCGGCCAACTTGAAACCTTCTCCCTCTTCTCCCAGGCGGTCTTCGACCGGAACCTCGTAGTCCTGGAAGTTGAGTTCGTAGGGCGAGTACGAGCGGATCACTCGAATGGGGCTGATCGTCAGACCGGGGCGGTCAATCTCCACTATAAAGCTGGTGATTCCGGCGCGCCCTTTGTCCGGACCGGTACGTGCGAACAGGATACCCCACCTGGACTGACCCGCACCGGTGATCCATAGCTTCGTTCCATTAATCACATAGCGGTCGCCTTTGCGCTCAGCGCGAGTCGTGATGGCGCGCGCCGGATCCGCGCCGCCGCCGGGTTCGCTGATTGCGACGAACGTCTTCTCGCCGGTTTCCACCGTTGGCAGTGCGTATTTTTCAATCTGCTCGCGAGACCCCTTGAATATTACGTTCGGAGGATCGAAGCCGAAAGCGCCGCAAGCAGCGATATAAGCACCCATTCGGCATTTCGCGGCCTCCTCGGCGACGACGCATTGACCAAGCAGGCTGAGGCCGGCTCCCCCATACTCGGCGGGGGTCTGCACATTCCACAGCCCGGCGCCCCGCGCTTTGACGCGTAATGCGGCCAAGACGTCGTCGGGTAGAGTGTAAGCATCGTACGGCGCTTTGTCCTCAGCAGGACGCACCTCCCGTTCCATAAACCTGCGAACCGTCTCTTGGAGCATCTTGAGTTCGTCCGGCAAATCGTAGAATCCCGTTTCGTTCATTTAGAGTGCCTATTCATCGGACGGTGGGCGCCGCTGTGTCAAATACAGAAATAAGGCCATAGCGATATTATGGTCTGACCTTTAACAATAAGTCCATTGCTTCTCCTGATCTCGAGTCCTATTCACAGAATAGAGGTAGAGTACAGGGTTTCTTAGACAGAGAAAATGATAGCGAGTCATCTTAGCTGTGTCAACAAAAGATTTTTAGTTAAAAATATTAAACCATTTATATTATCTGACGCATGCATGTAGTATGATTGTCAATATGACAATGCGGGACATCCCCATTAAAGTCGAAAGTCAAAGATCTCGTGGAGACCAATCCAGTGACTACAGAAGATATCCAGCCGATCATCCAGTCCCGTACCCAGGCGCCGGCCATTTATCGCGTTCGCATCGGGAGTTTTGAGATCACGGTACTTTCAGATGGCTACCTGGACGCCGATCCAAATCTATTTTCCGCCGGGGGCGACGTGCTGGCGCAACTGACCGACGAGGCGTTTCTCAGTCGGACTCCGTTCCGCTTAGGGACCGTCGCCTACGTCGTGAACACCGGACGCCGGTTGATCCTGATCGACGCCGGCTGCGGGCCGCTGTTCGGACCTACTTCCGGGTTTCTACTCGCCAACATGCGCACTGCCGGCATCGCGCCGGAGCAGATAAGTTCGGTGCTCATTACTCACATGCACGCTGATCATGTGGGCGGGCTCCTGACCGAGGGGCAGGCAACATTCCCGAATGCCGAGATCGTGATTCACTCCGCCGAACTCGATTACTATATGAGCGACCTGGCGCTTAGCCGCGCCACTGAGCGAACGCGTCCTTGGATTCTGCGGGCGCGCCGGGTGCCAGAACACTATCCGGGTATACGGTTCTTTGACCGCGACGGCGAAGTCTCACCGGGTATTTCCGCTTGCGTGCTTGCAGGACACACGCCAGGACATACTGGCTACATCATCGATTCCGACAACAATCAACTGTTCGTCTCCGGTGATATTGTCTACTCGCCGGTCTACAGTTTCAAATACCTGGACTACGATTTCCCCTTCAGCGTCGATCACGTTGCCGCAGAACAGTCCCGGCGGCGCGCGCTCGACATGATCGCCGCCGAGAGGTGGCTAATGACTGGCTCCCATCTGCCGTTTCCGGCGCTCGGCCACGTACGAAAAATGGGCAGCGCCTACGAGTATGTTCCCGACGAGTGGCGCTTCGAGGTGTAGCGTCCGGTAGTCGCTAGGTGGTGATGCCGCCAGCCCGTGGCCGTCAGACATCAGCGGGAAGCAAGGCCGGACGGCCAAGGATGAGGTCCGCCGCCTTTTCGGCGATCATCATGACTGCCGCGTTAGTGTTACCGCCGATCAAGTCTGGCATCACTGACGCGTCGACAACGCGCAAGTTGTCGACGCCGCGAACACGGAGTTCGGACGTGACAACAGCCCCTGGATCGCCGCCCATGCGGCAAGTACCAACCGGATGAAATATGGTGTTAGCCTCAGCGCGAATGAACGCCCTGATTTCGTCATCATTCGCAACGGCGTTGCCCGGCGTCAGCTCGCGGCGCCAGTGTGGCGTCATTCCTGGATGGATGGCCAAGCGCCGAACCAGCCTGACTGATCTCACCAGTGTTTCCATATCTGCCTCGACCGCCAAGTGGTTGTGCAGAATAAGTGGCGGATGACGCGGATCGGGCGAAGTCAATTTGACACTGCCGCGACTCACAGGGCGTAGCAGGCACGCCACAAAACCGAATCCATCGATTGCTGGACGCTTCAAGTGTGGAAACCAGGGGTGCGCACCGGGATGGAACAGCCTAAAGATTATCTGCAAGTCTGGTAGCGGGACGTGCGGTAGGCTGCGGACAAACAAGTTCGCGGTGGAGAGGGGCTCGGTGGCCGGTCCGGATCGCAGAAAGAGGGCTCTCGCCATGTTGAAGGCAAGGCGGTCGAGCCTGAGATTCCGGTGCATGGCGGAAGGCTCCGTGCGCTCGTATTCAATTGCAACCCGGATGTGGTCTTGAAGATTCACGCCGACGCCGGGTACGTCGAGCACAGGATCAATCCCAAGCCTCTTCAACTGTTCGATTGGTCCTACCCCAGAGAGCATGAGCAAATGGGGCGTGTTGTATGCGCCAGCCGCGAGCAAGACCTCTTTGCCCGCCCACACCCTAAACACCGTGCCGTTGGCCTCGTACTCGACGCCAACGGCCTTGCGTCCCTCGAATAAAATCCGCCTGACATGTGCGCCGGTGCATAGGCTCATGTTGGGGCGCCGCAAGGCCGGGCGAAGGAAGCAGGAAGCGCTGCCCTGACGTCGCCCTTTGCCAATGCTGAACTGAGCTAACCCAAGGCCCTCCTGCTGGGCGCCGTTGTAGTCGTCGGTATGCAGGACGCCTGTCGATCTGACCGCGTCCGCCAGCGCCGTGTAAAGCGGCCCTCCATGTGGCGCAGACTGGGTTAGCATCGGACCTGAACCGCCGCGATAGCGATCCTCCCCACCAAGGAAGGTCTCGGATCTTCTGAAATACGGCAGAACCTCCGCATAGGACCATCCCGGCAAGCCGGAGCAATCCCACCGATCGAAGTCGCCGCGATGCCCGCGCACGTAAGCCATCATGTTAATGGAAGAGCTACCGCCCAAGACCTTGCCGCGGGGCAGCCGGAGTCGGCGAGAATCGAGGTGCGGCTCAGGCTCAGAGGTATAAGGCCAGTTGAAGCGCGGGGCGTTCCAAACTTCGCCGACGCCAAGCGGAATGTGGAGCAGCCAGTCGCGATCACTTGGCCCCGCCTCAAGGAGGAGAACGCGGCGCCGTGGATCGGCGCTCAGCCGATTGGCAAGGATGCAACCGGCAGTTCCCGAGCCAACGATGATGTAATCGAACCAACTCTTGCCGGTCATGGTCGGAGTGTGATAGTCCGATCAGCCGCCGCTAGGCTGTCTTACCAAATAATCCATGCGCGGCATGGTGATGATTTCACCAAGAGTCGCGTAGATTGGCCCTCCCAATCGCGCGATTGGGTTCAGTTCGGATGTCGTGATCTTGCCGTCCTTCACCAGACCGTCACGAATATAAAAGCGCTGGACTTCGCCTATCATCAGTCGATTCGGCTCCCGACCGAACTCGATGCAATCGTGCAATACACATTCGAGGCTCACGGGTGCTGCGGCGATTCGAGGCGGTTTCACAGTAACGCTGTCGCGCGTCTCGAGTCCTAGAATCTCGATTTCGCTGACATCGGGGGGGAACTCGGTCGCACTGGCGTGAAGTGCCTGAAGTAAAGGCTGATCGGCAATATTCACGACGAACTCGCCGGTATCTAGGATGTTGCGCCCGGTATCCTTAATGACCCCTTTCTTTAACCCGATGCTGATGGCAACCATCGGCGGGTCGTGGGAAACAAAGCTAAAGGCCGAAAATGGGGCAAGGTTGACGACACCGGTTTTAGACAGAGTCGTTACCCACGCAATCGGCCGCGGAACGACAATCCCGGTCATCAGTTTGTAAGCCTGCACCATGGTCAGTCCGGCTGCGTCGATCTCCATGTCAAGTTCCTCTTTCACTAGATTGCGGTTCGACAAGCGTCTTCGCTGCTTCGGCGTTCACTCGGTGATCGATCCATGGACGATGTCGGACAATTTCTGGAAGCGCAGATGACTGTCGATCTGATCCATCAGTCCGCTCGTAAGGCAGACAAAAGATATCTCGGATTTCGGGTCCACCCAGAATACCGTCGAGCCAGCGCCGATGCCGCCGAAGGTCGAGGGCGACGCAAGCGTTCCGAAGGGGGCGGGAAAGTAGACCCCCTCGCCACGCAAAAAGAATCCGAGTCCGAGATAGGCCGGATAGGTATCCCAACCGCGCATTTCCATCTGTGCCGCCAAGGTGTTGTTCGGCATCATGCCGGTGTGGTTTCTAGTCGCCAGGCGAAGCGATGCGGGCGAAACAATGGCTGCGCCGTCCAGTGTTCCTCCGAGACGCAGCATCTCAGCAAAGCGATGCATGTCGGCGAGTGTCGAAAACGCGCCACCGCCAGGAAGCTCCGTTTCAGCGGTGACCGTGCGATCGCGAGACTCGAGCTGCCGGTTCATCTCGGTCGGGTTACGAGCGACCACCGGTACCCGGTAGGGCGCGAGATCGTTGCGCAGTCCGATGGCGGTGCGGGTCATTCCGAGCGGCGCAAGGATATCGCGGGCTATGACGTCGCGATAACGGCTGTCGGGTCCGTCGAGCCGCCTAATCACCTCGCCTAACATGTCGTAGGAGATGCGGGCGCTGTAGCTGACCGATTCACCCGGGCGATTGACAGGGGAGATCGCGCAGATCGCGGCCACTGTCGACGCCAGATCGCCGATCCTGTCCGCCGGAAGGTTTGGCAGCAAGAATGGCATGCCGCCGGTGTGGCTCAGCAACTGCGCGATCGTAATGCGGTGCTTGCCGAGTATTCCGAACTCGGGGATTATTGCGCAAACCGGCGTGTTCAGGGCAAGGTCGCCCCGTTCTATGGCCCGAAAAATGGCTACAGCGGTCATCGGCTTGGTCAAGGACATAACAGAAAAGACGCTGCCCTGATCGATCGCGGTGCCAGTGGCACGCTCGGCAAACCCGAATACGGCGTCCACTGCGACGATGCCGCGCCGGGCGACACGAATCGCGATGCCGTCACAGCGCCCGGCGGCGAGATCGCGCTCGATCGCTCTCGAAAGCCGCCCCACCACAGCCGGGTCCATTCCCGCCGTGACAGGATCGTAGCTATTCATCATCTTAATCCCCTGCGCTGACGGCTAGACAAAGTTTGGGAGACGTACTGTGAGGTTTTCATTGCTGCCTTCTTTCTCAATCATGCTGATTCGTTCTCTACTCGCAGCACTATTTTAAGCGAAAAATCCTGCCCTGGAAATAAATATTATAAATATTGAACCATTTTAATTGACTTATCTTCTGCGATAGTGATATTATCAATCAAAAGAGCGCGACTCTCGCTAAAACACTTGGTGATCTCAGGTGAGACGGGCGAAGTCAACACGGAGGAGCGAATGAAGTTGCGAAAAAACAAGAAGCTTCATCTCGGTGAAGAGTGGCGTCAGGCGACAGGCGAAGTCCTGATGCGTACGCAGTGTGCTGGAGATATCTCATGCTGACTTTGGAGGGACTTCACAAGACTTATCCACCCACCGATCCCAGTCAGGGCGCAGGCAAGACCGCGCCGGCGTTGAGAGGCGTATCGATTACCGTTGAGAAGGGCGAGTTCTACACCCTGCTCGGACCAAGCGGCTGCGGAAAAACTACGATGCTTCAGTGTATCGCCGGTCTGGAAACACCCGATTCAGGTGATATCACGATGTGCGGCGAGGTCGTGTTCAGCAGTGCACGGAATATTTTTGTTCCCGCGAGCAAGCGACGGCTTGGGATGGTGTTTCAGTCCTACGCGATCTGGCCGCATATGACGGTTTTCGAGAATGTCGCCTTTCCGCTACGGCAAGGAGGCAAAGGGCTCTCGAAACAGGTATTGGGCGATAGAGTGATGGCCGCCCTTGACAGGGTGAAGCTGCGCGATTTCGCCAATCGGCCGGCTCCCTATCTGTCAGGCGGGCAACAGCAGCGCGTCGCCTTGGCACGCGCGCTGGTTGGTGAGCCGCGCGTGATTCTTCTGGACGAGCCGTTGAGCAATCTTGACGCGAAGCTTCGTGACGAAATGCGAGTCGAACTGCGTGATCTGGTCAAGTCCCTGGGAATAACGACGATCTACGTGACGCATGATCAGGTCGAGGCTCTTTCCATGTCCGACCGCATCGCGCTTATGAAAGACGGGAAAGTAATACAGGAGGGTACGCCCGCCGATTTATATATGCGGCCCAAGACGGCGTTCGCGTCCGAATTTGTCGGGCGCAGCAATCTCATTCCCGGAAAAGTAGTCAACGGTTCTGCGGATAGTGATTATGGAACCGTCGCCGTTCAGTTCGGCGACATTCGATGTCGATTACCTGATGGCGTTGCTGTCGGCGAGAGTGTCAACGTCATGGTGCGCCCCCACGGTATTGATGTGAACGGACAGGCGGACGAGATCAATCGGTTCGCCGGTCGGGTACGAGGAACAAGTTTTGTCGGCGAATTTCTCGACATCTGTGTCGATCTGAAAGGTTGTTCCCTTCGCGTCTATGCCAGTCCGTACGATGCGATCACGACAGGTCAGGAAGTCGCCCTGAGTTTTCCGCCGGATCGCTGCGTTGTTCTCTTGCCGGACGAAGCAGCTATTAGTGGGGAGGGTGGGCGATACAGCCAATCGCTCGAACAACCAAGTCATAGGAGCGACTAGCGATGCCGGCTGCGGTTCAAAGCGTAAATCCGAGCAGCGTTTCTATTCGCCATCCTTTTGCCTCGCGCCAAGGTCAGGTGGTCGCGTTGGCGTTGCTGGTGCTCTTGCTGGTTCTTATCGCCGCACCGTTGATTTTCCTGCTCAGGGCCAGTCTGACACCGCCGGGCGAGTTGCCGTTCTTTGTCGACACTTACTCGCTCGAAAACTATGTTTCCGTGCTTACCAGCCCGGATCTGTTGGATCTGATCTTGAACACGCTCAAGTACGCACTGGGCAGCGTGATCTTCGGCGTGACCTTGGCGTCAGGTATCGCCTGGCTGGTAGAGCGAACCGACATTCCGTTTCAAACGACGATCCGCATCCTGATGTATTCGTGGATGGCGGTGCCGACGATTGTTCTTGCATTCGGATGGATATTGCTTGCGAATCCCGGCAGTGGAATCGTGAACTTGCTGCTCCGGGAATTTTTTAACGTTACCGGCTCGCCGATTTCCATTTACTCGCTACCCGCCATGACGTTGGTCACCGGGCTGGCTCTCGTCCCGACGGCTTTCGCCATGATTGCCGGTCTGTTGCGCAATATGGATCCGCAGCTCGAAAGCGCTGGCGCTGTGCACGGAGCGACGACGTTCAGCGTATTCCAAAGCGTAACCTTTCCGCTTCTGATCCCGGGATTATTCTCGGTCGGCATCCTGCTGGTAATGGCGATGGTGCAGGCTTTCGATTTCCCCTTGGTACTCGGGCTCACCGCCAAGGTGCACGTCCTCAGCACTCGGATATACCTCCTCGCGCACTCCGACATTTCGCGACCCGACTACAGTCTTCCCGCGACCTTCGGCATTTTCTTCTTGGTGTTGGCCGTGGCACTCATGTTCGCCTATTTTCGGACGGTGCGCATGGGAGAACGCTTTCGGGTCGTGACAGGCAAGGCTTTTCGACCCCGCCGGTTTTCCTTGAATGGCTGGCGATATCCAGCCGCGACAGTCGTTGGATTGTACTTCGCGTTGATGCTTCTACCTCTTCTCATTCTATTGTGGACGAGTTTCCAGCCTTTCTATCAGGCACCGTCGATCCATGCGCTGACACAACTCACCTTAGCCAATTTCGTCTCTGTCTTCGAGGAGAGCCAGATTCTTAGGGCGATCAGCAATACAGTTATTCTCGTTATGTGCAGTGCGACACTGGTTATGGTGCTTTCGGTCATGATCGCCTGGTACGCAGTACGGTCAAAAGGCCGCATCGGCAAGTACCTCGAGCTGCTGGCTTTTGCCCCCATGGCGATACCGCCTGTGGTACTGGCGATTGCCGTTCTGCTGATTTATCTGCGGACGCCTTTGTACGGAACGATCTGGCTAATCGTACTGGCCCACGTGTCGGTTTACATCGCCTTCGGCACGCGCACCATGCACGCGGCGCTGCTACAGCTCCATCAAGAGTTGGAGAACGCAGCGCTGGTCTGCGGCGCCAACTGGTTCGTCATGCTGCGGCGCATCGTTTTCCCCTTGCTACGCCCGCAAATCCTCAACGGGTGGCTCTGGGTTGCAGCGCACAGCGCTCGCGACATTACCTTTCCGCTGTTCCTGATTACCGCAACGAATGTCGTCGTCGCATCTGAATTGTGGGTTCTCTGGGAAACCCCGGAAATTCCAACGGCTTCTGCACTCTCGATGGTGCTGGTGCTGGGGCTGCTGGTGCTGGTTGTGCCTGTTCAGATACTCGCTTCGCGGAGCATGGCGCGAGAGGCGCATTGATGGGGATGTTAGCGGCTGCGCCACGACTGACCCGCTTGGTTGGGGGCGGAGCGGCGCTCCTACAAAATTGCGGAGAATTCGGAGTGAAACTATGAACTATCGATCTCTGGGCCAGACGGGCATGATGGTCTCGCCCATCGCCATCGGCACCTTCAATTTCGGCGGACCCACCTCCGAGGCCGACTCGAACAGGATAATCGCCCGGGCGCTGGAGGCGGGAATCAATTTCTTCGACGTGGCGAACTCCTACAACGAGGGACGCAGCGAGGAGTTTCTCGGCCGGGCTCTCAAAGAACACGCCGTGCGCGACGACGTCATTATTGCTACGAAAGCGCACTATTCCGTCGGCAAGGGTCCGAACGACAGCGGAAACTCCCGCCTGCACATTATCCGCGAGTGCGAGCGCAGCTTGAAACGCATGGGGGTCGACTATATCGATCTCTTCCAGATCCATCGACCGGATTTCGTTCTTCCTGTGGAAGAGACTCTCGGGGCGCTCACCGACCTCGTAAGACAGGGCAAGGTTCGGTACATCGGCTGTTCAACCCATCCGGCCTGGAAGGTCATGGAGGCATTGGCAGTCAGCGAGGCAAGGGGCTACGCTCGTTATGTGGCTGAACAGCCGCCCTACAATCTCCTCGACCGGCGCGTTGAAAACGAACTTGTGCCGCTCTGCCTGAAACATGGCCTTGGAATCATTCCATACGCACCCTTGGCGCAGGGCGTCCTAGCGGGACGCTATGCGAGCAAAAACAGCCCGCCGCCGGATTCCAGGGCGGTTTTGCGTGGTGGTGCCTACGCCGACAGGGTGAATACGCGCGGTATCGAGATCGGGCGCCGACTCACCGAACTTGCCGCCGAGGCTGGCATAACAACTGCCCAGTTAGCAATGCTCTGGATCAAGGATCGCCCCGGCGTCACGGCGCCGCTCTTCGGCCCTCGAACTGTCGAGCAGCTGGAAGATGTATTGCCAGTGCTCGAGATGAGCTTCCCGGAGGAACTGGAAGACAAGTGCGACGCACTGGTGCCGCCTGGAAGTGCGGTCACGAATTTTCACAACGGCTGTCACTGGATGAAGCAAGTGTTGATGTTCTAGGAAGTCAGGACTTTCTGTGCATTGACACATTCCTAACCAGTCAACGAGTCACATAACGTTTTCCTGTTCGCTTTGGCGAATTTTACTTGCTCTGCTAAAACTAAAGGAGATTACGCAACATGAAAAAGAAACAAAATAAACTGATTGCACTTGCAATCGCTGGCATTGTTTCCAACGGTGTTTTTGCTCAATCAAATGCCACCATTTTTGGCGTCGTCGACCTCTCTGTTGAGAGTGGTAAGTATTCCGACTCAGCAGGTACTTTGACACGTATGGCATCTGGAGGTAACCTCGTAAGCCGTATAGGCTTCAGAGGCTCAGAAGATATGGGCGGTGGATTAAGTGCCAACTTCCTGCTGGAAGCTCAACCCAGTCCCGACAACGGCGCACAAGCGATCACGTCGCAGTTCTGGAACCGTAGCGCCACAGTTGGCCTCTCAAGTACCAGTTGGGGCAGCGTAAACCTAGGTCGCCAATACACTCCCTGGTTTAGTGCTGTTTCCGACGTTGACCCGTTCTATGGGGCAGGCTTGGCCACATACTACGCCATGGTGTTTGGTGACACCCGCATGAATAATTCCATTCGATGGGATTCTCCCAGCATGAATGGTCTATCTGCCGCCGTGATGTTTGGCTTGGGCCAGGATGGAGATGCTACTGGCATTGAAGGTACAACTGCTACAACAAAGAAGCTGGGTAAAGAAGGTGGCGTAAAACTCTCTTATGCCAATGGCCCTATACGTGCCAACTATGGTTACGATACTCAAACGACTGCGGTTAGTCCTGATGTCGACACAAAACGTAACCAGTTGAATGGTTCATATGATTTCAAGGTTGTTAAGCTGGGGCTTAACTGGAACAGCAACAAAAAGAGTGATAACACACTGGATGATCGCGCTTGGTCTGTTACCGTTGTTGTGCCGGTGTTCGGTACTGACCTGTTTAAATCTGGCTATACCAGATTGCATGACAAGGTTACAGCTAACAAGGATGCCAGATTAATTGCCATTGGCTACGAACATCCGCTGTCCAAGCGTACCAATCTGTATGCTAATTACGCCAAGATAAACAATGATCAAGCCGCTAGCAAAACATTGAACGGCGGTGTCGCTGTTGTTCAAGGCTTCGATCCGAGCGCTCTACAGGTTGGTATACGGCATCTGTTTTAACCAATTTTCGTCGACATGTGTAAAAACGGCCACCTTTGGGTGGCCGTTTTTACTGGTTCAGCCGATTATAATTCCAATCCGCAGTTCGACCGGTATTCAAAATGGATCATCCGCACAAACTGGTTTTCACGCTCCGCATCCCCATCCGCTGGGGCGATATGGATGCCATGGGCCATGTCAACAACACCGTTTATTTTCGTTATGCAGAGCAGGCGCGCATCGAGTGGATTGAGTCGCTGGGCTTTCCTGCACGGCAAGAACACGATCAATCGCCGGTGATTGTGAACGCCAGTTGCACATTCCTGATTCCCCTGACCTATCCCGGCACAGTAGAGGTTCGCACGTACACCGGCAGTGCCGGACGCAGCAGCCTGCCGACTTTCTTCGACCTGCGACCGCTCGGCGATGATCGGGTGCATGCCGAAGGCGCGGCCAAGATCGTGTGGACCAACCCCGCCAGCGGCAAGTCGATACCCCTGCCCGACGTCATGCGCCGCTTGGCGGCGGATCAATAAAATTTCCAGGAGACCGCCAGTGACCACCCAAACCAGCAAGCCTCCGCTGTGGCAACCTTCGACCGAGCGCATTGCGCGGAGCAACCTGACCGCTTTCATGCATGCCGCCAGCCGCCAATGGGGACGCGGCTTTGAGGGATATGCCGAGCTGCACCGCTGGTCGGTGGAACATCCCGAACAGTTCTGGGTTTCGCTGTGGGAATTCGCCGGTGTGATCGGCACAAGAGGCGATACGGCGCTCGTCGACGGCGACAGGATGCCGGGCGCGCAATGGTTTCCCGAGGCGCGCTTCAACTTCGCGGAGAACTTGTTGCGTTCGAGAGAGGACAGCGATGCCCTGGTTTTCTGGGGCGAGGACAAGTTCAAGAGCCGTCTCAGCCATGCCGTGCTGTATCGCCAGACCGCACAGTTGGCGGCAGCCTTGCGGGCAATGGGCGTCGTCAGCGGCGACCGCGTCGCCGCTTATCTGCCCAATCTGCCCGAGACCCTCGTTGCCATGCTGGCAACGGCTTCCATCGGCGCGACCTTTACTTCGGCATCGCCGGATTTCGGCGTGCAAGGCGTGCTGGATCGCTTCGGCCAGATTGAGCCGAAGATATTGATTGCCGCCGACGGTTATTGCTACAACGGCAAGATTATCGCCACGCTGGACAAGGTCGCCGAGGTGGTGGAGCGATTGCCGAGCGTGACGCGCACCCTGATCGTCCGATATGTCACCCCGGCGCAACAGGACATCGATTTAACAAAGATTCGTAATGCGGTATTGTTGGCCGATTTCATCGAGCCTTATCGCCAGGTAGAGGAGATCGAGTTTGTCCGGTTGCCTTTCAGTCATCCGCTCTACATCATGTATTCCTCGGGTACCACCGGCGTGCCGAAATGCATTGTGCATTGCGCCGGCGGCGCGTTGTTGCAGCATCTCAAGGAGCATCTGCTGCACAGTGACATCCGGCCCGGCGACCGCCTGTTTTTTTTCACCACTTGCGGCTGGATGATGTGGAACTGGCTGGCCTCCGGGCTGGCCGCCGGCGCCACGCTGCTGCTCTACGACGGTTCACCTTTCGTTGGCAAAGGCAATATCCTGTTCAACTATGCCGACGCGGAGGGCATGACACACTTAGGCGCCTCGGCGAAATTCATTGACGCCATCGCCAAAATCAATTTGGAGCCGGCGCAAACGCATCGTCTGGATGCATTGCGCGTCCTGTTTTCCACCGGAAGTCCGCTGGTGGCTGAGGGTTTCGAGTATGTCTATCACAATATCAAAAGCGATTTGCAACTGGCCTCGATCTCCGGCGGCACCGACCTGCTGGCCTGTTTCGTTCTGGGCAACCCGCTCGGCCCGGTATGGCGCGGTGAAATCCAGTGTGCCGCGCTGGGCATGGCCTGTGAAGTTTTCGATGAAAACGGCCAACCGTTGCGCGGTGTCAAAGGTGAATTGGTGTGCACGCGGCCTTTTCCGTCGATGCCGCTGGGCTTCTGGAACGATGCCGATGGCGCGAAATACCGTGCCGCTTACTTTGAACGCTTTCCCGGCATCTGGTGCCACGGCGATTTTGCCGAGATCACGGCACATGACGGTTACATCATTTATGGCCGCTCCGACGCCACCCTCAATCCCGGCGGAGTGCGTATCGGCACTGCCGAGATTTACCGCCAGGTGGAGAAGCTGCCCGAGGTGGTCGAGTCTATCGTCATCGGCCAGAACTGGCCGCCGCAGGCGCCGAGCGATGCGCGGGTGGTGCTGTTTGTCAAGCTGCGCGAAGGACTGACGCTCGACGATACGCTGGCCAGTCGCATCCGCGCGACCATCCGCGCCAACACCACGCCGCGCCATGTGCCGGCAAAAATCCTCCAGGTGGCCGACATCCCGCGCACCAAGAGCGGCAAGATTGTCGAACTGGCGGTGCGCAATATGGTGCACGGAGAGCCGGTGCGGAATCTCGAAGCGCTGGCCAATCCCGAGGCGCTCGAACACTTCCGTAATCGGGCCGAGCTTCGGGACTGAGGAGTGCGTGTCGTTTGTTTTTGACTACGGTTTCACCTATGATAACGCCATGCCAACGATACGCGGAATATCCGGCCCGTACCGGCTGTTTTTTGTCAGCTTTGATTGCCACGAGCCGCAGCATGTTCATGTGCAACGGGAACGCAGAACATGCAAGTACTGGATGGAGCCTGTCGTGCTGGCGAGCAATCACGGCTTTTCGCCAATTGAATTGAACTCGATTCGTAAATTGCTGCACGACAATCGTAGCCGGATATTGGAGGCATGGGATGAACACTGCGACCACCATCGTTGAACCGCGTATCTCTGAGCTGCGCGTTACGGAGTCCGAAATCACCGCTTACCTCGTCGACGGGCGCACCGTGAGCGTGCCTCTGGCTTGGTCGTGGCGTCTGTCCGAGGCAACCGCCGCCCAGCGCGATCATTGGGAGTTGATTGGCGATGGCGCCAGCGTTCATTGGCCTGAGGTCGATGAGGACATCAGCATTGAAGGCATGTTGCACGGTATCCCCGCACCGAGGCCGGTTGCCGTTTCGTGAATAAAAAGTAGTCTGTCCCTGAAAATACTGCTGGACTGAGCGCACATCTGGTTTTTGTCGCGGAATGCGTGTGAAAACACCCATTTGCAGGCAGGAAATTTGACGGCTACACTTGGCAGATGTTCAGTGAACGATTCAGGAAACCGTCCGATTGACGGATCACGCGGCCAGGCGAATGCGTGAGCGGGGCATCGAAATGGATATTTTGGTAGATATGATTGATAACGGGACGATCAAATTCAAGGATGAAACCCATTTTTGGGCATTCAAGACATACCCTGGGCGGTCGGATAACATGCTTTGTGCCGCCGCTATTGAGGGCGAAGCCATCATTGTAAAAACGGTGATGCATCACTTTAGCGAGGCGTAGCCATGCACACGACTTATTATCCAGACGACGATATTCTTGAAATCAAGTTTTCAAGCAAACCCATCGTCAGGGAAATTTCTCAGGACTGGAATACCTGCGTCAGCTATGACGCTGACGGCAAGGTCGCTGAAATGGTAATTCTGGAAGCCCATGTTTCCGGCGCGTGGCCGGTGGATGAGCAGCGCAAAGCCGCGTAGGTTTTTTCCGGTAGAGCCTTGACTCAAGGCTGTGCGGTGCCGGGACGACGGATGAAGCCGGGGCCGCCGCGCAAGGCGGCAAAGTTGGCGCCGGACGATTTGTCTTGAGGGGGAATCCGATTTTTCAATGCGGAATGCGTTGAGCGCCGCGCCGAATTCGGCTATCATTTGGCTTTCCCGCACCCGCACTTTCATGGCCAAATATGTCTTCGTCACGGGTGGTGTCGTGTCCTCGCTGGGCAAGGGCATTGCCGCCGCGTCGCTGGGCGCGATCCTCGAATCGCGCGGCATCAAGGTCACCCACCTCAAGCTCGACCCTTATATCAACGTTGACCCCGGCACCATGTCGCCGTTTCAGCATGGCGAAGTGTTTGTTACCGAGGACGGCGCCGAGACCGATCTTGACCTGGGTCATTACGAGCGCTTCACCAGCGCCAAGATGGGCAAGCGCAACAATTTCACCACCGGCCAGATTTACGAGTCGGTGATCAAGAAGGAACGGCGCGGCGAATATCTCGGCAAGACGGTGCAGGTGATTCCGCATATCACCGACGAGATCAAGCTCTACATCAAGCGCGGCGCGGAAGGTGCGGAAGTCGCCATCGTCGAGGTGGGCGGCACGGTCGGCGACATCGAATCCCTGCCGTTTCTCGAAGCCATCCGCCAGATGAGCATCGAGGAAGGCCGCAACAACACCTGCTTCATCCACTTGACGCTGCTGCCCTGGATCGGCGCTGCCGGCGAGTTGAAGACCAAGCCGACTCAGCATTCGGTCAAGGAACTGCGCGAGATCGGCATCCAGCCGGACATCCTGCTATGCCGCGCGGACCGACCGGTGCCGGACGACGAGCGGCGCAAGATCGCGCTGTTCACCAATGTCCAGCCGGAGGCGGTGATCTCCGCCGTCGATGCCGACAGCATCTACAAGATTCCCGGCCTGCTGCACGACCAGATGCTCGATGAAATCGTCTGCCACAAGCTCGGTGTTCTCGCCCGCGCCGCCGATTTGTCGGTGTGGAAAAAGCTGGTGCATGCGCTGGAACATCCCGAGCACACGGTCAATGTTGCGTTCGTCGGTAAATACGTCGACCTGACCGAATCCTACAAGTCGCTGATCGAGGCGCTGCTGCATGCCGGCATACACACCCGCAGCAAGGTGAACATCCATTACCTGGATTCCGAGGAAATCGAGCGCGACGGCACGGCCAATCTGGCCGGCATGGAGGCGATCCTGGTGCCGGGCGGTTTCGGCAAGCGCGGCACCGAAGGCAAGATTTCAGCCATCCGTTACGCCCGCGAGAACAAGGTGCCGTATCTCGGCATCTGCCTCGGCATGCAGTTGGCGACCATCGAGTTCGCCCGCCATGTTGCCGGGCTGACGGGCGCCAACAGCACCGAGTTCGATGCCGATACCCCGCATCCGGTGGTCGCCCTGATTACCGAGTGGCTGGACCGCGAAGGCCGGGTTGAGCGCCGCGACGGCCAGTCGAATCTCGGCGGCACCATGCGCCTGGGGGCGCAGCGCTGCCCGGTCAAGCCCAATACGCTGGCGGAAAAAATCTACGGTGTCGCAGTGAACGAGCGTCATCGTCATCGCTACGAGGTCAACAACGTGTATGTTCCCAAGCTTGAAGCCGCCGGCATGGTGATCAGCGCACGCACGCCAACCGAGGATCTGTCGGAGATGATGGAGCTTCCCGCCGCCATGCACCCGTGGTTCTTCGGCGTGCAGTTCCACCCCGAATTCACCAGCAACCCGCGCACCGGCCACCCTTTGTTCATCGCCTATGTGCAAGCGGCACTGGCGTATCAGGCAATTCCTCAAGCAAAAGCTCTCAAAGGACGTCGATCATGATGAATTGGATACGCAGCAACCGCGGCTTTCTGGTGTTTCTGCTGTTGTTCGGTTTGTTCCGCACCGCAGTGGCTGACTGGAATCCCATCCCATCGGGTTCCATGCGACCCAACTTGCTGGAAGGCGACGTGGTGTTTGTGAATCGCCTGGCCTACGATTTGAAACTGCCGCTGACCGACATCATTCTTGCCCGTACCGGCGAACCACAGCGCGGAGACATCATTACCTTTTCCTCGCCCAGGGATGGAACGCGGCTGATTAAACGAGTGATCGGTCTGCCTGGAGACATGGTCGAGATGCGCGACGAACGACTCTTCATTAACGGCCAGGAAGCTCAGTACGCCGCTCTGGGCAGCGTGCAGGAGCCCTTGGGGCATGGGGCAAGCACGCAGGCGCTGCGCTTGACCGAGAAAATCGGCCAGGAAAGCCACCGGATCCAGTGGCTGGAGGGAATCGCTGCTATGGACAATTTCGGCCCCTTGCGGATCCCCGCCGACCAATTCCTGATGCTCGGCGACAATCGTGACAACAGCGCCGACTCACGTTATATCGGCCTGGTGCCGCGCCGTCTGCTGATCGGACATGCCGTGCGGATACTGGTGTCCGCCGACATCCTGGGCAACTGGTCGCCGCGATTCGGTCGCTTTGGCTTGAGCCTTGACTGAGTCACTGAATCGATATCATTGATCCCGAAAACACTGTGACATGAAACTTTGCAATTTCGATGTTGGCCTCAAGCACCCGCTGTTCCTGATTGCCGGCCCCTGCGTGATCGAGTCGCGCCAGTTGGCCCTGGATACCGCTGGCGAGTTGAAGGAAATGTGCGCGTCGCTGGGCGTTCCCTTCATCTACAAGTCTTCCTTCGACAAAGCCAACCGCAGCTCCGGCCAGTCGCCGCGCGGGCCAGGCTTGGAGCAGGGACTGTCTATCCTGGCCGAAGTGAAGCAACAGATCGGCGTGCCGGTGCTGACCGATGTGCACAACGAGCGCGAGATTGCTGAAGTCGCCGCAGTGGTCGATGTGCTCCAGACACCGGCCTTTCTTTGCCGCCAGACGGATTTCATCGAAGCCGTGGCGCGTTGCGGCAAGCCAGTGAATATCAAGAAGGGGCAATTCCTTGCACCGGGCGACATGCAGCATGTCGTCGCCAAGGCCAAGGCCGCCAATGGCGGCGCGGACAGCATCCTGGTATGCGAGCGCGGCGCGAGTTTTGGTTACAATAATTTGGTCTCTGACATGCGCAGCCTGTCCATCATGCGCGGCGCCGGTTGCCCGGTGGTGTTCGACGCCACGCATTCGGTGCAGTTGCCGGGCGGGCAGGGCAGCACCTCCGGTGGGCAACGCGAATTCGTGCCGGTGCTGGCGCGGGCGGCGGTGGCGGTGGGCGTTGCCGGGCTGTTCATGGAAACGCACCCGAATCCCGAGCAGGCGCTCTCCGACGGCCCCAATGCCTGGCCGCTAAGCAAGATGCGGGCGCTGCTTGAATCCCTGCGCGACATCGACGCGCTGGTCAAGCGCCACGGTTTTCTGGAGACTTGAACATGGCTGCTTATCTGGTGGTGGACAGCAAGGTGAAGGATCTGCAAAAAATCCTGAAATACCGCGAGCTGGCGCAACAGGCTGTCTCACAGTATGGCGGTCGCTACCTGGCGCGCGGTGGCGCCTGCACAGCGCTGGAAGGCAACTGGCAACCGGAGCGGCTGGTGATCGTGGAGTTCCCGTCATCCGAATTGGCGCGGCAGTTTTATGATTCACCGGAATATCTCGCGGCGCGCGAAGCCCGTGCCGCCGCAGCGGATTTCGACATGTTGCTGGTCGAAGGCACTTGAGTTCCATTTTTTGTTAGGAAAAAATTATGAGTGCAATTGTTGATGTCGTCGCCCGTGAGATCCTTGACTCACGCGGCAATCCCACCGTCGAAGCCGACGTGTTGCTGGAGTCCGGCCTGATGGGCCGCGCTGCGGTGCCTTCCGGCGCCTCCACCGGTTCGCGCGAAGCCATCGAGTTGCGCGATGGCGACAATGGCCGTTATCTTGGCAAGGGCGTTTTGCAGGCCGTGGAAAATATTAATACGGAAATTTCCGAGGCCATCATCGGCCTGGATGCCGAAGAGCAGTCTTTCATCGACAAGGTGCTGATCGACCTGGATGGCACGGAAAACAAGTCGCGTCTGGGCGCCAATGCCATGCTGGCGGTGTCGATGGCGGTCGCCAAGGCGGCGGCGGAGGAAGCCGGCTTGCCGCTGTATCGCTACTTCGGCGGCTCCGGCCCGATGCAGATGCCGGTGCCGATGATGAACGTCATCAACGGCGGCGCGCACGCCAACAACAATCTCGACATCCAGGAATTCATGATCCTGCCGGTCGGCGCGCAGAGTTTTCGTGAAGCGCTGCGCTGCGGCGCCGAGGTGTTCCAGCACCTGAAAAAACTGGTCGACAAGAAAGGCTATCCCACCACTGTGGGCGACGAGGGCGGTTTCGCGCCGAATGTCGCCGGCAACGACGAGGCCATCGAGATGATCCTTAAAGCCATCGAGGCTGCCGGTTACACCCCCGGCCAGGACGTGATGCTGGGCCTCGACTGCGCCGCCTCCGAGTTTTACAAGGACGGCAAATACCACCTTGCCTCGGAGAAGCTGGAATTGTCTTCGGAGGCGTTTGTCGATTACCTCGCCAAACTTGCCGACAAGTACCCGATCATCAGCATCGAGGATGGCATGGCCGAGAACGACTGGCCCGGCTGGAAGCTGCTCACCGACAAACTTGGGAAGAAAGTGCAGATCGTCGGCGACGATATTTTCGTCACCAACCCGAAGATCATCGCCGAAGGCATCGCCCAGGGCATCGCCAATTCTGTGCTGATCAAGATCAACCAGATCGGCACGTTGAGCGAAACCTTCGCCGCCGTGGAAATGACCAAGCGCGCCGGTTACACCAATGTCATTTCCCACCGCTCCGGCGAAACCGAGGACACCACCATCGCCGACATAGCCGTGGGCCTCAACGCCTTGCAGATCAAGACCGGCTCGCTGTCCCGCTCCGACCGCATCGCCAAGTACAACCAGTTGCTGCGCATCGAGGAAGACCTCGGCGACAGCGCCGGATATCCTGGCCGGGGCGCTTTCTACAACTTGCGCAAGTAAATGCGCTGGCCGACGCTGGTGCTGTTGGCGTTGATCGCCTTGCTACAGTACCCGCTGTGGCTTGGCAAAGGCGGCTGGCTCAAAGTGTGGGAGGCGGATCGCCAGTCGCAGGCGCAACGCGATCTGAACCAGAAACTCGAACAGCGCAACGCCGGCCTGGATGCCGAAGTGCGCGATCTCAAGAGCGGCTACGACGCCATTGAGGAACGCGCGCGTTATGAACTTGGCCTGATCAAGCAGGATGAGACCTTTGTCCAGGTACCGCAGAAACAGCCGTGAATCGCTGTCGTCACGCCTATGGAATTATCCGGAGTTGCGCCGCATAAAGTTTCCAGCGCGCCACATAGTGCTCCGCGCCCAACAACTGTTGTGCAACTTCCTCGTCGCTCAGCGTGCGTACCACTTTGGCGGGTGCGCCGAGTATCAGCGAACGTTCTGGGAACTCCTTGCCTTCCGGCACCACCGATCCAGCGGCGACCAGGCAGTGCTTGCCGATGCGTACCCGGTTGAGAATAATTGCACCGATGCCGATCAGCACGCCGTCGTCGACAGTGCACCCATGCAGCATGGCTTGATGGCCGACGGTGACGTTGCTGCCGAGTGTCAGCGGGACTCCTACGTCGGTGTGCAGTACGGCGTTATCCTGGATATTGGAGCCTGCGCCGATGGTGATCAGATCGTTGTCGCCGCGAACCACGGCGCCGAAAAATACGCCGACGCCGGATTCGAGAATCACCGAACCAATGACCGTGGCAGTGTCGGCCACCCAGCTATCGGCGGCGCAGCGGGGGTGTCGGTCGCCCAAGGTGTAGATCGGCATTTTGCGGCTCCAGTGTTGAAAATTTATGTATTCTCAATGGCGAATTCTACATGTCCATTTTTGAAATTCTCGGGTTAACTTTGCTGGGCGCTGGCGCCTGGCTCTGGCTGGATAGCCTGAAAACCAGAGAGATCGCCGTGTCCACTGGCCGTAGCGTCTGCGCGGCGGAAGGCTTGCAATTTCTCGACGAAAGTGTCGCCATTGAATCGCTCTGGCCGGCGCGGGACGGTGAGGGTTCCTTGAAATTGCGGCGCGTCTACAGTTTCGAGTACAGCGACACCGGAAATAATCGTTGCAAGGGCAGCGTCACTTTGATCGGTCAGCAGGTGGTGACGTTTTATGTCGGGCCGAGATTGGTGTGATCTGGTTTCTGCGATCAAACCGGGCGTCCGCCGATGGCCCGCAGAAATTCACTGCGCAGTTGATCCGAGCGTTCGAAGGCCCCGGTAAAGGCTTGCGTCACTACTCGCTCATCACCGCGCCTATCCTCTCCCAGCAGCAGGCACAACTGCTCCGCCTCGACCACGCAGGCCGCGCCTTGGGCTTTGCCGTGATTCATCATGGCTTCGGCGATGTCGCGGGTCATCCATTCCTGATAGGTGAAGCGATGGCCGATGGCATCCACCAGCCGGGCGATGCGCCCGAAGCCGTGCAGGCGTCCGCCGGGCAGGTAAGCAACATGCGCCAGGCCGCGAAACGGCACCAGATGATGCGGGCATACCCCATGCACTGCGATGCCGCGAATCACCACCATGTCGGTGCGATGATCGGCGAAGCCTTCGCCCAGCGCCTCGGCGGGATCCAGCTCATATCCGCCGAGCAGGCGTTTCTGCCATAGCTCCCGCACCCGTTCGGCGGTCCTGCCCATGTGCTGCATGTCCGGCGCAATGCCGCAGGCGCGCAGCAGTGCGCTGACGGCCTGCTCGAAAGCCTCGGGGTCGAAGGGATTCTGGCGGGCTATCCCGATGCCGGTCGAGGTGACGGGGGCAGGGTGGTGATCGGTGCAATCGGACATGGTAGTTTCCCGGAAATTTCTGGAGAGGAAAATCATACACTGCGCGACCCGTAACAACAGGCCGGGAACAAAGAAACGCTCCATAATCACGGTCTTTGAACAAACTGTGCAGCACTGTGCCTCAATGACAACCTCTTCCCCTTGCGTCGCCATCATCGGCGCCGGCCCCGCCGGATTGATGGCGGCTGAGGCTTTGAGCCGGCATGGACAGGGGCTGCGGGTCGATGTCTATGACGCCATGCCATCCGTGGCGCGCAAGTTTCTGATGGCGGGCAAGGGTGGCTTGAATCTCACCCATGCTGAACCGCGCGAGGCATTCATGTCGCGCTATGGCAGCCGCAGTGAGCGAATTGCGCCGCTGCTGGAGGCTTTCGGACCGCAGGCTTTACACGAGTGGGTGCGCGGGTTGGGCATCGAAACTTTCATCGGTTCGTCGGGGCGCGTGTTTCCCGCCGACATGAAGGCCGCGCCCTTGCTGTGTGCCTGGCTGCACCGCTTGCGTCAGTCGGGAGTGCATTTCCATATGCGTCATCGCTGGTGTGGTTGGGAAACTCCTGGGGATGGCGGCAGGGCGCTGCGTTTCTTCACGTCTGACGGCGAGCAAGCGGTGCGCGCCGATGCGGTGATCCTGGCCTTGGGCGGTGGCAGTTGGGCGCGTCTGGGCTCCGATGGAGCATGGACATCACTACTGGCGCAGGAGGGTGTTGCCGTTGCACCGTTGCGGTCATCGAACTGCGGTTTCGACGCGGCTGGCGAAGGTTGGAGCGAGCACTTTCGCGGACGTTTTGCTGGTCAGCCGGTCAAGCCTGTGGTTGTGAGTTTCACCGACTCGACGGGCCATGTCCATCGCAAGCAGGGCGAGTTCGTAGTGACGGCCAGCGGCGTCGAAGGCGGTTTGATCTATGCGTTATCCGCAAGCTTGCGCGACACGATTGCCGCTACGGGTTCCGCCACACTGCATCTCGATCTGGCGCCTGGCTGGGAATTGTCGCGCCTCACCAAAGAAGTGTCGCGGCCACGCGGTTCCCGTTCGATTTCCAGCCATTTGCAGAGTCGCCTGAACATCAAAGGGGTGAAGACCGGCTTGCTGCGGGAACTGCTGACGGCGGATGATTTTGCTGATCCCGTCCGGCTGGCCGCAGCCATCAAGGCGCTGCCGCTGCGCCTGAGCGCAACCCGCCCGCTGGATGAAGCCATCAGCAGCGCGGGCGGCGTGGCTTTCGAGTCGCTTGATGAACGGCTGATGATTCGTTCAATGCCGGGCGTATTCTGCGCCGGCGAAATGCTGGACTGGGAAGCGCCCACCGGCGGCTACCTGCTGACTGCCTGCTTCGCCAGTGGCCATGCCGCAGGGCTGGGCGCGCGGGACTGGCTGCATCATGTCGATTCCGGATCGACGGCGGGGGCCGCAGACTCGGAAGACGGCTGATCGGGGTTTTCTGTGTCGGGCTGCACCGCGTTCTTTTCGTGCTTGCGTTTCAGTTTTTCCTCGTGCTTCTTCTTTTTGGCAATTTCTTTTTGACGTTTTTCAAACTGGAAATTTGGTTTTGCCACATTGTCACCTCATGGAAGTATGGTTCGGATTCTGAATTGTCAGTCATGCTGTCGTAAAAAAACGCTGCCCCATTTCCTCCAGTCCCAGTGTTCGCAACAATTCCTGCAAGCGCCCGGCGGGCCGCTGGCGCGGCAGATCCTTGAAACTGGCGATGATGAGTTCGTTTTTCATCGAATGCTCCCATCCCACCAACTCGGTGACATTAACCTGGTAGCCGTGCGCTTCAAGCTGCAGGCAGCGCAATACATTGGTAAGGTGGCTGCCAAACTCGCGGGTATGCAGCGGATGGCGAGATAGTTCGGCCAAAACGCGATGCTCACGACTGATGAGCATTTTACTCTTGTTTTTCCTGAGCACTGCCGCGACCTCTGCCTGGCAACAGGGGGCCAGCACAATAAATTTCACCTGTTTTTCCAGCGCGAAGCGTATCGCGTCATCCGTCGCAGTATCGCAGGCGTGCAGCGCGGTGACCAGATCGATGCGCGCCGGCAGGTGCTCCGAAGCGATGGCCTCCGCCACCGACAGGTGCAGGAAACTCATGCCGGGAAAATCCAGCTTGAGCGCCAGATCGCGTGATTTGGCGACCAGATCATCGCGTCTTTCAATGCCGTAAATGCGGGCGTCATTCATTTGCGATTTGAAAAACAGATCGTAAAGAATGAAGCCCAGGTAGGACTTGCCAGCGCCGTGATCGACTATCTGGATATCCGGATGCGCTTGCCGAATTTCCTCCAACAGGGGTTCGATGAATTGGGCCAGATGATAAATCTGTTTTAGCTTGCGCCGGCTATCCTGGTTCATCTTGCCGTCGCGCGTGAGGATATGCAGTTCCTTCAGCAGTTCGAGCGATTGCCCCGGCTTGATTTCGTGCATGTTCTTCGGGATGCCGTCGATTGATTTGGATAGACGAAGTATAGCCGGTGTTACGATACGTTATGATGCGTCCCGGCCATCAGTTACGTATAAGATAACCATACCCTCTGGGGCATAAATGCAAACCATAGAATTTCAACTGGATAACACACATACGCACGTCGAGCTGTGCAATCTGCTGAAGCTGACTGGCGTGGCCAGCAGCGGCGGGCAAGGCAAGCTGATGGTGGCGAACGGCGAAGTGAGCGTCGATGGCAAACCGGAAAGCCGCAAAACCGCCAAAATACTTGCGGGTCAGGTGGTGGAGTGCCTCGGCACGCAGATTACCGTAGTCGCCGCCGGAGCAGCCTGATTCCTCATGACGATTCAATGGTATCCCGGTCACATGACTCTGGCCCGCAAGAAGGCGGCCGAGACTATGGCGCTGACCGACGTAGTGATTGAAGTGGTGGATGCGCGCCTGCCCGAGGCCAGCAGCAATCCGATGATCCATGAACTGCGCCTGCACCGCCAGCGGCCATGCCTGAAAATACTCAACAAGGCCGACCTGGCCGATCCGCTGGTAACCAAGGCGTGGCTCGGCTACTACAACCACCAGCCGGGCATCAAAGCGGTGGCGATGTCCAGCAAGAAGCCGGCTGATGTGGCCAAGGTACCCAAGCTCTGCCAGGCGCTTGCGCCGCATCGTGACGATAATCTAAAACCCTTGCGCATGATGATCATGGGCGTGCCGAATGCCGGCAAGTCGACCTTGATGAATGCGCTGGTGAAGCGCCGGGTGGCGGCGGTGGGTGACGAACCGGCGGTCACCAAGGCGCAGCAGCGTTTCGACCTCGGCCCGCGCATGACACTGGTCGATACGCCGGGCATGCTCTGGCCGAAAATCGAACACCCCAGCGATGGTCTGATGCTCGCTGCCAGCCATGCGGTGGGGCGCAATGCCGTAATCGAAGAGGAAGTCGCGGTGTTTCTCGCCGACATCCTGCTGCGCCGTTATCCCGCCCTGCTAACCGCGCGTTACGCTTTCGCTGTGGCGGAACTCGACGGCGCGGCTGTGCTCGAAGCGGTGGCCCGCAAGCGTGGCTGCCTGCTGAAAGGCAAGGGTGGCGAACCCGATCTGGAAAAAGCCGCGATGCTGCTGCTGACGGACTACCGCAGCGGCGCCCTGGGCCGCATCAGCCTGGAAACTCCGGCCAGCCGCGCCGCCATGCTCGCCGCGCCGGGTGATCGCGCAACGCCGCCGCTGGATACCGCCTGATCAGCCCCCCAGATAACGGCTCTGCAAGTGGGCGCGAAAGTGGGCCGGATTGAGCGTCTCACCGGTCGCGCGGCTGACCAGTTCGTCAGTGGCGTAGCGGCTTCCTTGTATCCAGATATTCTGTTTCAGCCAGTCCGTCGCCTGCGCGAAGCTGTCCGATTCCGCCGCCGAGCGGCGGATGGTGGCGAAGAACTGCGCCGCGTACATGGCGCCCAGGGCATAACTCGGAAAGTAACCGAAGATGCCCTCCGGCCAATGAATGTCCTGCATGCAGCCATCCTTGAAGTTGCCGCGCGTGTCCAGGCCCAGATACGCCTGCATCTTTTCGTTCCATAGCGCCGGGATGTCTTCGGGTTCGATCTCCCCGTCGATCAGGGCGCGCTCGATTTCATAACGCAGCATGATGTGGGCGGGGTAGGTCATTTCATCGGCATCGACGCGGATCAGTCCGGGCCGCACGCGGGTGGTCAGTTGCAGCAGATTGGCCGGATCGAATGCCTCTTGCCGCCCGAAATGCACATTCAGTAAGGGCGCGAGTTCGGTCAGAAAATCCAGCTTGCGGGCAATCTGCATTTCGAAGGACAGGCTCTGGCTTTCGTGGATGCCCATCGAGCGGGCCTGCGCCAGCGGCTGCCCGAGCCAGTCGCGCGGCAGGTTCTGCTCGTAGCGGGCATGGCCGGTTTCGTGGATGATGCCCATCATGCTCTGGGTAAAATTATCTTCCCGGTAGCGCGTCGTCAGCCGGACGTCTTCCGGCACGCCGCCGCAGAATGGATGGATGCTGACGTCGACCCGTCCGGCGGAAAAATCGAAGCCCAGCCGTTCCATCAACTTGACGCCGAGCGCGCGTTGCGACTCAATGGGAAACGGGCCACGCGGCAGAATCGGGCTGGTGTGGGATTGCCGCTCGCGTGCTGTGGCGATCATTCCAGGCAGCCAGGTTTTTACTGCGCCAAAAATGTTGTCGAGCTGATGGCTGCGCATGCCAGGCTCGTGCAGGTCCAGCATGGCGTCGTAAGGCGAGACGCCCGAGGCGTCCGCAAGCAGCCGGGCCGCGCGCCGGCTAAGCGTCACCACTTCACGGAAGTTTTCCAGAAAACCCGCCCAGTCGTTGGCCTGGCGCAGCGTGCGCCAGGCATGCTCGCAGCGCGAGGACGCCAGCACGCGCGCCTCCACTAGATCTTCGGGCAGCACGGCTTCGTTGCGCCAGGCCCGTTCCATCTCGGTCAGGTTGGCCTGTTCGAGTGGGTCGAGAGTCTCGCTCCTGGCGGCGGCTATCCAGTCCCGCATCTGCGGATCGGTGAGGGTGCGGTGCATCAGGGTCGCCATCTCGCCCATCGCGGCGGCTCGCGCTGCGCGGCCTTCGGGCGGCATGAAGGTCATCTGGTCCCATCCGGCGATGGACATCAGGTGCTGGTAGCGATGCAGGCGGGTAAAACTGTGGGTGAGCTTTTGGTAGGCAGTTGTCATGAGCTGGCTTTCGGTAGGGGTTGGTTTTTCTTGCCGCGTCGTTCCACCAGCACCACGGCCAGGCCGCTGCCGGCGATTACGATCATGCCGAGGATGGACCAGCCATCCGGCAAGTGGCCGAACACCTGCCAGCCGAGCAGCGTAGCCCAGATCAGTTGCGCATACATGAAGGGCGACAGGGTCGACGCCGGCGCGTGGCGGAAGGCGCGCGTCAGCAGGTAATGGCCGGTGCCGCCGTAGACGCCCATCGAGGCGATCAGCAGCATTTCGAATCCGTCCGGTCGCGGGCCGTCCCAGAACCACGGTAATCCCAGCGTCATTACCACGGTGCCGACCAGGGCCGTGTAGAACAGCATGGTGAAGGTGTTTTCGGTCGAGGACAGCAGGCGCGTCTGGATCTGGTACACGCTGTAGCAGACCGCGCCGGTCAGCGCCAGCAGGATGCCGGGGCCGCTCAGTGCGCCGCCTGGCCGGGCGATCAGCAAGGCGCCGGCGAAACCGGTCAGTACCGCCAGCCAGCGCAGCACGCCGATTTTTTCACCCAGCCAGGGGCCGGCCAGCAACGCCACCAGCAGCGGCGTGACAAACAGGATCGCGGTGGTCTCGGCCAGCGGCATCAAGCGCAGGGCGGCCATCAGGAAGCCGGTGGTGCCTACCAGCATCAGCGCCCGCGTTACCTGGATCAGCGGGCGTTGCGTGGCGATCAGCCGGATGCGCATCGACGGCGCCAGGAAAATCACCATCAGGATGCAGTGCAACGTGTAGCGCGCCCAAACCAGCAGCGGCACGGCGAATTTCTGCGCGAGATGTTTGGATGTGGCGTCAAGCGCAGCGAAAAAAAACAGCGCGGACAGAATCAGCAAAATGCCGCGCAGGGGGTGTTGCCGGGTATCGGTCATGGTGCGGCGGGTGATAGAGGAAGGGCGTCTCGGGAAATCGGCATTATGCCGAAATCCCGCCGCAACACTCCGGATTTGTTCTGCAAATTATTTTTACCTAAGCGTGACTTACCGCACACACACTTTCTCGCCAGCGGCAGTAGACTGATCTTCACATTTTTTTCTGGAGGGCGCCAACATGAATAGCCAGTTGATTCAAGGATTCGTCATCAAGACGCTTGCCACAACCGTAGCGGCGGCGTTTGCGCTCGGCCTGGGTGGCTGTGGCGGCGGCGGCGGTGCGGCGGCAGCCAGCACCAGCACTACCACCAGCATCGGTGGTGTTGCTTCCAAGGGCTTGCTGAAGCACGCCCAGGTGACAGCGTATTGCGGCAGCAGCTCGATTGCGCTGGCGCAGGACACCACCGGCGACGGCACCGGAGGCAAGGCCAAGGGCGCCTACACTTTGAGCTGGACGAGCGCATGCAGCGAGCCTGTCAAGATCGTCGTGACACCCAGCGCTGACGGCCAGACACGCATGGAAGATGAGGCGACCAAGGCGGACGTGACACCCGGTCCCAGCTTCAAGTTGCGCGCCATCGTTGCTGACTCCAGCACCGTCAAGACCCAGAACGTCACTCCGGCCACCGATATGGCGTCGGCAGTGGCGGAAAAGGCCGTGTCCCTGACCGCCAAGGCGGTTGCCAACGCCAATGCGCTGATTGTGGCAACGGTATTCGGCGGCGACAAGAGCGCCTACGAGGCCGAGCCGAAATCTCCGAATAACTTGGTCACGGCCAAGCCCGAGGAAAAGAAACTGGCCTCCCTGCTGACCACCATTTCCGCGATGGCCCAGGACGATGCGGTCTGCAAGACCAAGTCCACCGATGCCGCGAAAATCCAGTGCGCCGTGGAATCACTGTCGAAAGAAGCCAAAGACAGCGTGGAAAAAATTGACGACGATGGCGCCAAACCTGACAAGACCAAGCAAAGCCCGGCCGACATGCTGGCGAAAACGCGAGACGACCTCAAAACCGGCAAGGTCAAGGATCATGATGGCCATGACGTTCGGGATAATCTGCCCGAGATCGAAAAGGCAGATATCGAAAACGACCAGGGCATAGGCGTAATGTTGGCCGCTGGAAGCGCAACAGCAGCCAGCGGTGTTTCAATCACGGGTGGTCATTAAGGCTGCGAACTACTGCCGTGCGACGGTTCGTGCACGGCAGTATGGGTTGGCTGTGCTTTAACTGCATCACATGGCGGCGCGTCCTGCGAATTAGTTCGTATATGGCTCATGCACTATTCGTTGCGAAATCCACCAGATATTTCCGTGGGTGTCCCGAATGCCGCCCTGACGGTCGCCGTAGGGCATGTCGGATACTTCCATCTCAAGGGTGGCCCCGTGTGCAAGTGCCTTGTTCATGGCTGCTTGCGCGTCTTCGACATACAGGTAGTAGGCCGCAGGCATGGGCGGGTAGGCGGTTGATGCCTCGCTGATCATCACCGTGGTGGCGCCGATCCTGACTTGTGCATTAGCGACGCGCCCATCAGAGCGCAGATGCCGGAGGCTTTCCATGCCGCCCAGTCCTTGCACCATGAAATCGATGAAACGATCCGCTTCATGTACGAAGAAATATGGTGTAACGGTTCCGAAGTTGGGGGGGATGTACATGGTATTGCTCCTATGTTGCGTTCAGTGTTTCCTTAAGCGCCATCGTAAGCCTGTTGCAAGCCCGCGATGTCGAATTTTTTCATTTGAAGAAACGCTTTGGTTACTCGCTGTGATTTCTGGGTGTCGGCACTGCTCAGCAGCGTCGAAAGAATTGCCGGTACGATTTGCCAGGAAACGCCGAATTTATCCTTCAGCCAGCCGCACGGACCTTCTTCACCGCCTTCAGATAGCCTGGCCCAAAAATAATCAATTTCATCTTGAGCATCGCATTCAACAACTATGGAAGCGGCTTCGTTAAACCGGAATTGCGGGCCGCCATTCAGGGCGGTGAAGTTCATCCCGTTTATTTTGAAACTTATTGTCATTACGGCGCCTTCAGGTTTTTTGTGGAATTCAAAACCCTCCTTGCCATACCGGGTTATGACGCCGATCTCCGAGTGTTTAAAAATAGTTGTGTAGTGCTTTACTGCCTCTTCCGCCTGATCATTAAACCACAGGCAAAGCGTCATTTTCTGCACGATTTTCTCCTGAATATTTGTCAGCGTTCATGTCAAGGGGCCGCGATGCGGTTAGTTGTAGAGCGATCACGGAATCAGACTGTAGGCAGATAATCAAGGTGCGACATTGACCATCCAGCCGACGCCAAAACGATCCGTGAGCATGCCGAAGCGTGGCGACCAGAATGTTTTGCCTAATGGCATCTTTATCTGGCCACCCTCGGCCAGCGCGGCGAAGACGCGGTCAGCCTCGGCTTCGCTGGCTACCGAGAGCGAGAGCGAAAATCCGCTGAAATTGACGCCTTCCGATAGTCCATCTGAAGCCATGAGGATGGTTTCCCCGATGCGCAAGGCCGTGTGCATCACTTTGTTTTCAAAGCCGGCCGGGAGCATGCCGGGTGGCGGCGGCTCGGGGTTGTCCGTATTGCGCATCAGCAGGTCGACTTGCGCGCCCAGTGCGGTACGGTAGAACTCAACGGCTTCTTCGCAGCGGCCGCCAAAGAAAAGATAGGGTTGTATGAGTGCTTTTGACATGGTTTTCTCCGGGGAATGGTTGGATTCCCGCCCATTTGGCGGCCTGTTGCGGTAATCAATATTTTCTAGCCTTTTTTAAGAACGACATGTGTTGCATTCTGTGTAGCCACATGCTCAGCGCATTCGTAGCCTAGCGAGGGCATGTCGATACCGGCGAATAGCTTTTCTCCCGAACCCAGAAGGGCAGGGGCGATGGCAAGGTGTACCTCATCTACCAGCCCGGCATGCAAGTATTGCTGGATCGTGGCGACACCGCCGCCGAGGCGAATATCCAACCCATTCGCCGCCTCGGTGGCGCGCTTTAGCGCACTGTGGATACCATCCGCGACAAAATGGAACGTGGTGCCGCCCTTCATCGTGATGGACTCGCGCGCGTGGTGGGTCAGTACAAACACAGGCGTGTGATACGGTGGTGTGTCACCCCACCAGCCCTTCCATTCTGCGTCTGGCCACGGTCCGCGTATCGGTCCAAACATGTTGCGACCGAGAATCCATGCGCCGATGTTGTCGAACCCGCGCCTAGCGAAGTCGTCGTCAATACCGGTAGTACCGTCAGCGTTTCCGAACATCCGCTGAAACGTTCTGGTAGGGAAGAACCATTTGTGGAGCGCAGTTCCACCAACACCAAGCGGATTCTCAAGACTTTGATTCGGCCCGGCGCCGAATCCGTCAATGGACACGGAAAAACTTTGTACACGCAGCTTTGGCATTACCTTCTCCTTTATGAACAGTAATTATTTGGGGGATTTGTTACCTGAACTCCTGATATTGAGGCAGTTGATCAGAAATTGTGAACCAAGCAGCCATTGAGCCGACGAAAATGTGTGCAGTGGGGTGGATGGAAGGACAGTCGGCGAGAGTCCCCATAGTGACGTGGACAAATGCACCATCGCGGACAACCGAATAAAGGTATGAGCAGCACTTCTTGCAGTGAACGTCGTGGGCGTTCACTTCACCAAAGATAAGAAGAGTGTCCTTGCCTTCGATAATACTGAGCTTATGCCGCTCGATGCCGGCGAAAGGTTTGAAGGCAGACCCGGTCGCACGGCGGCATTTCGAGCAATGGCAGTTCAGCGCATAGACGAACTCGTCTTTCACAGTGTAACGAACTGCTCCGCATAGGCACTTGCCCTCGAGCAAACGATTTTCAATTGCCTCGGGCAGCGTGTTCATGACGCCAAACATTTCTGTTGAAATGCACGCTGCCGAATGGCAAAGTTCCCCGGCTGCTATGGGTTGGCGACAATCCGTCTGTGATTGAGCGGAACATGGTGATCTATGCCCCATCCGGGATTTCCGGCTCAACAAGCTGTGCAAGCAGCAGTAACGATTCCTGCCAGCCGAGGTAGCAGAACTCGAGGGGAATCGCTGTCGGCAGCCCTTCCTGAACAATACTCAGCTCGGTACCGCAGGCGACCGCACGCAGTGAGATGGTGACCTGCATCTCGCCCGGCACGTTGGGGTCTTCGAACTTGTCGGTGTACCGTATGCGCTCATGTGGCGTAATTTCAGTGTAGTTACCGCCAAATGAGTGGCTCTTGCCGGTGCTGAAATTTGCGAACGACATGCGGTAACCGCCACCAACACGCGCGTCCATGTGGTGTACCTTGCCGGTGAACCCGTGCGGCGGAAGCCATTTTGCCTTTGCGTCGGGATCGAGAAATGCCCGGAACACACGTTCAGGCGGTGCGCGTAATACACGGTGAAGCCGGACGGTATTGGTGTCGCTGGGCATTGTTGTTAGCTCCTTAGAGTGGGGGTTGTCGGGCGGTTTGGAAAAGCATATCAAACTTACTTTTATAATGCAAGTATGTTATATTGCTACCCATGAAACGTGCGGAAAACAAATCACATTGCCCGGTCAACTTTGCGCTGGAGTCGTTCGGCGACGCATGGTCTTGCGCTGGAGTCGTTCGGCGACGCATGGTCACTGCTGATCGTGCGTGATATCGTGTTTTGGGGGAAAAGAACCTACGGAGAATTCCTCGAATCCGGTGAAGGCATAGCCACCAACGTGCTGGCCGCGCGCCTGGCGCATCTGGAGCGCAAGGGCATCGTGACAAAGCTGCCGCATGAAAGCGATGGCCGCAAAGAGCTGTACACACTGACGGAAAAGGGCTTGGCGTTAATCCCCATCGTGCTGGAGATGTCGGGCTGGAGTACGCAATACGACCCAAAGACAACCTCGCCTAAGAATTTTGTCGACGCCGTGTATCGGGACCGGGATGGAATGTTCAGGAAAATTCAGCAGGCGGTGCGCGAAGGCGGCAGTCTGTTTGGCGTGAAGCCATTGGTGAAGCGGTGATCAGTGCGGGTTTCCGTGATGTTGCCTGAATATTTCAACGACGGTAGGTGGAGGCGCCGTGTGGCGCTGCCTGGAACTCGGGGAGTTGCTCTGCATGGGCTGAGAAATCGTGCAGCGCCGGATAGTTTGCCGCGCTCACCACCTCGGGCAACATGGCCTGCATGAAATACCACGCGACCGCAGTAGTGACGCCGGCTTGGTTGATGCTCTCGCGGGTGACTGCAAGGGGCTGACGAAGCAGTTCTGATTCGAGTGCGTCGCAGGCGGCAAGAAGCTGCCCCGTGACCCTGGACACCCAGGGTTGATGCAGCTTTTCAGCCGGGCGCAGGTTGCGTTCGTAGACAATCTGCACGCTTTTCTCGCAGGCGGCGAGCGCAAGGCCGGTCAATCGCAGCGCGTGCTGGCGCTCTGTGGCGCCGGTGGGGATCAGCGATTTCCCGGTAGCGGCAAGACCTTCGGCGTACTCCAGGATCAGCGTCGAATCCATCAACACCTCGCCGTCGTCGCAGACCAGCGACGGCGCTTTGACCACAGGGTTGATCTGATGAAACTGTTCGAAGGTACTGAAAACAGAAATTGAACGATGCTCAAAGGCCAGACCGAGCAATTGCAGCGAGACAGCCACGCGGCGAACGTAAGGTGAGTCGAGCATTCCGATGAGTTGCATGGTTCCTCCAAATTAAGTATTGCTACAGGTAAGGGCTGACGGACAAGTCAGGCATCTTGGCCAACTGCTCGTAGAGTCTCAATCTCTGCGATAACAGCTTGACCGACTGCGGCAGGTGCGCCCCAGTAGTCGAAGATGCCACCGCGTGACGAGTTACAGCCACAGACGACCAGGATGCCAGAGCCAAATTTTGCCTTTATGTGCGACGCAAGCCAGCCAACAAAGCCGGAGTTGTCGAGGCCAAGCTTGAAATGGAACGAGAAAAGAACAAAGGGCTGCGCCGTATTTGGTTCAGCCGCAGCAAGGACACTCCAAACCTCATCATCACGAACAAAGGCAAGCGCCTGCGCCACCGCAGAAGTTGGAAATTCCGTGACCGGGTATTCTCGGTATGCGTATAGCCCCGGATGTACAACGAACTCAGCGGCGTGAATAACCTGCAGCAGACGCTGTTGTGTTTGCTCGTACGTTTCGTGGCTTATTTGCATGGATAGCCTATTGAAAGTTCGGGTGCAAAGAGGCTTGAGTCATCGCTTGGGGCCACGGATGACATTGGGTGTTTTGTTCGATTTAGGCAGTCCGGGATTGAGATGCAGCCAAGCTGGTGCACTTGGTACCCATGTGTCGATGGTCGGCTTGAACCAGGACGAATCGTCCAAACTTCCCGGCTTAATGGAAATGTCACCAGGGGCTATCTCGCCCTTTGCGAATAGCGGCGTACCGCAATCGGGGCAAAAACCGCGATCCGTCCAACGTCCTGCTTCACCCACGACCCGATGGTATTTGGGCTGGCCCTGCAGCAGGCGCAGAGCGGATTCGCTAATCAACGCAACAGTAACAAAGGCCCCTCTGCTTGCGCGCTGGCAATCCCGGCAATGGCAATTGAACATGGCGAGAGGCGCCTCAGCACATTCATAGCGCAAGGCACCACAGGCGCATCCACCTTGAAATGGAACTATGATCGGAGGAATTTGCATTTCAGTGTTAGCTCCATACAGGGGCTGCGAGGTTTCATCCAAGGCAGGCAATTTACTTCCTTACTGCGCGTGATGGGTTGGCCTGCATCACTTCGCGAGCAATGACAAGATGAGTTCATCGGTGATCTCGGACGGTTGGCCGCGCCACACGATCTTGCCCGCACGATTGACAAAGATGGCGTAGGGAAGGGCTTTGATGCCCAGTGCTTTGTGCAGGCTTTTCGATCCTTCAATGGCTGTAGCGTAGTGCATCGGGAGTTTTCCCAAGAACGGATCAACCACCTTTTTTGATTCCTGGGATACGCCGATGATGACCAGACCCTTGGCGCCAAATTTCTCGTGCCACATGTTCAACCTTGGAATGGATTCCCGACATGGCTCGCACCATGTGGCCCAAAAGTCGATGAGTACGATGTGATCAGCCGTTGCCGCCGTAGCGCCGAGAAACTGCAGGTCGTTCTCGGGCAGTGGGGCTCCAATCTCGACCCCGTTGAAGAAGTCGGCAAACCCCGCGTAGACGGGAAATGCGATCACAATTGCAAAAGCAAAACTAATGAGGAGTTTTTTCAAGGCAGTCAACGTGTGACATGAGCGGCTGCTGGAGGGCGCAGCCCGGAAGCAGTCCGCTCGATGGAAAGAGAGGCCGCACACCTACATCGCTACGTATACTCACTTGGATATGGGGATCGACTTGGCTGCAATGCGGTCGGGCAAGACACGCGCGATCAATTCTGTGTCGCAATATTCCTCGTATCGGACGATCTTTCCATCCTCGAAGTGGATCACGAAGACATAGTCGTTGTCGTAGCGTTGACCGTCGCGGGTCAGATTCTTTCCTCTGGCTTGCAGAACGATGACATCGCCGCCATCGATTAAGCGGGTGGGGATAGTGGCTCGTTCAACGAGAGCGCGATCCAGTGGGCGGAACACCTCGTCGATGATGGTTTGCTTGCCCGAGAACTCACCACTCCAGGAGCCTTCACCTATAGTGCGCCAAACGACATTATCGTGGCACGCCTCCCAAAAGGGCGCGCCATTGCCTTTGGCGACTTCGTCGAAGATGTCAGAGACGAGTTGGGCGTTGGGGGAGAGGTTACGCATAAGCTTCCTAGTCTTTGGTGGCCTTGGAAGTCGTGTACGACCGCAGGTGCGGCCTAACCATAATGACGACGTCGATTTCGGTGTATATCCGGATTCCCAAGGATGAATACTTCCTACCACTGACCCATATCTGTGGCGGACAAGCGTTAAACATTACAGTATTCGTGCCGAAACGCAATATGCGTCACCTGTTAAGCGTTGAAATTCGTGTTGCCGTTAAGTACTGTATTCGGTATCATATTCGTAAATTTCAGTACCGCCCTGGAGGTCGCATGAATACACTTACTGTTGCTGAACTCAAGCGCCGCGGCATGGCTGCCATTGAAGATGGTCTGCGGCGCGGCCCGGTGCATATCGTCAAGCGCAACAAGCCGGCGGCTGTGGTGTTATCCGAGGACGAGTATCAGCGACTCGCTCACGGCAGGGTGACAATGCCGAGCGGGATGACCGCCGTGCAGTGGCTGCTGTCCCAACCGGCCACCGGCAAGCGCAGCAAGGCGCGGATAGACGCCGGTCTCAAGGCCGAGCGCGACTGGTGATTGCTTTCTTCGACGCCAGCGCCTTGATCTACCTGATTGAGGGCAAGGAGCCGTTCGCTGCCAAGGTGCGCAAGGAACTTGCTGTACTCGCCAGGAAACACTCAACGCTGGGGGCGGCGGTAAGTCGGCTGACTTGGCTGGAGTGTCGGGTTGGGCCGATGAAGGTCGGCGACATGGAGACATTGGCGGCGTTCGATGCTTTTTTCGCCCGGCCTGATCTGGTCTGGGTGGAACTGACCAGGGATGTGGTGGAACTGGCGGCTGTCATTCGCGTCAAACAGGGGCTGCGGACACCGGACGCCTTGCAGGCGGCATGCTGCCTGCAGTTGGGCGCGGCGCATATTTTCCTGAGCGGAGATAGCGCCTTCAAGCGCGTGGCAGGCCTGAATGGTCGTATATTATGTGCCTGAGTATTTTCCCGTATAGACTTTAACCAGGAAGGAATACCCGTATGCCTCCGATGCGCCAGCGCAGCGTACTATGCGCCAATCCCACCGGACTGCACCGCGTGGCCTATACCGAATGGGGCGAGCCGCACAACCCCAAGGTGCTGGTGTGCGTGCATGGCCTGACGCGCTGCGGGCGCGACTTCGATTTTCTCGCCCAGGCGCTGGAGGCTAAGTACCGCGTGGTCTGCCCCGACGTGGTTGGTCGCGGCCTCAGCGACTGGCTTGTCGATAAGCCGCAGTACAGAATAGAACAGTACCTGGCGGACATGGTGACGCTGATCGCGCGGCTGGATGTCGAGCAGGTGCATTGGGTCGGCACGTCGATGGGCGGGCTGATCGGCATGGCGCTGGCGGCCCAGGCCAATACCCCCATCAGCCGGCTGGTGCTGAACGATGCCGGGCCGGTGGTAACGGCGGTGTCGATGGTGCGTATTGCCCAGTATGTCGGCAAGGACCCGCGTTTCGAATCAATGGAACAAGCGGAGCAGTTTGTGCGCGCGGTCAGCGCAACTTTCGGACAGTTTACCGATGCGCAGTGGCGGCACCTGACCGAGCATGTGGTGCGTACCGGCGCCGACGGCAAGATCGAGTTCCGCTACGACCCCGGCATTGCCGAGCCGTTCCGGCAGTTTCGGGGAGAGGGTCAGGACCTGGAATTGTGGCCGATCTACGACGCTATCCGTTGCCCGACATTGGTGATACGCGGCGCCGAGTCGGATTTGCTGCGACCGGAGACTGTGGCGCAGATGAGGCAGCGCGGCCCGCATGCTGAAAGCGCTGAAATACCAGGAGTCGGCCATGCGCCGATGCTGATGGATGAAGCGCAGGTTGCCGTGGTGCGCAAATTCCTGCTGAAATAAAATTTTAGTCTCGCAACATGCGTTGGCTGATAGCGCGTGGAGTTTTTTTGAACGACCCTTCGGCAGCCTCCATATGAGCGCATAAAAACGCTTCGCTGCCGGCCAGCAAACCACGGTACAAAGCGATACACAATTGTCTGCCCTGTACCCCGGGCCAGTCCGCTGGCAACAAGGCTTCTGGCAGATTGGGGTCACGCAGCAAAACCCTGCGATATTCATGGATGAGCAGGGTACGCACAAAAAAAGTTTCCGCCGGATTCAAATTTTCAAGCGCTGCAAGCATAGGCTCAAACCGCGCCATAAATTGCCGCCACGCCTGCGCCACTTCGGTCAGCTTGAAGCTTTCCGCCATGATGCATTGCAAGGGCTTACGTGAATACGCCGCAATACTGGCGGCGCTCAGTACCGCAACGCGCTCGCCAGCGGGTGCTGTTTTCAGGATTTCCTGAAGCGAAATGTGATCCGCGTGGGGATGTGCGAGCAGATTCACCGACACCTGGCCAAAGCCTTGCCACAACAATTCACGGCGCAGATATTTCCTCTCGCTGGCGCGCATCGCAGCGTCCAGTAGCACCAGTGTCCAACGCCCGTCCCATTCCGGGAAACTGGATTCGTAGATGCGCCGGTCAGCGTGCTGCACACGCCGCCGGCCTGTGTCGGACAGCGCATAAAAGCTGCGCCGGCCAATGCGTGTTGCTACCAGCCAGTCGTCCGCAACAAGCCGGAATGCGCTGGTTCGCACCAGCCTGGGAGACAGCCCGAACAACTCACTCAAGCTGATCAAGCTGCCCAGCCAGACAGATTGCCTGCGGGGGGCAATGGCATCGCCGTAAAGCGTAATCAGCAGTGAATTGGCTCTCAATACCAGGCCGCGCCGCACTCTGGCGACCTTGGCTGAAATCTGGACATTCGAAATCTTGTGGCGCACCATGCTCCTCATTCGCCAAAGCGATACATGAAATTCAATTGCATGAGTCCTTTGTATCGTTAATATTCGCATACTTTGTGGTCATTCGACCCGGATCGGCAAACCTGCAACGGAGCTTGATATGTATGCACAACTTGTGGAAACCGGCGCGAAAGCAGTCAAAACCCTCGACCAGATGGAGCCGCAAGAACGGGCATTTCAGGAAAGAATCAACGCCGGCATCAAGACGGAGCCCAAGGACTGGATGCCCGAGGCTTACCGTAAAACACTGGTGCGGCAGATATCCCAGCATGCCCACTCGGAATACGTGGGCATGCTGCCCGAAGCCAACTGGATCACCCGCGCGCCCACCCTCAAGCGCAAAGCCATCCTCCTGGCCAAGGTGCAGGACGAAGCCGGCCATGCCCTGTATCTCTACAGCGCCGTAGAAACGCTGGGCGTGACGCGCGACCAGACTTACCTCGATTTGCTTTCCGGCAAGGCCAAGTATTCCAGCATCTTCAACTACCCGACACTGACCTGGGCCGATATCGGGGCCATAGGCTGGTTGGTGGACGGCTCCGCCATCGTCAACCAGATCCCGCTTTGCCGCTGCTCCTACGGCCCGTATGCCAGGGCGATGGTGCGTGTGTGCAAGGAAGAGTCGTTCCACCAGCGTCAGGGCTTTGACATCATGCAGGCGCTTTGCAAAGGTACGCCAGAACAAAAAGCGATGGCGCAGGATGCGCTCAACCGCTGGTGGTGGCCGTCCCTGGCGATGCACGGCCCGCCCGATGAACTGTCCGCCAACAGCGCCCAGTCGATGGCCTGGAAGATCAAGCAAAACAGCAACGACGAACTGCGTCAGCGGTTCATCGACCAGACGGCGCCGCAGATCGAGTTTTTGGGCCTGGCGCTGCCGGATGCCGATCTCAAGTGGAATGAAGCGCGCGGTCATTACGATTACGGCGCGATTGACTGGGAAGAGTTTTTTAATGTGGTCAATGGCAAAGGCCCCTGCAACCAGGAGCGGCTGGCCGCCCGCAACCAGGCTTGGGAAGAGGGCGCATGGTTCCGTGAGGCCATGAGTGCTTATGCAGCCAAACAGGAACAGTCGGATATGCAGGGGGCCACATGACATCAAACGACGTAAAACCCGAATGGCCCTTATGGGAAATCTTCATTCGCAGCCAGCATGGCCTGGCGCACAAGCATGTGGGCAGCCTGCACGCGGTGGATGGCGCCAGCGCCATCCACCACGCGCGCGATGTATATACCCGGCGCAATGAGGGCGTAAGCATCTGGGCGGTGCGCGCCGCCGACATCGTGGCCAGCAGCCCCGGCGACAAAGAAGCTTTGTTCGATCCCGCGCAAAGCAAGGTCTACCGCCATCCCACTTTTTTTCCCACACCGGACGGTGTAAAAAACCTCTAAGGCCGCATGCGTATGAGCCACAAATTCCAGTACCTGCTGCGTCTCGGCGACAACTGCCTGGTGCTGTCGCAGCAGCTTGCTGCGTGGTGCGGTCACGGGCCGGCGCTGGAAGAGGATTTGGCGCTGACCAATGTGGCGCTCGACCTGCTCGGGCAAGCCCGGCTGTGGCTGTCGTACGCAGGTGAAGTGGAGGGCCGTGGCCGTGACGAAGACGCGCTGGCCTTTGGCCGGGATGGCCTGGACTTTCGCAATCTGCTGCTGGTCGAGCAACCCAACGGCCACTATGGCAATACCGTGGCGCGCCAGTTTTTGTTCGACGCATGGCACCGGCAACTGCTGGCGGGCTTGTGTGAGTCCAGCGACCCACGCATCGCGGAGATCGCGCAAAAAGCCGTTAAAGAAGTGCGTTACCACGTCGAACGCAGCGCCGGGCTGATGATCGCCTTGGGCAATGGCACAGCGCTGAGCCACGCACGCATGCAGGATGCCGTGAATATGCTCTGGCCTTACACCAATGAGTGGTTTGACTCCGATGCAATCGACGCGCAATGCGCCTCGGCTGGCGTGGCGCCTGCTGCATCAAGCCTCGCAGCCGCGTGGCGTGCCGATGTGGAAACGGTGCTTGGCCGTGCCGGGTTAACCACACCCACTTACACAGGCCACCAGCGGGGCGGCAAGCTGGGTGTTCATTCAGAACACCTGGGCCGCCTGCTCACCGCGTTGCAATTCATGCAACGCGCCTATCCCGGAGCGCAGTGGTGAGCGCCGCTTTTGTGGCACAGGCCAGGCCGCTCGCCAGTCGGGAAACAATTCTTGCCTGGCTGGGTGAAGTGATGGACCCTGAAGTGCCGGTGGTGTCGGTGATTGACCTGGGCATCGTGCGCGATGTTCGCTGGCAGGACGAGGCGGGTCGCGCATCACGCGTGCCATCCCTGCTGGTGATCGTCACCCCTACCTATTCGGGTTGTCCCGCTACCGAAGTGATTGCGGAGTCAATTCGCAGTGTCCTGCATGCTCATGGAATTGATGAAGTCGAGGTACGCACCCTGTTGTCGCCGGCCTGGACCACCGACTGGATGACTCCCGCCGCTCGTGAAGCTTTGCGCGCCTACGGCATCGCGCCGCCGGTGTTGCGCGCAACGGGTGCCGACAATGCTCAAGTGATCGACATCACCGCGCTGACGCTCAGACTCAGCCGCGTGGCCGTACCTTGCCCACGCTGCGCTTCGCGCAAGACACGTTTGTTGTCCCAGTTCGGTTCCACTGCCTGCAAGGCGTTGTACCAGTGCAATGATTGCCTGGAGCCTTTTGATTATTTCAAGCCGCATTGAACCATTGAACATTGGGGATTGAAGAATACCTGTGACCTCGCACCAGTTTCACGCTCTCAAGGTCAGCGACATTCAGGCTGTCACGCGCGATGCGGTGGCCTTGACCTTCGCTGTGCCGGAACACTTGTCGCAGGTATTTGCTTATAAGCAGGGCCAGTACCTCACGTTGCGCACAACGCTGGACGGGCAGGAATTGCGGCGCTCATACTCCATCTGCGCAGCGGTACAGGACAGGCGGTTGCGGGTTGCCATCAAGCGCGTTGCGGGTGGAGTTTTTTCCAATTGGGCGGCAGAGAATTTATTGCCCGGCATGGTCATTGAGGTGATGCCGCCGCAAGGCAATTTCAATATTCCTCTGACGCCGCAGATTCCCCGCAATATTGCAGCCTTTGCTGCGGGCAGCGGCATCACGCCGGTGCTGTCGATCATCAAGACGGCGCTGTTTGCCGAACCGCAAACCAGCGTAACTTTGGTATATGGCAACCGCGCTTCGAGCAGTGTGATGTTCAAGGAGGAACTTGAAGACCTCAAGGATACCTATCTGGAGCGCTTCAATCTGGTGTGGATCATGAGCCGGGAGTCACAGGAAATCCCTTTGTTCAATGGCCGCATCGACTATGAAAAATGCAGCCAACTGTTGAGTCGTTGGCTGGACCCTGCAAGCATGGATGCCGCCTTCATTTGCGGCCCGGAGGATATGATGCTGGCCACCGCACAGGCGCTGCAAGACAAGGGCGTGGAGCAGTCGCGCATCAGGATCGAGCGGTTTGGCGCAGTCCTTCAAGATGGTACACCGCGCATTTTGCACACCTCGCGTCCGCCTGCGCCTGGCAACGATGCGTGCCAGGTCGAAATCATCCTGGACGGCACGCGGCACAGCTTTGTAATGCAAAAAAACCGGAACAATCTGGTGGATGCGGCACTCAAAGCCGGACTGGAGATACCCTATTCCTGCAAGAGCGGGGTATGTTCAAGTTGCCGAGCCAAGGTGGTGCAGGGCGAGGTAGACATGGATAGCAACTTTGCACTGGAAGATTACGAAGTGGCACGCGGTTTCGTGCTGTGCTGCCAGAGCTATCCGGTCACAGACAAGCTGGTGATCGATTTCGACGAAGACCATCCGCACAACTGAAGGCTGTCCAGAGGAGACATGGATGTCCGCCCACCCCAACACTGCGCCCGCAGAACTGCTTGATCCCATCGAACGCGCCAGCCGCGATGAAATTACCGCTTTGCAGATACAGCGGCTCAAGACCACATTGAATCACGTCTATCAAAATGTGTCGCATTACCGCAAGGCTTTTGACGCGAAGGGCGTGCACCCGGACGACCTGAAAGAGATCAAGGATCTGGCGAAATTCCCCTTTACATGCAAGCAGGACCTGCGCGACAACTATCCCTTTGGCATGTTCGCGGTACCCCAGGCAAGGATCGCACGGATTCATGCGTCGTCCGGCACCACCGGCAAACCCACAGTGGTGGGCTACACCGCCGGAGACATCGACCGCTGGGCCGGCCTGGTGGCCCGCTCCATCCGGGCTGCCGGCGGGCGCGCCGGCGACATCGTGCATATCGGGTATGGCTATGGCCTGTTCACTGGCGGGCTGGGTGCGCATTATGGCGCCGAGCGGCTGGGTTGTACGGTGATTCCGGTGTCGGGCGGGCAAACGGAAAAGCAGGTGCAACTGATTCGGGATTTCAAGCCGCGCATCATCATGGTGACACCGTCCTACATGCAGGTGATCATTGAAGAGTTTGTCCGCCAGGGGGTCGAACCGCGCGAGAGTTCACTGGAAATCGGCATATTCGGCGCGGAGCCGTGGACCGAGGCCATGCGCCGCGAGATAGAAACCAGTGCAGACATCGATGCAGTGGATATTTATGGTTTGTCCGAAGTGATGGGACCGGGCGTCGCCAGCGAGTGCATCGAAACCAAAGACGGCCCGGTGGTATGGGAAGACCATTTTTACCCCGAAGTGATAGACCCTGAAACGGGTGAGTCGCTGCCCGATGGCGAAGAAGGCGAACTGGTGTTTACCTCGCTCACCAAAGAGGCCTTCCCGGTGATACGTTATCGCACCCGCGACCTGACGCGCCTGCTGCCGCCGACCGCGCGCGCTTTCCGCCGCATCGGCAAGATAGTCGGGCGCAGCGACGATATGCTGATTATCCGGGGTGTGAACCTGTTCCCCACGCAGATTGAGGAGCTGGTCTTGCAGCACGGCAAGCTGTCACCGCTCTATCAACTGCTGGTGAGCCGTGCAGGCAAACTGGACGAAGTGGAGGTGCTGACAGAACTACAGCCTGCCGAGGCCGCCATGCCGTCCAGCGCAGTAGAAGACATCAGCCGCTCGTTACAGCATCGCATCAAAGTCATGGTGGGCATCAGCACCAAGGTTACGGTGCTTCCGCCGAATTCCATCGAACGCACCCAAACCGGGAAATCGCGGCGCGTGATTGACCGGCGTCCGAAAGGCTGATTTGGCGGTGACTCTGATCTGCATAGCGCTGGCGGCACACGCAAATGAACCCATCAGACGACTGACGTTATCTGACCGAAGATATGGTGCGGACGGTCGCCGATGGCAAAATCGAGTTCCGCTGCGACCCGGGCATCGCCGAGCCGGCGCGTAATGCTCTTGAGCAGACTCGCAGCGGAGATTTCGAAGCCAGGCCGTATAAGCGATCCGCTGCCTGTCCCTGGTGCTGTGCGGGGCGAAGCGGAGCAATACTATCGCTCAACCTGACCGTTTAACATTGATGACTTGAACGTTGGTATATTCGGCTAAACCGTATCGTGCGAATTCGACGCCGTAACCCGATTGCTTGATTCCGCCAAAAGGGATGTCCGGTCTCATCGCCGGATGCGTATTCGTCCAGACGGAACCCGCGTGCAGGCGGCGGGCCACCGCTTCGGCTGCTGCCAGATCGACTCCCCATACGGAAGCGCCAAGACCATAGTTTGAGTCGTTCGCTTCGGCAATTGCCGTATCAATATCTCGATAGGACCGAATCGGCAGGATGGGGCCGAATTGCTCTTCACGCCATAACTCGCTGTCGGGATCGACATCTCGAACAATCGTGAGCGGAAGGAAATAGCCGTCTCGATTCGGGATCGTGCCACTATGGATTATCCGTCCAACGTCACCGGCGGTCTCGATGAGCTTCTTGACCTTGTCGTACTGCATTCGATTTTGCATTGGGCCGATCTCGACTCCGGAATCGAACCCGGCGCCGATCTTAACCTTCTTGGCCACGTCGACCAGGCCATCGCAGACCTGATCCATCCGGCTTTCGTGCACCAGCAAGCGCTTGATCGAAGCGCAGACCTGTCCGCAATTTGAGAAGGATGTCCAGAACAGATCCTCAACCTGGGCGCTCACATCGAAGTCCGGCAAAATGATTCCGGCGTCGTTGCCGCCGAGTTCGAGAGTGATACGCTTGAGCGTGGTCGCGGCGGAAGCCATGATCTTTTTGCCCGTACCGGTCGAACCGGTGAATGCGATCTTGCTGATGTCCGGATGATCGGTCATCCAGCGACCGAGTTCATCGCCGCCGGAAACAACATTGAGCACCCCCGGCGGCAGGATATCCTTCGCCAACTCCCCGAGCCGTAGCACGCTGAGTGGAGTGTATGGCGATGGTTTCAATACCAGCGTGTTGCCGGTGATCAGCGCCGGGCCGATTTTCCAAAGCGCCAGCAAGACCGGATAATTCCAGGCGGTAATGGCTCCCACCACACCCAAGGGAATGCGGCGCACCTCGACGCGTTGTGTCCCGGCATCGCCGATCACTTCGACCGGCAGCTCCATCCCCCGATACGCGGAGAAAAAATTGAGACCGGAAGTGACCTCCGACCGGGCTTTCTGAAAAGGTTTGCCTTGCTCACAAACGAGAAGTGCCGCCAAATTATCGATATCGGCGCGAATAGCCTCGATATATCGGGTCAGCACTTCGGCGCGATCCGCCCAGGTCCTGGCGCTCCAGGCGGGGAAGGCTGCTTTGGCGGCCGCGACCGCAGCGTCAAGGTCCGCTTGGCTCGCATTCGGAGCATCTGCGAAATGCTTGCCTGAAGCCGGATCGATCACACCTATGCAATCACGCGTGGTGACAATGGCGTTGCCGATCAGCATGCCTTTCGGGAGAATTATATCGGGTTTAGTATTGCTCATCTTCAATATCTTTCGGATTAACAACAAGCAACACTTGGGCGTTGCGCTACCTTCTGACGCCAGGCGAGCAGGGCCTTGCACTCAGTCAGGATCGCAAGTTTCACAAAATCGGCGTACAGAAGACCGGCGAAGAGAGTGATATCCGCCATGGAGAATTCATCGTCGACTACATATGCGTTTTGGCTGAGCACCTTGTCGAAGTAGCGCATGCCGTCAATAGCGCGCTCATACTGTTTCTCTCCCCATTCTTTGTTCTGGTAGGTTTCGAGCCTCGGCCCGAGACCGGGGGTTGCGTGGTGGAAATAAGCGTTAACGGGTTCCAGCAAGTATGCCTCGGCGCGGCGCTGCATCATATGAATCTTGGCGCGCTGGATTGGGGTTGATCCGGTCAGCGATGGCCCGGCAAAAACATGGTCGATATACTCGGTAATCGCGGTGCACTCGGCGATCATTGTGCCATCGTCCAGTTCAAGAACCGGCACTACGCCACTTGGGTTTTTGGCGAGAAACGCCGGCTCCTTGTGTTCGCCTTTAGGCACATCAACCGTGATGAACTCTACCTTGTCCGCTGCGTGTTTCTCACCCAGCGCGATCCGAATGCGCGATGGATTCGGGAACCCTCTGTATTCATAGATTTTCATGATCATCTCCATTGTGCCTTCAGTGGTACCTTCAGTGGTCAGCCAGGTTTTGGCCGAATTGGCCGCAATGTTGCGCATCGCGATCCGAATTTTTTATCCCGCCTTTGGTCGAAGCGGACAAGTTTTTCAGAAGACGCTGGGTATCGGCGGCCAGCGCAGTCGTGAAGGCGCCAGCGGCCCCATCTCGACCAAGAGCGGCGGACTGACCCGCCCAGAGAGGGATAAAGTCTCCCAGACCTTCGGTTTTATCCTTGATCGGCGATAGCGCGGCAGTCGCAAGAGGAAACTCCTGTACTGCGTCGTTCATCGGCCCTATTTCGCGGATCAAGCGGTTGGTGATTGATCTCCCCGGGCGTCCCGTAAACACATTCGTTAGAGCCGTTTGATCAGCATCCGTTGAGCGAAGCAATTCTCGATGAACGGGTTTAATCGTGGATTCGTCGCAGCGGAGATATGCGGTACCCATCTGTACGCCGGAAGCCCCCAGCATAAACGCCGCAGCAACGCCTCGCGCATCTGCAATGCCGCCGGCGGCGATCACCGGAATCCCGACTGCATCCACGATTTGGGGAATCAGCGAAAGTGTACCCACTTGCCCGTTAATATCGGTTGCCATAAACATTCCCCGATGTCCGCCCGCCTCGACTCCCTGGGCGATGACAGCGTCACAGCCATTCGTAGCAAGAAAAAGCGCTTCGCGGACGGTTGTCGCGGATGACAAAATCTTCGCACCCGAAGTTTTGATGCGATCCAATATGGATTTGTGTGGCAGTCCAAAATGGAAGCTTACGACTTCCGGTCGTAGCTGTATGATCAGATCGCACATTGCCGCGTCAATCGAAAAGAGACCGACGGAAGAAGGAAATTCCGGGGCTATGTCGAATTCTTTGTAGTATCTTGAGAAGTGCTTACGCCACTTGGCTTCCCGGCGCGCATCGCGCTCCGGTTCGGTATGGCAAAAGAAATTCAGATTGATCGGCTTATCGGTGCGCCGCCGAAAATACTGGACTTCCGAGTTAACCTGGTCGGGCTTGAGCGTGGCACAAGCGAGCGAGCCAAGCCCTCCCGCTTCCGCAACCGCCACCGCCAGCCGGGCATCTTGCGCTCCGGCCATCGGCGCCTGGATGATAGGGTGAGCGACGTTGAGAAGTTGCGTGATTCGACTGTCTGGCCACATGGCTACGATGCCCTTGTTGAGCTACCTGATTAGTTTCTCTTCTCCAGAACGTGCTTGGCGTTCTGATTGAAAAGAATGTTGTTATTGGATGCGTTCTGTTCGCCTCGATTCTGCTCATCCTTATAAAGATTGATCGCCCGCTGCACCGCCTGACGCGCCTTGATGCGTGCGCGCCACGCAGCAGTGTTTGGAAAAGGATCGAGCGACACCCCAAGGGGTTTGGCGATGAAGACCCAGGGGAAGGCGATCATGTCCGCAATCGAATAGTCATCCAGGATGTAGTCCCTGCCGTCAAGCCGGCGTTCCAGCACTGCGAGATTTCGCTCATACTCTCCGGCGTATCGCTTATGGCCATAGCCCTGACCCTTCGGAGCGTAATTCACAAAATGGCTGAGTTGCCCCGCCATCGGGCCCTGATTTCCGACCTGCCAGAAGAGCCATTCCAGCATTTCCTTCCGCCCAGAAGCGTCAGCTGGCATGAACCGACCGGTCTTCTCGGCGAGGTAAAGGAGAATGGCGCCTGACTCGAACACGGTGACGGGACCATCGGCGCCATCGTGATCGAAAATCGCCGGTATTTTTGCGTTGGGATTGATTTCCAGGAAGGCAGGCTTGAGTTGATCTCCTGTGGTGAGGCGCATCAGGATAGTGCGGTATTCCAGACCGCATTCCTCAAGCATAATGGCGATTTTCCAGCCGTTGGGCGTTGGAGCGTAGTAGAAATCAATCATCTCCGCCCCCTGCATCCGTTGACTGCCAAACTGCGCCGAATTTTTCCAGGGCCGAGATTTCGTCAAGTTCGAATCCGGCCTCACCCAACACCTCGCGCGTATTTTCTCCATAGGCGGGCGCACCTCGCCGGACTGATGTGTCCGTTTCGGAGAACTGCGCTGGATGCCGGGCTTGCCGCAACAATCCTGCCTGGGGATGCATGGTCTCGATCACGATGCCATTGGCGATCACCTGCGGATGTGTCCGCATTTCGCGCCGAGTCAGAACGGGTGCGCAGGGAACGTCCTCGTGCTCCAGGCGGTCGATAATCTCCTGGGACTTGAACCGCCTCAGCGCCTGTTGCGTGATGTTGATGCGCGCATCCTTGTTCAGCTCTCGCAGTTCTGGTGTTTTGAATTTCTCAATAGCCAGCAGGTCCGGGCGCTCAAGAGCGCGCGCCAGTCCGCTCCAATGCTTGTCCTGCATCACTGCGACGCTGATAAAACCATCTGCCGTCTCATAGACTAGATCGATGAAAGACTGTGCTTCCTCCACTTCCATCTCGTCGCCAATGAAAGTGTGTCCCCCCATATCCGAACTCCACAGAAAGGACACCACTGTGTCGAGCATCGAAAGGGTGACATGCTGACCCTCACCGGTTCGCTCTCGTGCAAAAAGCGCCGCAGCGATGGCTTGCGAAGCTTGAATCGCCGTCAACTTGTCTGGAAGAATCGTGCGAACCAGCCGGGGTGATTGCTCGTCCGACCCGGCTTGCACCGTCGTAAGCCCCGATACGGCCTGAATAAGAGGGTCGAAGACAGGTTTTTGCGCATACGGGCCAACGAACCCGAAGCCGCAGATCGAGACATACACGATGGACGGGTTAATCAATCGCAACGCATGCTCTCCGATACCCATGCGATCCGCGACACCCGGGCGGAAATTTTGAACGACGACGTCCGCGCCTTGTGCCAAGCGCTTGAGGACATCGACGCCTTTTGTGGACTTTAAATCGATAACGACTGAGCGTTTGTTCCGGTTGTTGTTCAGAAACGAGGCCGAAAAACCATTGCGCCGTGTAGCCACATGCCGGGAGTAATCTCCGCCATTCGGCGTTTCGATTTTGATGACGTCGGCGCCTTGGTCGGCCAACGTCATCGTCGCCAGCGGACCGGAAATTACGGTGCTCAGATCGATGATACGAATGCCGGCGAACGGTCCCATTAAGTGTGTCCTCTTAAAGTATAGTAACGATGTTGCCCGCATGATCGGCTTGCATCGGTTTTGCGTACGATAGACTTTTTCACCGGGGCGGATGGCCGTATCGTTGAATTCACTATTCCATTTTATGGAAGGCCCATGAAAGACCGTTTGACGCCGATGCTCACATTTGTACGCATCATGGATGCCGGCAGCCTGTCGGCGGCCGCACGCGCCATGGGGCGCTCGCTGCCTGCAGTTTCACGTTCGCTCGCGCAGCTTGAGCAACGGCTGGGTGTGCGGTTGATACAACGCACCACGCGGCGACTGAGCCTGACGGACGCGGGTGTGCAGTTCTACGAGCGCTGCCGCCGCATCCTCGCCGAAATAGATGAGGCCGAGGCCACCGCTGGCGCTCAGCGGCTTGAGCCGCAAGGGTCTTTGGTGGTGACCGCACCTCTGCTCTTCGGGCGCATGCACGTCACGTCGGTCGTCGCCGAGTTCCTCCGGCGGCACCCGAAAATCTCGGTTCACCTGCTGCTGACCGACCGCGTGGCGAACCTCGTGGAAGAGGAAATTGACGTCGCCGTACGCACCGGCAAGCTGGCGGATTCATCGCTCATCGCGCGCCGGCTCGGCGTCATCCCCCGTATCGTGTGCGCATCGCCCGACTATCTCAAGCGCCGGGGTACGCCTCACACGCCGGAAGACCTCGCGCGCCACGACTGCATCCGTTTTACCGACCTTACACAGGTGCGCTACTGGTCATTCGTCGACGGCGAACGACCCATACGGATAGCGGTGCACGGGCTGTTCGTCACCAATAATGCAGACGCCGCGATCAATGCAGCTGAGCACGGACTGGGCCTTGTGATGGTGCTCGCTTACCAGGTCACCGCGCTGCTTGCAGAAGGGCGTCTGGTGCGCGTGCTCCAGTCGTTTGAGCTGCCGCCCACGCCGGTGAACGCGGTACACGCCTCCGGTCGGCTGGCGCCGGCGAAACTGAAGGCGTTCCTCGATCTACTCGCGGAAATTGTCGCGCCGCGCCTTGCTGCGCTCAACTCTGCACGCCGGTAGCCTCCAGCGGGTGAAGCAATGCGAATCCGCGCCGCGTGCCAGCGACGCCCTGCCCAGTTATCTTGAATGCCACGGGAGGTAAGCACCGCTTGGTGGTTAGCGGTATCGTACGGTTGTTCCCACTGAAATCAAATCAAGTCCATAGGGTTTCCCGAGGCTTTTCTCGGCCAGCCGGCTAATGGGTTCAAGATATAAGGGGTAGGTGGAATGATGAATCGGCAACACTTTTCCGGGAGACAGCGCCGCTGCAAATATCAGGACTTGGTCGGCGCCCATGCTGACCAGCCCAAGCGGGCCGGTTGTACCCACACCCCCTACATGTGGAATCATCACGTCCGGTTTGCCAAGTCGCTTGACGGATTCGATGACATCTGCTGTCGGAAAGGAATCGCCGGTCCAGTAGAAAGTTTTCTGCCAGTCGCCTTGCGAGAATTTGATCCAATAGCCGTTACCCACGCCAAGAAACTTTTCCATGGATGGGTTTTCAGTGTGCCGGGCTGGAACTGCAGTAATGGCTACCTGTCCCGCCCCCGCCTTGAATGTTCGAGTTGTTTCCCATTGCACACCGTCAACCTTTTTAAAGCCCATTACCTTCAATTTATCGGAGTCAACAGCGGGAACGATAATGGGCATGCTTCGATCAAGTTTAGCTTGTGCCGCCTGGTCAAAATGATCTTCGTGTGTGTGACTGAGTACGACAAGGTTTATTCCTTCCAGAGCGGCGCCAGGAAACGGTGTTAACCTCGGATAGGCGAAGACTGTCGGCCCTTTGCTGAGATCGAACATTTCATTGGGGTTGCCCATAGTAAACGCAGCCGCACCTTCACCCAGCATTGGATCAGTCAGAATTTTCAGGCCATTAAACGCCATGACTAGCGTGGGGCCGCCAAGCCATGTAACGTCAATATGCGGCGGCGCCGTGAAGGTATCTTTTGCAGCGTGTGCCGCGGAGGTAACCAGAGTCAAGACTATGGCGGTAGCCTGAAGGAATTTGTGGAACATGGGGTTCTCCTTGAATAAATGTGTGCAGTTTTCAACGTGCGGCCATAGGCCGTGGCGACCGAAGTAATTCTAATGTTCGATAACAATCGAACATTAGAATACCATGCGCTCATGCGATAATGCAAACATGCGAGTAATCAATCATCCCCCAAAAAAAAGCATGACGCTAACAGGCATCTTGTATGCGCTGAGCGATCCAGTACGGCTCAGCATAGTTAAAGAGCTGGCTACCCATGGCGAGAGTCCGTGCGGCGCTTTTTGTTTGACCGTGGCCAAGTCCACCGTGTCGCATCACCTCAGAGTATTGCGGGAAGCCGGCGTTATCCGGATGAGATCGGAAAAAACGCAGTACATCAATACACTGCGGCGGGAGGAACTGGATAGCTGCTTTCCAGGGCTGCTCGATGCAATCTTGCGGGCGTCGCCAACAGTTCGCGCCGGTCGATAAATTTTTGGTGAAGCGTACTGTGAGCATCTGTAGCGACCTCCAGGCTGCTACCCAAGCATCTCAATAGGACCGTCTTTTCCGCCTGCCTTACTCAAAAATGGGAACTGTCATGCCTCGGCGACCTGTGCATGTGCAGCGAATCTGGGCAACACCTCCTCTCCAACCTCTTCCAAGACTTCGGCAGCCGGCCTGTTGCCATATTTCAGATTCAAGACGACATGGTTAACTCCAATGTCCTGCAGCGCGTAGAGAAGCTCGATCAGCCGGTTTCTTCCCAGACGGAAGCCAAGATGGATCGGCTCCGGGGTTGCGTCCGGATGATTCGCGAGATCGATATACAGCGATTGGGTGAAAGGTTTGAAGGTGTCCGGGCAATACTGTTGCGTCAGCCTGCGCCAATCCTTGATTGACTGCTCTTGATGGCTCAGGCGCCGCGGATAATAGACCCAGCCATCCGCATTTTCGGCAAGCCACGGCAAACTTTGCTGGCTATTGCCTGTGACCAATATGGGAATACACCCGTTGTAAGGTTTGGGGATGAGGTCGATACCATCGAATTGCCCCAAGGGCGAAGCGATGGTGGGGAAAGAATTTTCCAGTACCTCCCTAAAATATCGCAGGGTCTCGCGAAACCTTTCTCCGCGAGTGGCAAAGTCGATCCCGAACGCCGGGTACTCCACTGGACGGTCGCCTGAAGCTATGCCGAGTACCAGCCGCCCCTGGGAAAGCCGATCTACCGACGCGGCCGCTTTGGCCGGGTGCAAAGGGTGGCGTATCGGAAAAATGATGCTTCCCGTCGCGAGCGCAATGCTTGAGGTGTGCGCTACGATATAGCCAAGATAAACCCATGGATCGTATATCTGCCCAACATCGCCGAAACCGGGGTCGCGCAAAGGAACATCACGAAACCACAGCGCGGCAAACCCCAACTGTTCCGCACGCCGCGCGAGTTCAACCTGCCTTGACATGACAGGAGTATCGCCTTTATAGGATTCAATGGCGAAAAACACGCCAATCGTCATTTTGTCTGGGGCAAACATCCTTCTAAATCCTGAATTCAATTGCACTGTACTCATCCAACTCTCCCTTACCATTTGTGATATATAGATATAGGAATTTCTAGATATATTTATTGAACGCACCTCCCTTTTTGGCTTGATGATTCAGGGGGGTACTAGAGGTTACGCTTGATGTGACCCGCCAGGGCCGCGATACCTTTCTCGTTACGCTTATAGTATGTCCACTGGCCCAGGCGGGTTACGCTGACAAGCTTGGTTTTTTGTAGCTCTGCAAGGTACTGCGACACGGTCGACTGAGATAAGCCGACCTTGTTCTGTATGAGCGTGACACAAACTCCCACCTCACGAACATCCGCCGCATCCTGCATGGAAAAATTCTTCTCCGGCTCTTTGAGCCATTGCAGAATCTGTAGACGCGCGCTATTAGATAATGCCTTGAACACCGCGATCAGATCGCGGTCATCGCCGAAATTTTCAGTCATCGGCAGAGTATATCTGTATTTCCCGATATGTCAATATCAGAATATTTAACCGTGCCACCCGGTCTATCCCCCCTTCCCCCCGCAATGGTTCCACCGCATTTAGCCGAGCCGCACGCAGTGCCGCCTGCGGTCGCCGCCGGCGCGTCCGTGGAATTCACGCTGGAGTAGGCGATAGATTTACGATGACCGACCACGTCGGCTCAGCATCAAGCTGACCAACACCGTCACCGAAACGCCATTCGAGGGGAGCCGGGTAGTCCAGCCAGGATTGTGGCGATTTCTCGTCGCGCTAGCGACTCCCCACGCGTTTTAGTGCTGCCAGTTATATATCTACCTGATTGTTGATGTATTGATCAGCCAAAATCAAACGCGCGCGCACATCTATTGCGTTCTAAAATATATGTGGTATTATATTTACCATATTAAGGAACACTATGCGACTGACGACACATTCCGACTACGCACTACGGGTGCTCATGTACTTGGCAGTTGCTCCCGAAAAACGGGCAACGGTGCGCGAGATTGCCGATGCGTTTCATATTTCACAGAACCATTTAGCCAAGGTGGCGCAGCGATTGGTCAAAGCTGAAATGGTTCAGAGCGCGTCGGGCCGATATGGCGGCCTTCGGCTCAACGTCGAGCCACGAGCCTTGACGCTTGGCGCGATTGTGCGAGCGGCGGAGGACGATCTAGCCATCGTCGAATGCTTGGGACACACGCGCTTTTGCCGCGTAGCAGGCGTATGCGGAGCCAGGGAGATTTTCTCGACAGCGCTAGACAGCTTCTTTGCGGAGCTCGACTCACACACCCTGGCAACAGTGTTGCGTAACCGGGAAGGGATTCGCGGCGCGCTGTCGGTTGTATCCAGGGCGGCATGATCCCTCACAGGACACAGCAACGCAAACCGGAGAAATCAACGTAGTAAGAAGTCATCGCAGCAAGTTTTATAGAAAGGAGCTACCGCCGAGTTACGCAAGAACTCCACCTCCACCTCCACCTTCCATCCAGCGAATACGGCATCAGTTGCAACTACAACCACAACTACCTGAGGAGACGACATCATGGCGATTGATTTTGAACTCACGAGCGGGCAGAAGAAACTGAAGTATACGATCCGGGAATTTGCACGCGAGGTAGTCAAGCCGTGTGCGGAAAAAGGCGACAAGGAAACCGATCCGCAGAAGGCCTTCGTGGCAATGAAACCGGCGTTTGAGCAAGCCTACAAGATGGGACTGCCAATCAGTTTCCTGCCCAAGAAATACGGTGGCGGCGGAGTCTCGAATGTTGATTTCATGATTGCGGCCGAGGAACTCTGCGCGGTTGATCCGGGGTTCCCGACGATCGTGTTGGTCAATGGGCTGGCGCTGATGCCGCTGACTTGGTTCGGAACTGAGGCTCAACGCGAGAAGTGGATAGGCCAAGCCACCAGCAACAAGAGTTTTGATTATCTGGCGGGCTGGGTGGTGAGCGAACGTGGCGGGACAGCGAACTTCGATCACCCAAGCCCGAACGCCGGCATCCAGCTCACCGCTGACCATGACAAGAAGAACGGTGAGTACCTCCTGAACGGCGAAAAGCACTGGCCGTGCAATTCAGGCGGATGGGACTTGAAGGGCGCTGACACAAATCTTTGCATCGTGCGGACGGATCGAAACAAAGGCGGCAAAGAGGGATTGAGCGCAATCCTGGTTGACCGGGGTACTCCCGGAGTCTCGTACGAGGTCATCGACAAGATCGGCCATCGGACATGTCAGAACGTGACGATGACCTTCAAGAATGTACGAGTTCCCGAAGAAAATGCGTTTGCCCACGGCAACGGCGATATGCTTATCAATCGCAACTTCACCTGGTCGGGTCCGGTAGCGAGCATCGCCGCCGTGGGTGTTGCAAGAGGCGCCTACGAGTTCGCATTAAACTGGGCCAAGACTTTCACGGGTGGAGGATCCTCGCCGATCATCAATTCCCAGGCAGTCGGAAACTTGCTTGCCGAGGTCGCCGCAAAGATTGAGGCTGGCCGCTATATGTGCTGGAAGGCGGCTCACTACATGGATAAATTCGACAGTGAAGGGCAGGCGCTGGGAGGGATGAACAAGACATTCTGCGGCGATCTGATGCAAAGCGTCGTGTTCGACTGCATGCGTATCGTCGGAGTGAATGCCATTGACCGAAAGTTCCCGATGGAACGCTTTTATCGCGAGTCGCTGGTTTTTCCGCTGTATGACGCTGGGAATCTGGCGATGCAGCGCCGCAAGATATGGGGCGTCATGGCCGACAGCGAATTCACGATCGACAAGTTCGTCGATTCGGAACCGATGGCGTTCAAGAAGTCGATGGAAGGCTACGGTGTCGTCTAGCAAACGGCATAGCGACCTTCGACTGCATGGTGACGTCAGGTGCGAAAGCGTCCGTCGCTGACTCCACGTCGTAACACAGTTATGGAAGTGGCCCGGTATGCTGCATCACCGGGCCACTTCTTCACCAGGCGATAAACCGATGTTGTCAGCCTTCTCGATGAACCGTCGAACTTGTTAAAGGAACTCATATGGATGCAATTTTTCAATCGTTGGGTCGTACGCTTGCCGTTGGCGTCTTGGTTCTGGTCTTGATAGTTATTCTGGCAGGAAACATTCAGTTTGGTTACGCTTGGGCGGCGTTTCTGGTGCGCTGGATGCATGTGGTGTCGGGGGTAATGTGGATCGGTCTTCTGTGGTACTTCAACTTCGTGCAGATTCCATCGATGCCCAGAATCGCCGATGAGCTTAAGCCAGCTATCAGCAAACATATTGCCCCTACGGCGTTGTTTTGGTTTCGCTGGGCCGCGCTTGCTACTGTTGTCACCGGTGTCGTCGTGGCGATGCTGAACGGATACTTGGCGCTTGCACTACAGTTGCAGAAACCGTTCACCGCGATTGGTATTGGGATGTGGATTGCCTTGTTGATGGCCTTTAACGTCTGGTTCATCATCTGGCCGAATCAGAAGAAAGCGCTGGGAATAAACCCGGTTGCGCCGCAAGAGAAAGCGACGGCGGCACGGTTGGCAATGTTGGCCTCGCGTACAAATACGATGTTGTCGATCCCGATGCTCTATTGTATGGTGGCCCAGCAGAATTCAGGCCTTTAAAACGTCCGGTGACATCTCCCTGTAAGAGTTGTATGCTAGTTTCACACGCACAGGGATTACAGGATGGCGTAATAAATACTATATAAGAGGAGACCAATATGACCGTAAAACTGCTGCTCAACGTGAACGGTAAGGAAGTGGAGGCGGATATCGATCCGCGCACGCTGCTTGTCCAGTTCCTTCGTGAAAATCTGCGTCTTACCGGTACCCACGTCGGTTGCGACACTGGCCAGTGCGGCGCCTGCACCATCCACCTGAACGGCCAGGCCGTGAAATCCTGCAACATCCTGGCGCTGCAAGCCCAGGGCAGCGAGGTGCTCACCATCGAGGGACTCGCTGCCGCCAATGGCGACATGCACCCGATGCAGGTGGCCTTCAAGGAATGCCACGGCCTGCAATGCGGCTTCTGCACGCCTGGCATGGTAATGAGCGCGACCGCGCTGCTCAAGGAAAACCCCAAACCCAGCGAAGAACAAATCCGCGCCGGTCTCGACGGCAATATGTGCCGCTGCACCGGTTACCAGAACATCGTCAAGGCGGTGCAGACTTGCGCCGCGAGGAGTTAATCATGGGCGCAAATCCAACAAGTGCTTTTCCCAACGGCATCGGCGCTTCGTCGTTGCGCAAGGAAGACCAGCGTTTTCTCACCGGCGCCGGCAACTACACCGACGACATCAATTTTCCGGGCCAAAGCTACGCCTATTTCCTGCGTTCGCCGCATGCCCACGCCAAGATCAAGAGCATCAAAACCCAAGCGGCGTCTGCCGCGCCGGGCGTGGTGGCGATTTTTACCGGCGCTGATCTGGCCGAAGCCAAAGTCGGCGGCTTGCCTTGCGGCTGGCTGATTACCGACATGAGCGGCCAGCCGATGAAAGAGCCGCCGCATCCGCCGCTGGCCCAGGGTAAGGTGCATCACGTCGGCGACCAGGTTGCCGTGGTGATCGCTGAAAGCTATCTGCAAGCCAAGGACGCCGCCGAACTGATCGAAGTCGACTACGACGTACTCGCCTCAGTGACCGACGTGGCGACCGCCACGCAGCCGGGCCAGCCGGCGGTGCACGACATGGCGCCGAACAACGTCTGCTACGTCTGGGGTCATGGCGACAAGGCCGCCGTGGATAAGGCGTTTAGCGCCGCCGCGCATGTGACGACGCTGGAAATCCGCAACAACCGACTGATCCCCAACGCCATCGAGCCGCGCGCCGCCGTGGCGCAATACTCGCGCAGCGAGGACGCCTACACGCTGTATGTGGCAAACCAGAACCCGCACGTCGAGCGCCTGCTGATGACGGCTTTTGTGCTGGGCCTGCCCGAGCATAAAGTGCGCGTGATCGCTCCCGATGTCGGCGGCGGCTTCGGCTCGAAGATATTCCTCTACGCCGAGGAGACCGTCATCACCTGGGCCGCCAAGCGCGTGAACCGCACGATCAAGTGGACCGCCGAGCGTTTCGAATCCTTCATGTCCGACGCGCATGGCCGCGACCATGCGACCAAGGCCGAGCTGGCGCTGGACAAGGACGGGCATTTCCTGGCGATGCGGGTGAAGACTGCGGCCAACCTCGGCGCTTATCTGTCGACCTTCGCCTCCTCGGTGCCGACCATCCTCTACGCCACGCTGCTGGCCGGGCAGTACACCACGCCGGCGATTTACGCCGAAGTCACCGGAGTGTTCACCAACACCGTGCCGGTGGACGCCTATCGCGGCGCAGGACGGCCCGAAGCGACATTCGTGGTGGAGCGCCTGGTGTCGAAAGCGGCAATGGAACTGGGCATCGCCCAGGACGAAATCCGCCGCCGCAACTTCATCAAGACTTTTCCCTATGCCACGCCGGTCGGGCTTACTTATGACGTCGGCAATTACGAAGCGACGCTGGCGGCAGCCACCAAAATTGCCGATGTCGCCGGTTTCCCGGCGCGCCGCGAGGAAGCCAAGCGGCGCGGCAAACTGCGCGGCATCGGTTACTCGTGCTACATCGAAGCCTGCGGCCTGGCGCCGTCAAACATCGCCGGGGCGCTGGGCGCGCGCGCGGGTCTGTTCGAGGCCGGCGAGATTCGCGTCCATCCGACTGGCTCGGTGACAGTGTTCACCGGCTCGCACAGCCACGGCCAGGGTCACGAGACGACCTTCGCGCAAGTGGTGGCGGAACGTCTGGGGATTCCCTTCGAGAATGTCGATGTGGTGCACGGCGACACCGGGCGCATCCCCTTCGGCATGGGGACTTACGGCTCGCGTTCGCTGGCGGTGGGCGGCTCGGCGATCATGAAGGCGCTGGACAAGATTATCGCCAAGGGCAAGAAGATCGCCGCCCACATGCTGGAGGCCGCCGACAGCGACATCGTGTTCGAGAACGGCAACTTCAAAGTTGCCGGCACCGACAAGCAGCTCGCCTTCGGCCAGGTGGCGTTCTCCGCTTATGTGCCGCACAACTACCCGCTCGACAAGCTGGAGCCGGGCCTTAACGAGACGGCCTTCTATGATCCGACCAACTTCACCTACCCGGCCGGCAGCCACATCTGCGAAGTCGAAGTCGATCCGGAAACCGGTGTGACCAAGGTGGTGAGCTACGTCGCCTCTGACGACTTCGGCAACATCGTCAACCCCATGATTGTCGAGGGCCAGGTGCATGGCGGCCTGGTGCAAGGCATCGGCCAGGCGCTGCTGGAGCAGGCGGTGTATGACCCGGAGAGCGGCCAACTGCTGTCCGGCAGCTATACCGACTACGCCATGCCGCGCGCCGACGACGTGCCGAACTTCAAGGTGGATACCCAGGTCACGCCTTGCACCCACAACCCGCTCGGCGTCAAGGGTTGCGGCGAAGCCGGCGCCATCGGTTCGCCGCCGGCGGTGATCAGCGCTGTGATCGACGCGCTGAAAGACCTCGGTGTGCGCGACATGGCGATGCCGGCGACCCCGTATCGGGTCTGGCAGACCATCCAGAACGCCCGCGCCTAATAAGACAGAGGAGAGACAAGCATGTACGCATTCCAATATCACCGCCCGGGCAGCCTCAAGGAAGCCGCAGCCCTGCTTGGAAAACTCGGCGACGGCAAAGCCCTGGCCGGCGGCCAGACCCTCATCGCCACCATGAAACTGCGTCTCGCGCAGCCTTCTGACCTGGTTGACCTCGGCGCGATTACAGAGTTGCGCGGCATCAAGGTCGAGGGCGATGCGCTGATGATCGGCGCGTTGACCCGTCATGCCGAAGTGGCTGCTTCCGCCGAGGTGAAAAAGCGCATTCCGGCGCTGGCCGTTCTTGCCGGCGGCATCGGCGACCGCCAGGTGCGCGCTGTCGGCACGCTCGGCGGCTCGGTGGCCAACAACGACCCGGCAGCCGACTACCCGGCGGGCGTGCTGGGGCTGGGCGCTACGGTCATTACCACGCAGCGCAAGATTGTGGCCGACGATTTTTTCGATGGCATGTATGAAACCGCGCTGAAGCCCGGCGAACTGATTACCGCGATCAGTTTTCCGCTACCCAAGCGCGCGGCCTATGCCAAGTTTCCCAACCCGGCCTCGCGCTTCGCCATGATTGGCGTCTTCGTCAGCCAGGTGGCGAACGGCAGCGTGCGGGTGGCGGTGACTGGCGCTGGCGGCGGAGTATTCCGCGACGCCGCATTGGAGAAAGCGTTGACGGCAAACTTCACGCCGGAGGCGGTGACTTCGGTCAAGGTATCGGCCAGCGGACTCAGCAGCGACATGCACGCCAGCGCAGAGTACCGCGCTCATTTGATCGGTGTCATGGCCAAGCGGGCAGTAGTCGCGGCACTCGGCTAGGGCTTCAACACCAGCGGGAGCGGGGCTAGCACAAGTTTACGCCGCGCCCACCCGCTTTTTTCGCCAGGGATTCTCGTGCCGCAGACCATCGCCGAACTGCAACAGCGCCTGGCCGGCGCCGACTACATCGCCTCGCGCGGACTCGCCACTGCGGCCTTCCTTGCCCTGCGCATGGGCCGTCCCTTGCTGCTTGAGGGCGAGGCCGGCACCGGCAAGACCGAGATCGCCAAGGTACTCGCCGCGACGCTGGGCCGGCCACTGATTCGTCTGCAATGTTACGAAGGTCTCGACATTGCCTCCGCCGTCTACGAATGGAATTATCCGCGCCAGATGATCGAGATCCGGCTTGCCGAAGCGACCGGTAACGCCGACCGTGAGCAGTTGGCCGCTGACATTTTTGCCGACCGTTTCCTGATCCGCCGCCCGCTCTTGCAGGCGCTCGAAGGCAATCCCGAAGCGCCGCCGGTACTGCTGATCGACGAACTCGACCGTAGCGACGAACCCTTCGAAGCTTATCTGCTGGAAGTGCTCTCCGACTTCCAGGTGTCCATCCCGGAGTTGGGTACCATCAAAGCCAAGGTTCCACCCGTCGTCATTCTCACTTCCAACCGCACCCGCGAAATTCACGACGCCGTGAAGCGTCGCTGTCTTTATCACTGGGTGGATTACCCCGATGCCGGGCGCGAATTGGAGATCGTCCGCCGCAAAGCGCCCGAGGCCGCCGAGCGGCTCACGCAGGAGATCGTCGGCTTCGTGCAGAGCCTGCGCGGGCAGGACTTGTTCAAGCTGCCGGGCGTCGCCGAGACCATCGACTGGACGCGCGCGCTGATGGAACTCGACCGCATCTGCCTCGACCCCGAGACCATCAACGACACCCTCGGCGTGCTGCTCAAATACCAGGACGACATCGCCCGCATCAAAGGCAGCGAAGCCGCTGCCATCCTCGCCCAGGTACAGGCGGAGATGGTCGCGGGACGCTGACCGCTGACAGAAATGAGCCTGTTGCGCACACCAGCCAACGAGAGCGGTCGTCTTCCCGAGAACGTCATGTATTTCGCGCGTGTGTTGCGCACGGCGGGCATACCGGTCGGCACCCACCAGGTGCTGGCTGCTTTGGACGCACTGGCGATTACCGGCATTGGCAGCCGCGACGATTTTTACTGGACCTTGGCCAGCGTGTTCGTGGACCGCCGTGAGCAGCGCGAGCTTTTCGACCAGGCATTCCACATGTTCTGGCGTGATCCGGATTTACTTGGCCGCATCATGCACATGATGTTGCCCAGGGTCGAAGGTCTGCCGACGCAGCGGGACAAGACCCTGCAACGCTTGCAGGAGGCTTTTGCGCGCGGCGCGCCCGAAACGCCGACGCTGCCCCAGCAACCGGAACGGGAAATCGAGATCGACGCCTTGCTGAGCTTTTCCTCGCGCGAGTTGCTGCAGGATATGGATTTCGAGTCGATGAGCGGCGCCGAGCTGGCGCAGGCGAAACAGTTGATCGCGCGTCTCGACCTGCCCCTGCGCGAAGTACGCACGCGACGATTGGTCAGCGCCGCGCACGGACGCAAATTCGATGCGCGCGCCTCCTTGAAGGCGGCAATCAGCGCCCATGGCGGGGTGATTCCTTTACGCCGCGCCGCGCCGCGCAGCGTTGCGCCGCCCCTGGTGGTGCTGGTCGACATCTCCGGTTCGATGAGCCGTTATTCGCGCATGTTCCTGCACTTCGTGCATGCCTTGACTAATGCACGGCAGCGCGTCGCGGTGCTGCTGTTCGGCACCCGCTTGACTTCCATCACCCGCGAACTGCGCCAGCGCGATGTGGATGTGGCGCTGGACCGCGTTGCGACGCGGGTCAAGGATTGGGCGGGCGGCACCCGCATCGGCGCTTGTCTGCATGACTTCAACCGGCTCTGGTCGCGCCGCCTGCTGGGCCAAAATGCTTGCGTACTATTGCTCAGCGACGGGCTGGATCGTGAAGGCGGCGCAGGGCTGGCCGCCGAGATGGAACGCCTGCACAAATCCTGCCGGCAACTGATCTGGTTGAACCCGCTGCTGCGCTATGATGGTTTCGAAGCGCGTGCTGCGGGGGTCGTCGCAATGCGTCCGCATGTCGATCTGTTCCTGCCCGCCCACAACCTGGAAAGCCTCGCCGATCTTGGCCGGGCGCTGGCCGCGCCACCGCGCGCACGCCGCCCCGAGGCGCGTGCGGCTTGAAGACACCAGACACCACGGAAAAATTACGGAGAATCGCATGGACATGAACGGCGAGCAGCGTATCCCCACCGGCCAGCAGGCCGTCTGGCAGGCGCTCAACGACCTGGAAGTGCTGAAAGCCTGCATCCCCGGCTGCGAGTCCATAGCCAAGGTTTCCGAGAGCGAACACCACGTCACGATGATTGCGGCGGTGGGGCCGGTGAAAGCCAGGTTCAAAGGCAAGATGTTTCTCACCGATCTCAACCCGCCGCATTCTTATCGGATTACTTTCGAAGGCCAGGGCGGCGTCGCCGGTTTCGCCAAGGGCGAGGCCCAGGTTGCCTTGCAAGCCGATGGCGCCGAGACGCTGATGCATTACACGGTGCATGCCCAGATCGGCGGCAAGCTGGCGCAGATCGGCTCGCGCCTGATCGACGCCGCGGCGAAAAAGATTGCCGACGATTTTTTCACGGCCTTCAACGCCCGCGTCGCGCCGCTTGCTGTTGCAGCCACGCCGGGCGAGGCGCAGGGCGTGGCTTCAGCGGTGCCGGCCTGGATCTTCTGGATCGCGGGCGGGGTGATCGCCGGCATCGCCCTCTACTTTGTCCTGCACTGACATGGCCGCCAGCATGAACGTCACCCAGGAGGACATCCTCGCCCGCGCCCGCGACTGGCGCAGTGCTGGTCGGGGCGTGGCGCTGGCTACCGTGGTGCGCACCTGGGGTTCTTCGCCGCGCCCGGTGGGCAGCCATCTCGCCACCGATGCCGACGGTGCGTTTGTCGGCTCGGTTTCCGGCGGATGCATCGAGGGTGCGGTGATCCAGGAGGCACTGGCGGTCATCGCCGACGGCCAGCCGCGCTTGCTGGATTTCGGCGTCAGCGACGAGCAGGCTTGGGAAGTCGGCCTGGCTTGCGGCGGGCGCGTGCAGGTGTATGTGGAGCGTCTCGAATGAAGGCGGCGTTGCTCGATGCCATCGTTGCCGCCCAGGCGGCGCGCCGGCCCGCAGCCAGCATCACCCGGCTGGCCGACGGCGCACAAGCTCTTTTCGACGGCGGTCACTTCTCAGGTGAACTGCAACTGAGCGAGACGCAGCACACGGAGGTGGCGGGGCGCATCGTCGCCGACAAATCCGGTCCGCTCGATTCCGATGCTGGACTATTCCTGCGGGTGTATGCGCCGCCGCCGCGCCTGCTGGTGGTCGGCGCCGTGCATATCGCCCAGGCTTTGGCGCCGATGGCGGCGCTGGCCGGTTTTGAAGTGACCATCATCGACCCGCGCCGCGCCTTCGCCAGCGCGGAACGCTTCACCGGGATTGCACTGATTACAGAGTGGCCCGACGAAGCAATGGCCCGACTGCTTGCGGATACCATGACTGCGGTGGTGACCTTGACCCACGACCCAAAACTTGACGATCCGGCGCTGATTGCGGCGCTCAACAGTCCGGCTTTCTACGTCGGCGCCCTGGGCAGCAGCCGCACCCACGCCAAACGACTGGAGCGGCTGCGTGCGGAAGGTTTCGGTGAAGAGGCGCTGGCGCGTATCCATGCCCCGGTCGGCCTCGACCTGGGCGGGCGCATGCCGGCGGAAATCGCGCTGTCGATACTGGCGCAGGTGTTGCAGGTGCGTTATCGGGGAGCGTCGTGAAGTTCGGCCAGTTTCCAATTGCCGTCGCCCAAGGTGTCCGGCTTGCCCATACCCTGCGTTTGCCGGGGCGGGTACTGCGCAAAGGTTGCGTGCTGAGCGCCAATGACCTGGCCGATCTGCGCGCCGCCGGCATCCACGAGGTGACGGGAGCGCGGCTCGCAACGGACGAATCCGACGAAGACAGCGCTGCCGCCGAAGCCGCTGCCATCGTCGCCGGGGCCAACCTCAAACCGCAGCTTGCCGCCAAGGGCCGCTGCAATCTCAAAGCTACCGTCGCCGGTGTGTTGATGGTTGACGTGGCGACCATCAACCAATCGAATTGCATCGACGAAGCACTGACCATCGGCACCTTGCCGCCGTGGACGGTGGTGCGTGTCGGCGAAGTGACGGCGACCGTAAAAACGATTCCATTTGCCGTGCAGCGCAGCACTCTTGCCGCCTGGCGGGCAGGGATGACAGGCGGATTTCCGTTGCGGGTGGCGCCGTTTGTCCCGCATCGCGCTGCCCTGATTTGCAGCACTGCGGCAGGCGACACTGACAAGCTGCTGGCAAAGACGCGCGCCGTGGTGCGGAGTCGCATCGAGGCGCTGGGCAGTGATCTTGCCATCAACCTGAGTTGCCTTCATGAAGTCGCGCCACTGCACGAAGCCATCGACCAGGCGCTGGCCGGCGGCGCGCAGTTGATCATGATTGCCGGCGCTTCCGTCAGCAAGGATCGCGGCGACACGGTTCCCGCAGCGATCGTTGCAGCCGGTGGCGAAATTCTGCATTTCGGCATGCCGGTGGAACCCGGCAACATGCTGCTGTATGCCCGCATTGGCGAGGTGCCGGTACTGAACCTGCCGGGTTGCGCCCGTTCGCGCCGCACCAATGGGCTGGACTGGATGCTGCACCGCCTGTTGGCGAAGCTGCCGGTGAGTGCCGCCGACATTATGGGCATGGGTGTAGGCGGCTTGATCCATAGCGGCAGCGAGGGCGACGATGCCGACGAACTCCCACCCTCTGCGCGACCGGCGCGCGTCGCCGCGCTGGTGCTGGCGGCTGGCCGCTCCAGCCGCATGGGTGAGCGCAATAAGCTGCTGTGCGAGGTAGATGGAAAACCGTTGCTGCAGCATGTGGTCGATGCCGCGCTCGCCTCGCGCTGCGTGCAGACCCTGGTGGTCACCGGCCACCAGGCGGCGGTGGTCGAGGCTCTGTTGGCAGATCATCCCGTCTCGCTGGTGCGGAATGCAGATTACGCCGATGGCATGGCCTCGTCGCTGCGCTGCGGCCTGCGCGCCTTGCCGCGCGACATTGACGGCGTCATCGTCCTGCTGGCGGACATGCCGCGCGTTACTGCCACCCTCATCGACCGGCTGCTGGCGGCCCTAGACCTCGCAGCACCGGCCATCATCGCCCCGGAGCGTGATGGCCGGCGCGGCAACCCGGTGCTCTGGCCGGCCAAATATTTTACCGGGATGATGGCCTTGCAAGGCGACCAGGGCGCGCGCAGCCTGCTTGAAAATGATGCCGACAATCTGGTGCGAATTTCTGTTGATGACGACAGTATATTCGCCGATGTGGATACGCCCGCCGAATTGGCTGCGCTGACAGAAACTTAACCATGCCAAACGATCACGATGTCTCTGCATTCCGGCGCGACTTCCCGCTTTACGCGAATCTTGACCGCCCGCTGCATTATCTCGACAACGCGGCCACCGCCCAGATGCATCAATCGGCATTTGACGCCATGCGCCGCCATGACACTCAGGCGCGCGGCAATGTGCTGCGCGGCAATCACCGGCTGGCCGAGGCGGCCACCGAGGCTTACGAGAATGCCCGCGCTGGTGTCGCCCGTTACCTCAACGCAACCACTGTGGAGGAGATCGTCTTTACCTCCGGCACCACTGCGGCCATCAACCTGGTTGCCGGTGCTATGGGGTATCTGCTGCGTCCCGGCGATGAAATCGTCGTGTCGCTGGCGGAGCACCATAGCAATTTTCTGCCCTGGCAGCGGTTGCAGGAGCAGGGCGTGGTGTTGCGCGTATTGCCGCTGACGAGCGAGGGTCGCATCGATATGAGCCTGCTGCCGGCCATCGTCGGCGGGCGTTGCCGGTTGATTGCACTGAGCCACGCGTCGAACGTCACCGGCGCCATTACTGATCTTGTGCCGGTGATTGCCGCTGCACGGGCGGTTGGCGCCCGCGTGCTGCTGGACGGCGCGCAGTATGTACAGCATGGTCGGCCCGACATGCAGGCGCTGGGGGCCGACTTCTATGTTTTTTCCGGCCACAAATGCTTCGGCCCCACTGGCGTCGGTGTCCTCTGGGGCCGCCGCGAAGCGCTCGCCGAACTGCCGCCCTTCATGGTCGGTGGCGGAATGGTGGGCCGCGTGGCCCTCCGGGAGAGTACCTGGGCGGAGCCGCCGCGCCGCTTCGAAGCCGGCACGCCGCCCATCGCGCAGGCCGTCGGCCTGGGTGCGGTGCTCGACTGGCTGGTCGGCCAGCCGTGGGAGCAACTTCGTTCCCATGAAGAACACTTGTTCGAACGTCTGCTGGCAGGCTTGCGCAACATTCCGGGAGTGCGGCTGCTCGGCCCCGCAGATCGGCGAGAGCGGCTGCCGGTGGTTTCCTTCAACCTCGGCGAGCTGCATCCTCACGATGTTTGCCAGGTACTCGATGAGCGTCATGTCGCGCTGCGCGGAGGACATCACTGCGCGCAGCCGCTGATGGAATTCTTCGGCGTAGCCGCTACCGTGCGCGCCAGTCTTGCCGCCTACAATGACGTGGCGGACGTGGATGCCTTGCTCGCGGGCCTGGAGCATGCGCGGCAGGTGCTGGCATGAGCGACGCGCTCTACCAGCAGGCCATCAATACCCTCTGGGGCATAAAGGATCTTGCCAGCGCGGCACATGGCGCTGGCCGTCTGGTTGCGCCAGACGGTAGCGCGTTGCTGGATAATCCGTTCTGCGGCGACCGGGTGCGGATCGAGATCACTCGTCACAATGGCGTCATCACCGCGCTGGCCCAGGAAACCAAGGGTTGCCTGCTGTGCCGCGCCTCGGCATCCTTGCTGGGCTTGCATGCGGTGGGGCGCAGCGCGGAAGAAATAGTGAACGTCCGGCAGTCGCTGGAAGATTTGTTGCGACACAACGCACCTGCTCCGCAAGATTGGCCCGAGTTCTCCGTATTTATCCCCGCCCGCCCTCACGCCAGTCGCCACGGCTGTGTACTCCTGCCGTTTGAGGCACTCACGCAAGCACTCTCTTGACGGCAATTCCGGCGATGCGCTGAGCGATCTGTTAAAATTCCGCGCGGCGGGCCTCCCCGCATTGCGAGGTGGTGAATCTGGTCAGGTCCGGAAGGAAGCAGCCACAGCCATTTACCGTAAGTGCCGGGGGTAAGGCTCGCCAACCCCATATTCTTAGCCGAATTTTGCCGTATGAGTTATCAGGTTCTTGCACGCAAGTGGCGCCCCAAGACTTTTGCTACGTTGGTCGGACAGGAGCATGTGGTGCGTGCTCTGACGCATGCTCTGGAGCAGCAGCGGCTGCACCACGCCTACCTGTTCACCGGCACGCGCGGCGTCGGCAAGACCACCATTGCGCGCATCATGGCCAAGGCGCTCAACTGCGAAACAGGCATCACGTCAACGCCTTGCGGTATTTGTTCTTCCTGCATGGAGATCGACAGCGGGCGCTTTGTCGACTTGATCGAGGTCGATGCCGCAACCAATACCAAGGTCGACGAGATGCGGCAATTGCTGGAGAACGCCACCTACGCGCCGACGCGCGGCCGTTTCAAGGTGTATGTGATCGACGAAGTTCACATGCTCTCGAACTCGGCTTTCAACGCCATGTTGAAGACGCTGGAAGAGCCGCCTGAGCATATCAAATTCATCCTCGCCACCACCGATCCGCAGAAAATTCCGGTGACGGTGTTGTCGCGTTGCCTCCAGTTCAACCTCAAGCAGATGCCGCAAGCGCAGATTATTTCGCATCTGGCGCACATCCTCGAAGCGGAAAACATACCCTGCGAGACGCCGGCCTTGAAGCAACTCGCCAAGGCCGCCGCCGGCAGCATGCGCGATGCGCTCAGCCTGCTCGACCAAGCCATCGCCCACGGCGCCGGGCGGGTCGAGGAGGCTAATGTGCGCGACATGCTTGGCACGGTCGGCGACGACTATCTGTACGGCCTGCTTGATGCACTGGCTGGCGGCGATGTGCAGGCGTTGCTGGGCGTGGCCGAAGTCATGGATACGCGCAGTCTCAGCTTCGATTCGGCGTTGCAGGAGCTGGCGACGCTGTTCCATCGCATCGCCCTGGCGCAGTTTGCCCCGCAGCCTGTTTGCCTTCCGCCCGGAGATGCCGCCGTCGCTGGGTACGCCGGGTTTGGATGTGCCGGCGCCGGCAACACGCAGCGTTCCCAGCGCCTCGCCGGCGCGACCCAGGACCACCGCAAGTGCGGCTGCGCAAAGTGACGACGCAGACGATTGGCATGCCATTACCGGCCGTCTCAATCTCGGCGGAATGGTGCGGAGCCTGGCCCAGCATTGCGAATTGGCTGAGATCGGTGCAGAACTTATCACCCTGCGCCTGCCGCCGGCGCACAAATTTCTGCTGGGCAAAGCGCCGCAGGATAAATTGCAATCCGAGTTGCAGCTTTACTATGGTCGGCCACTGCGGCTCAACATCGTGCTGGCCGACACCGCGACGGAAACGCCGGTCGAGCGTAGCCGGGTAGTCCAGCGCGAACGCCAGGAGCAAGCCATCGCCGCCATCGAACAAGATGGCTTCGTGCGCGAAGTGGTCGAACTGTTCGATGCCACGATCAACGAATCATCCATTAGACCTCTCGGTTGAACCCTAGACTGAGCAATCCAGGAGAACAGCATGATGAAAGGCGGCATCGCCGGCTTGATGAAACAGGCGCAACAAATGCAGGAACGCATGGCAAAGGCACAGGACGAGCTGGCCGCGATGGAGGTCGAGGGGCAGTCCGGCGCCGGCATGGTCAAGGTGATCATGACCTGCAAACACGATGTGCGCCGCGTCAGTATTGATCCAACCGTGATGGACGACAAGGAAATGCTGGAAGACCTGATCGCCGCCGCCATGAACGACGCCGTGCGCAAAGCCGAGGCCACTGCACAGGAAAAAATGAGCGGCTTCACCGCCGGCATGCAACTGCCGCCCGGCATGAAACTGCCGTTTTAATGTCTGCGCCGGGCAGTCTCGAAAAACTCATCGAGGCGCTGCGCTGCCTGCCGGGGGTCGGCCCGAAATCCGCGCAGCGCATGGCCTATCATTTGCTCCAGCGCGAACGTCCCGGCGCCGAGCGGCTGGCGGATGCGCTGGGCGAGGCCTTGCAGCGCATCCATCATTGCCAGCGCTGCAATACGTTCACCGAAGAAGAAATCTGCGACCGCTGCGCCTCAAGCAAGCGCGACTCTTCGCTGCTGTGTGTAGTCGAGATGCCGGTGGATCTCAATATGATGGAGCAGACACACGCTTTCAATGGCCTCTACTATGTGTTGATGGGACGACTCAGTCCGCTCGACGGCATCGGCCCGAAGGAACTGAAGCTCGACCGGCTGCTGGAACGCGCCGCCGATCAGCAGGTCAGGGAAGTCATCATGGCTACCAATTTCACCAATGAGGGCGAGGCCACTGCCCACTATCTGTCCGAGTTGCTGCATGCCCGCGGCCTCAAGGTCAGCCGCATCGCGCGTGGCCTGCCGGTGGGCGGTGAGTTGGAATTCACCGACGCCGGCACCATCGCCCAGGCCATGTATGAGCGGCGCGATTATTAATGTCCGCCTTTGATTCCGGGGTACTGATGACAAAACCTCTCGATGGCGTCAAAGTACTGGAACTCGGCACGCTGATCGCCGGGCCGTTTTGCACGCGCATCCTGGCCGAGTTCGGCGCCGAGGTCATCAAGATCGAAGCGCCGGGCGAGGGCGACCCGCTGCGTAGCTGGCGCAAGCTGTATCAAGGCACTTCATTGTGGTGGTATGTACAGGCGCGCAACAAGCAATCGGTGGCGATCAATCTGAAACACCCGGAAGGCGCCGCCATCGTTCGCAAGCTGGCGCGCGAGGCCGATATGGTGGTGGAGAACTTCCGCCCCGGCGTGCTGGAAAAACTCGGGCTGGGCTGGAAAGAACTATCCGCCGAGAACCCCGGCCTGGTGATGGTGCGTCTGTCCGGTTTCGGCCAGACCGGGCCGTATAAAGACCAGCCCGGCTTCGGCGCGGTGGGCGAGGCGATGGGCGGTTTGCGATTTACCACCGGCTTTACGGATCGACCGCCGGTGCGTACCGGCATTTCCATCGGCGACTCGATTGCGGCGTTGTGGGCCGCGATCGGCGGATTGATGGCCCTGCGCCACCGGGAAGTGAATGGCGGCAAAGGGCAAGTGGTGGACGTTGCCTTGTATGAGGCGGTGTTTGCCATGATGGAAAGCATGGTGCCGGAGTTTGACGTGCTGGGCTTCGTGCGTGAGCGCAGCGGCAATGTCATGCCCGGCATCACGCCATCTTCGACGCATACCACGCGCGATGGCAAGCACCTGATCATCGGCGCCAACGGCGACGCCATATTCAAGCGCTTCATGCAGGCGATAGGCCGCGCCGACCTGGCCGAGGACGCGCAACTGGCCAGTAATGCGGGCCGCGATCAACGCGCCGCTGAACTTTACGCACTGATCGATGCCTGGGTTGCCGCGCACGACACCGGGCATGTGCTCAAGACGCTGACTGAGGCACAGGTGCCGGTCAGCCCTCTGTATTCGGTGGCGGACATGTTCACCGATCCGCAGTATCTTTCCCGCGCCATGCTGGAGACCGCCCATTTGCCGGATGGCAAGGCTGTCAGGCTGCCCGGCATCGTACCCAAGCTCTCGGAGACGCCGGGCAATACCGAATGGCTGGGGCCTGACCTCGGGGAACATACTGAAAAAGTGTTGTCTAAGCTTGGCTACGCGCCGAAAGAAATTGATCGACTCTGCGCAGAAGGCGCAGTGGCGCGGGTTTCGGAGGATAGGGCGGAGTGAATATCGCGCAAACCTGTAATCGTTCGCCAGATTCCGGTATAATGCGCGCGGTTTAGAGATTGAATTTTTTCCATTCTAGGATGAACCATGTCTGGTGATGACAAAGTGGATTGCGGGCGACGCCGCCTGATTATGGCGACCGCAACAGTGGGCGGCGCGGCGGGGATTGTTGCTGCAGTGCCGTTTGTGGCGAGCATGATGCCGTCGGAGCGCGCCAAGGCCGCCGGCGCGCCGGTCGAGGTGGAGTTCGGCAAGCTGGCGTTGGGCGAGATGATGACCGTCGAATGGCGCGGCAAACCGGTGTGGATTATCAATCGCAACAAGGAAATGCTGGATTCGCTGAAAAAGACCGACGACCTGGTCAGCGATCCGCATTCGGACAGGCCGATGCAGCCTGACTATTGCAAGAACGAAGCGCGTTCGATCAAGCCTGAATACATGGTGGTGATCGGCATCTGCACCCACCTGGGCTGTTCTCCGACCGAGAAATTCAAGACCGGCGCCGCCAGCGGTGTTGCCCCCGATTGGCCGGGCGGCTTTCTCTGCCCTTGTCACGGCTCGACCTTCGACCTCGCGGGTCGCGTCTACAAAGGCAAGCCGGCGCCCACCAACCTCGAAGTTCCGGCGCACAAATACCTGGGCGACACCAAGATCGTCATTGGCATCGGCCAAGACGGCAAGGAGGCCTGACCAATGAGTGCCATGATGACTAACCTGCTCGAATGGGTCGATGCGCGTTTCCCGTTGACTTCCAACTGGAAGGCGCACCTTTCCGAATACTACGCACCGAAGAATTTCAACTTCTGGTACTTCTTCGGTTCGCTGTCCTTGCTGGTGCTGGTGTTGCAGATCGTCACCGGCATTTTTCTGACCATGCACTACAAACCGGATGCTTCGCTCAACGTATCGGGCGTGCCGGTGGCTTTTGCCAGCGTCGAGTACATCATGCGCGACGTGCCGTGGGGCTGGCTGATCCGTTACATGCACTCGACCGGCGCTTCGGCGTTCTTCCTGGTGGTCTACATGCACATGTTTCGCGGTCTGCTCTACGGTTCTTACCGCAAGCCGCGCGAACTGATCTGGCTGTTCGGCATGTTCATCTTCCTGGCGTTGATGGGCGAAGCTTTCTTCGGCTATCTGCTGCCGTGGGGGCAGATGTCCTACTGGGGCGCGCAGGTGATCGTTAACCTGTTCTCGGCAATTCCCTTCATCGGCCCGGACCTGTCACTGTGGCTGCGTGGCGATTTCGTCGTCGGCGACGCCACCCTCAACCGCTTCTTTGCTTTCCACGTCATCGCCGTGCCGCTGGTGCTGCTGGGGCTGGTGGCGGCGCACATCCTGGCGCTGCATGAAGTCGGCTCGAACAATCCGGACGGCGTCGAAATCAAGAAGAAAAAAGACGCCAGGGGCATTCCGCTGGACGGCATTCCCTTCCATCCCTATTACACGGTAAAAGATATCGTCGCGGTGGTGGTGTTCCTGATGGTGTTCAGTGTCATCATGTTCTTCATCCCTGAGTTTGGCGGTTATTTCCTCGAATACAACAATTTCATCCCCGCCAATCCGCTGGTGACGCCGCCGCATATCGCGCCGGTATGGTACTTCACCCCGTATTACTCGATGCTGCGCGCGGTGACGGTCAACTTCTTCTGGATCGACGCCAAGTTCTGGGGTGTAGTGGCGATGGGTGGCGGTGTATTGATACTGCTGTTCCTGCCCTGGCTGGATCGCAGCCCGGTGAAGTCGATACGCTACAAAGGCCCGATTTTCAAGACCGCTCTGGGGATTTTCCTGGTCAGCTTCTTTACACTGGGCTACCTGGGCATGCTGGTGCCTACGCCGGGGCGCACTCTGGTGGCGCAAATATGCACCGTGCTTTATTTCGGGTTTTTCCTGTTGATGCCGATCTACAGCCAGTTGGACAAGTGCAAGCCCGAACCGGAAAGGGTGACTGAATAATGAAGAAACTGCTTTTCCTTGTGATCATGGCGCTCTGCGCACCCCTGGCCGGATTTGCCAGTGAAGGCGGTCCTCATCTGGACAAGGCGCCGGACCGGACCAACGATCCGGCGGCTTTGCAGCATGGGGCAAAAATATTCGTTAATTATTGTCAGAGTTGCCACTCGGCTTCGTATATGCGTTACAACCGTTTACGCGACATCGGCCTGAACGAAACGCAGATTCGGGAAAACCTGATTTTTTCCTCTGACAAAGTGGGCGATTTGATGAAGGTCGCCATGCAGCCCGCCGAAGCCAAGGCCTGGTTTGGCGTAGCGCCGCCCGATCTGACGGTGATAGCCCGCGCCCGCGCTTCCGAAGCGGGTTCCGGCGCCGATTGGCTATATACTTACCTGCGCAGCTTCTACCGCGACGATACCCGCCCGACCGGCTGGAACAACCTGGTTTTCGAGAATGTCGGCATGCCCCATGTGTTGTGGCAGCTCCAGGGGCAGCAGGTGCTGGGAGAGGGACACAAGCTCAGCCTGGCCAAGCCGGGTACGCTGAAACCGGCAGAGTACGATGCACTGGTGGCTGATCTGGTCGGCTATCTGCAGTATATGGGCGAGCCGGTGGCGCAGACGCGCAAGAGAGTCGGCATATTCGTTTTGATCGGACTGGCCGTGTTGTTTGCCTTTGCTTACGCACTCAAGCGTGAGTACTGGAAAGACGTACACTAACTTTACTTATTTATTTTCGAACTACGCAATGTTGCATATGGGGCATAGAGAACACAGTACATCCGCGGTACGCCGCGTGGTGCGTGATGCCGACTATTCCTGGGGTACCAGTACCATGATGAACCTGTACTCGGGCACTACCGACCCGTTTAGCCATCGCTGCCGCATCGTCCTGTACGAGAAGCAGATGGATTTCCAGGTGATCGATGTCGATCTTTTCAACAAACCGGAGGACATCGCGGTCATTAATCCCTATAACCGCGTGCCGGTACTGGTTGACCGCGACCTCGTTCTCTATGAATCCAATATTATCAATGAGTATATCGACGAGCGTTTTCCGCATCCGCAATTGATGCCGCCCGATCCGATCATGCGGGCGCGGGCGCGACAGCTCCTGTTCACCATGGAGCACGAGTTGTTCAGTTATATTGAAGTGCTGGAAAAAAACATCAAATCAGCCGAGAAGTCGCGCCTCCATGTGCGTGACCGGCTGACTGAACTGGCGCCGATCTTCGCCAAGCAAAAGCATATGCTGGGCGAGGAATTTTCCATGCTGGATGTGGCCATCGCGCCCTTGTTGTGGCGTCTGGATCATTACGGCATCGAGCTTGGCAAAGCTGCCGCACCGTTGATGAAGTATGCCGAGCGTATTTTCAGCCGGCAGGGCTTCATCGATGCCCTGACCCCTTCCGAAAAAATCATGCGCCGTTAGACGCGGCGCAGGTTGATCGACGGACCTCGGACATGGCGCAGATCGCCTCCACCAAGCCGTACTTGTTGCGTGCAATCCGGGAGTGGTGCGTTGATCAGGGATACACGCCTTATCTGGCGGTGATCGCCGATGGCCGAACCCGTTTGCCGCGCGAACATGTGAACGAGGGGCAGATCGTACTCAATCTCGGCCCCGAGGCGACACACCAGTTGGTGATGGGCAACGAGTTCATTACATTCTCAGCGCGCTTCAATGGCGTAGCGCAGGCGCTATCAATCCCGATTGACAGTGTCTCCGCCATCTATGCCCGGGAGAATGGTCAAGGCATGGCCTTTGAAGTTGCTCCGCAGGAAGTTGACGCGCCAAAACCCGCGCCAGAGCCGGCTATCGAAGAAGACCCGGCGCGTCCGGCATCGCCTCCCGGCCGCCCGCATCTGACCCGCATCAAGTAGTTACAACAACAAACGTCCCCCCGGCAGGGACTGCACCAGTTGCAGGCGGGTGATGCTGGGCCGCAGATCCAGCCCCGTTTGCAGCTTGAGTGCGATGGCCTGTGCGCGCATTTCCTCCAGGGTGATATCGACGGGTTCACCGCTCACGCCGAAGGCAATCGCGTTGCCGCTATCCAGTGAAGGAAAAACAATGGCCCTGTGGTCAAAGGCCAGGTCGATGCGTCTGGCGCTGGCGGCGAAGCCACGGCTGTGGCTGAGCAGGTTGCACACCAGCAGACCCTGCGGCGACAGGCGGGTGCGGCAGGCGGCGTAGAAATCTGCGGTATCCAGTCGTCCGGCGCGTGCATCAGCGCCGAAGCCATCGACGAAAATCGCGTCATAACGTCCGCTGTTTTGGACGACGTAATCAGCGCCATCGGCAATCACCACCTTCAGGCGTTGCGGATCATCCGGCAGGCGAAAGTATTGCTGCGCCATCGGCGCGATGCGCGGGTCGATTTCCACTGCAGTGATGCGGGTTTGCGGCAGATGCCGATAGATAAACTTGGCCAGCGAGCCCGCGCCCAGCCCGATCAACAGCGCCCGGCGCGGCCATTCCTGCTCCGCGCGCAGCAACAGACAGGCCATCATCTCCCGCGTATAAGCCAGTTCCAGGGCGAACGGACGACGGATACGCATCGACCCCTGTATCCACGCCGAGCCGAAATGCAAACTGCGCACACCGGCGGTTTCGCTGATTTCAAGAGGATGGTCAAGCAAAGGGAGAATCGCTTTCAAATATTTCCAAGGCGGTTCATGTGTAATTCCAATTCCAAATCAACTGTGGCGCGAAAACGAGCCGAAGAGCAGTGCTACTGCACGGCGAGGCGAAGTTGACAAAGCCACAGTTGATTTGGAATTGGAATTAGTCCCCCCGACAGGAATCGAACCTGTATCCCACGCTTAGGAGGCATGTGCACTATCCATTGTGCTACGGGGAGAAGGGCGCGTATTTTAGCCCGATCTGGCCGCAGGCGTATAATTCCTGCAACGTCCGGCACAGCATTCATCGCCGTTTTATTGGTAAATCCGAAATGACTTTTTTACGCAGCCTGGCTATATTTCTGTTCAACGCACTGCCATTCACCGGGCTTGTGCAGGCTGCCCAAGTCCCCGCAGTGGGCAGCGTCGCGCCAGCATTCGCTCTGCCCGAGCAGAGTGGAAAAATTCTGAAGCTGGCGGATTTGCGCGGCCAGTGGGTGGTGCTGTATTTCTATCCGAAAGATGATACGCCGGGTTGCACCGAAGAAGCTTGTCAGTTTCGTGATGACATGGCGGCCTTGAAAGGTTTGGGCGCCCAGATCGTTGGCATCAGTGTCGATGACAGCGTTTCGCACGCGGCTTTTGCCAAAAAACATCAGCTTCAGTTTCCGCTCCTGGCAGACCGTGATGGCCGCGTGGCGTCCGCGTATGGCGCCTTGTCCGACTGGTTTCTGCTCAAGCTGGCGAAACGCTACACCTTCTTGATCGATCCGCAGGGGCGCATCGCCAAAGCGTATTTGAAAGTCGACACCTCCCGGCACTCTGCCGAGATCATTGCCGATCTCAAACTCCTGGCGGGTAAATGACATGCCTTTACTGACGCTGGATAACGCCTGCCTGGCTTTCGGCCATGTAGCGCTGCTGGATCACACCGCCTTGCAGATCGACGCAGGCGAGCGGATCGCCCTGATCGGTCGCAACGGCAGCGGAAAATCTTCCCTGTTGCGCGCCCTGGCGGGGCTTGCCAGTCTCGATGACGGCAGCATCTGGCGGCAGCCGGGAGCGCGCCTGACCTATGTTCCGCAGGAGCCGAGTTTCGATCCCGAACGTAGTATTTATGAAACCATCGCCGCCGCGCTCGGCGAGGCCAGCCGGCTATTGCTGGCCTATCACGAGGCGGCGCATGCGGTGGCGCTGGACCCCTCGCCGGAACATCTGCATGACCTGCAGGAGTTGCAGGGGCAACTCGACCATGCCGACGGCTGGCGTTTGCACACCCGCGTCGAACAGGCAATCACCCGGCTCGGGCTGGATGGCGAGGCGAAGGTCGCCACGCTTTCCGGCGGCGGCATCAAGCGCGTGGCGCTGGCCCAGGCCCTGGCTGCCGAGCCGGATTTGCTGTTGCTCGACGAACCGACCAATCATCTCGATCTCGACGGCATACTCTGGCTGGAACAATTGATTCGGGATTTTCGCGGCGGCGTGCTGGTCATCACCCATGATCGCAGTTTTCTGGATTCGGTAGCGACCCGTGTGCTCGAACTGGATCGCGGCCGGCTGACCAGTTATCCCGGCTCATTCAACGCCTATCAGGAACGCAAGGCTGCGGATTTGGCTGCCGAGGCGCAGCAGAGCGCCAAGTTCGACAAATTTCTGGCGCAGGAAGAAGTGTGGATCCGCAAAGGCGTGGAAGCGCGCCGCACCCGCAACGAGGGCCGGGTGCTGCGCCTTGAAGCCCTACGCCGCGAACGGGCGGCGCGGCGCGAGCGGCTGGGCAGCGTCGAGCTGCGCGTGGCGCGTGGCGAACAGTCCGGCAAACTGGTGGCGGAACTTGAAGGCGTCAGCAAGCGTTATAGCGAACGCTGGGTAGTGCGCGATTTCACCAGCCGCATCCTGCGCGGCGACAAGATCGGCCTGATCGGCCCGAATGGCGCGGGCAAGACCACGCTGTTGAAACTCATCCTCGGCGAATTGGCCGCCGACGCAGGCAGTGTGCGCCTCGGCACCAAGCTGGAAGTGGCGTACTTCGACCAGTTTCGCAGCGCGCTTGACGAGGAGGCGGCGTTGGTGGACGTGATCAGCCCCGGCTCGGATTTTGTGGAAATCGGCGGCCAGCGCAAACACGTCATCAGTTATCTTGAGGACTTCCTGTTTGCTCCGGAGCGTGCGCGCTCACCGGTCAAGTCGCTATCAGGAGGAGAGCGCAACCGCTTGCTGCTGGCGCGCCTGTTCGCACGACCGGCCAACGTGCTGGTGCTCGACGAGCCGACCAACGACCTGGATATCGAGACGCTGGAACTGCTTGAATCCTTGTTGCAGGAATATTCCGGCACCTTGTTTCTGGTAAGCCATGACCGGCGTTTTCTCGACAATGTGGTGACGCAAAGCATCGTTGCAGAAGGCGATGGCGTTTGGCGCGAATATGCCGGCGGTTACGAAGACTGGCTGGCAGCCAAGGCCAGGGCGCCGCGTATTGCCTCGGCAGGTGGGCAGGCGAACGGCACTGCATCTGTGACCAATGCACGCCGTGCGGCGCGAAACAAACTTAACTACCGCGAAACCCAGGAACTGACGACCCTGCCGGAGCGGATCGCCGCTCTGGAGGCTGAGCAGGCGGGCATCATCGCGCGTCTCGCTGATGTTGCGCTTTACCGCGATACGCCTGAAGAAGCCGTGCGTCTACAGGCGCGGATTGCGGCGATCAATGCCGGGCTTGAACAAATGCTGCTGCGCTGGGAAGAACTGGAAAAACGCGCCGCTTGAGTCTGCGGGAAGGAATGTATGAAGAGGCTGGGATGGTGGATTGCAGCGGCGCTGACTGGACTGATACTGGCCGCGGTGTTTGTCGCCTACCTGCAGCCCGGACTGATACTGGATTTTTTCAATCTGCGTTATTGCGCTTGATCCGCTGTGGCTGTCGAAGACGGCTTGCCATCGAGATCCAGACCAAGCTTGTTCATCAGCGACAGATGACTGATGTGCAAAAATTCCTCAATCGCTTTGAAGTCATCGGGTAGCGCAGGATCGTCCCAACCATGCGCGGAATGACGGGCCAGGTCGACTGCCAGGGAGACGTTCTTGATGCGAATGCTGTTCTTGATGGTCGATTCCTTCGCCGGCGCCTGGTTTTCTTGAGAGGAAGTGCTGTCATCCATCAGCATCGTCAGAAGTTTCGGCAAGCCCCAGGCGTGCACCAGCCGTAATTGCAAATCATGCAAACGAATACCGTAAACCTCCTGCTGCGCCGTGACGCTGCGCAGAGTGCGGTCATGCGCCTGTAGTTGATTGACGCGCAGCGGCAGACTGGGAGCGAAACACCACATCAATATGTCGGCGATATCGTGCAACAGGGTGGCGATGGTGATTTCGTCAACATCCAGATCATGGCGCAGCATCGCCCATTCATGCGCCCAGTGAGCGGCGCGGCGCGAGCGATTGACGGCTTTGAGCAGCCCCAGACGGGCCTTGGGATGTGCTTGCAACTGATCCTCGATCAGGGGGAGATTTTCAAAATGCTGGAAGAAAGGATTTATGCCTATCATCATCAACGCCCGGCCGATGGTGGTGATGTCGGTGCGCTGCTTCTTGGGCCGGTGTCTTTCGAGATACGCCAGCACGCGCAGCGTCATCAATGGATCCTGAAGGATCACCGAGGACAGCACGCGGCCATTCACCGTTTCCGCATCCGCACGCAATTCTTCCAGGGCGTTTTGCGTATGGCGCAGTACCGGCAATTCAGCCTGGGTATAAAACTGTACCCAGGCATCGAGATCGGGAAGGGCTTCTTCTATCATGCGGTTTGCCGGCGGGCTGAATGGCGGTTGATACGGGTAATTCTACATTATCAGTACGCGCCGACGGAAAACCACGCAAACAACATATTCCGACAATTTCAGATTCACCGAAATCTTGTTAGAGTGCAGCTTGTGCACTCCATCGGGTTTATGCCAACTTCAGAAAGGCGCATATGCGTTACTTAATCGACTCCACCCCTTATCGTCGTGTCTCGTCCGCGCTGCGCCGAGCCGCCGTTACGCTGTGCCTGGCAGCTACCGCCGTAGCCGCATTGGCCGACGAGCCGATATTGTTCGTGCACGGAAATGGAGACACTGCCGCGTTATGGCATACGACGCTGTGGCGATTCGCCTCCAACGGGTACGACGAAAAACGGCTATTCACGCTGGATTTGCCGTACCCGCTGGCGCGCAGCGACGACGCCAAGCCGCAGGAAGGCCGCAGCAGCACCGCAGAGTACACGCTGGCCGTTGCCGACAAGGTGCAGGAAATATTGCGTGAGACCGGCGCATCAAAGGTCGTCCTGGTGGGCAATTCGCGGGGCGGTTATCCGATCCGCAGCTATATCAAGTTCGGCGGCGGCGCCAAGTACGTCTCCAAAGTCGTGCTGGGCGGCGTGCCGAATCACGGCGTATGGGCCAATGAAATTGCCATCGGCAACGAATTCAACGGTAACGGCCCGTTCCTCAGGCAACTTAATCAGCCGGATGCAAACGGCAACGAGACGACGGAAGGCGTCGAATTCCTGACCTTGCGTTCCGACAAGCTGGATAAATTCGCTCAACCGACCGGCGAGTGGGTCGGCCAGGCCGGTAAAGCCACCAATGTAGGCTACGACGGCCCCGCCTTGCGCGGAGCGCAGAACCTGGTGCTGCCGGGTCGGGATCATCGGGAAGTGTCGTTTCATCCAGAGGCCTTCAAAGCAACCTATCGCTTCATTACCGGCAAGGCGCCCGCGCATATCGACATTGTTGCCGAGGCCAGGGTAACACTCGCCGGCCAGATCAGCCGCTTGCTGGGCAACGATGCCACCAACCTGCCGTTGGCTGGCGCGCGCCTCGACATCTACCAGGTCAATGCCGCAACGGGTGCGCGTATTGCCCAGCGCTACAACCAGGTGGTGGCGACGGATGGCCGCTGGGGGCCGTTTCCGGCCAGCCCGGAAGCGTATTATGAATTCGTGATCACCGCCGAAGGCTATGCGACGACCCACATTTACCGCTCGCCGTTTCCGCGCTCATCGGCAATCATCAACATGCGCCCGGCGCACCTCGCCCCCGCCGACAATGACGCTGGCAGCGTGATTACCATGACACGACCGCGTGGTTACTTCGGTGTCGGACGCGACATCATGGCATTCGATGGCCAGAGCCCGCCGCCGGGAATACCGGCCTCCGTCCCCGGTGTGTCAACTTCAAAAATCAAGCTGCCACCCGCCGAGCAACGCAGCGTCACGGCGGAATTTAATGGCGAGAAAATTGTAGTGCAAAGCTGGCCGACGAAAGACAATCACATTGTCTTTGCGGAGTTTCATTATTAAGCTCAGCCAGGATTTATAGTTCATCCAGGAATAGATGGCGCTGTTGCCAGGGCGCGAAGGGATAAACTCGGCAATGTGCGGCATCAAGTTTCTGTTGCGACCTCGACCGCGCTCGCTTGCTTGCGCGGACTTTCAGCGAACTGCAAACCCAAGGCACGGCAGTGTTCTTCTGCTGCTTTTGAGTAGGCCGCAAGATCGTTGTGGTACTGCTCCGCCAGGTTTTCTCGAATCGCATGAATTTCGGCGACTAGCGGGTCGTGCCAAGGCTGGGGCGTATTCATGACGAAACCTCCATCAATTCAAACGGCGTAACGAGTTCTGGCAAGCGGTAACCGCGGGCCGCGCAAAGGCCGCGCATTACCGGTAACTGCGTCGGATTGGCGATATGTGTGCAGTTCCACGTCAACAACACGTCGATATCGTGGAACGCTGCGCACGCAATATGCAAAGCATCCAGGTGCGCCTTGGCGGGTAGACCACCACCTAACAAAAGAAATTCCGCCAGTTCTGGAATCTCGGCAGATAACGGCAGAACGGGAATGGAGCGTAGGGTATCGATGCGCTCTCGAGCGGCGGCAGGATCGCCGGCACTGGCTTCCTCAACGACATAAGGCGAAATGAAGGGCGACACCGCTGCAAGCCCAGACCCCCACCATGCCCGTGTGAGTTGCTGGCAAGCAGCTTTGATCACGTCATTGCTAGGCTTGGAGACCAGGTAGCTGATGACGGAAGTTTCGATATAGACCTTGCGTTTCATTGTTTCGACAGTGGAACAGACCTATTGTAGTCTTGCACAGAGAGACATGTAAGAGGCGTCGTCGGCAGGTTGTCGCGGCAGGATTTTGTTCCTCAAATGAAAAACGCCCTGCGGTAGTCCGGCAGAGCACTGTCTTCCGGCTAAAACGTAATGCTCAGACCCCCACCGTATCCGCTACATCCTTGAAATCCGCGATCTTGTCGAAGTTCATGTAGCGGTAAATGTCATCGGCATTTTTGTCGAGGATGCCGATGTTGGCCATGTACTCCGCCATGGTCGGGATCCGGCCGAGCAGGGCGCAGACCGAGGCGAGCTCGGCGGAACCGAGATAGACGCGGGCGTCGATGCCGAGGCGGTTGGGGAAATTGCGCGTCGAGGTGGACATCGCCGTGCTGCCTTTTTTGATTTGCGCCTGGTTGCCCATGCACAACGAACAGCCGGGCATTTCCATGCGTGCGCCGGTGCGGCCCAGCACGCCGTAGTGGCCTTCTTCGGTGAGCTGCTGGGCATCCATCTTGGTGGGCGGAGCGATCCACAGGCGCACCGGGATGTCGGTCTTGCCTTCGAGCAGCTTGCTGGCGGCGCGGAAGTGGCCGATGTTGGTCATGCAACTGCCGACAAACACTTCGTCGATCTTGTCGCCGGCCACTGCCGACAGCGTCTTGACGTCGTCGGGGTCGTTGGGGCAGGCGACCACCGGCTCTTTGACATCAGCCAGGTCGATCTCGATGATGGTAGCGTATTCGGCGTCGGCGTCCGGCGCCAGCAGCTCGGGCTTGGCAATCCACGCCTGCATCGCGCGGATGCGGCGCTCCAGCGAGCGTTGATCCTGGTAGCCGTTGGCGATCATCCATTTCATCAGGGTGATGTTGGATGTCATGTATTCGATAATCGGTTCCTTATCCAGATGCACCGTGCAACCAGCGGAGGAACGCTCGGCGGAGGCATCGGACAGCTCGAACGCCTGCTCCACCTTGAGCTTGGGCAGGCCCTCGATCTCCAGAATGCGACCAGAGAAAACGTTTTTCTTGCCCTGCTTCTCGACGGTCAGCAGACCCTGCTTGATGGCGTAGAGCGGGATGGCATTGACCAGGTCGCGCAGCGTGATGCCGGGCTGCATCTTGCCCTTGAAGCGCACCAGCACCGATTCCGGCATGTCCAGTGGCATCACTCCGGTGGCGGCGGCGAAGGCTACCAAGCCGGAACCGGCGGGGAAGGAGATACCGATGGGGAAGCGGGTGTGCGAGTCGCCGCCGGTGCCGATGGTGTCGGGCAGCAGCAGGCGGTTGAGCCAGGAGTGGATGATGCCGTCGCCCGGACGCAGCGAGACGCCGCCACGGGTGGAAATGAAATCCGGCAGCTCGTGATGCATCTTGACGTCGACCGGCTTGGGGTAAGCCGCCGTGTGGCAGAAGGATTGCATCACCATGTCAGCGGTGAAACCGAGACAGGCCAGGTCCTTGAGCTCGTCGCGGGTCATCGGGCCGGTGGTGTCCTGCGAACCGACAGTAGTCATCTTCGGTTCGCAATAAGTGCCGGGACGGATGCCCCGCTGTTGCCCATTTACTTCAGGCAGGCCGCAAGCGCGGCCAACCATTTTCTGCGCCAGGGTGTAACCCTTGGTGCTTTCGCGGGGAGCAGTGGGCAGGCGGAACACCGTTGACGGCGACAGGCCCAGCGCCGCGCGCGCCTTGCCGGTCAGGCCGCGTCCGATGATCAGCGGGATGCGGCCACCGGCGCGGACCTCGTCAAAAATGACATCCGACTTGACCTTGAATTCGGCAATCAGCGCACCATTTTTCAGCGCCTTGCCTTCGTAAGGGCGCAGCTCGACGACATCGCCCATATCCATCTTGGAAATGTCGAGTTCGATCGGCAGCGCGCCGGCATCTTCCATGGTGTTGTAGAAAATCGGAGCGATCTTGGCGCCCAGGCAGACGCCGCCGTAGCGCTTGTTCGGCACAAAAGGAATGTCAGCGCCGGTGTACCACAGCACCGAGTTGGTGGCGGACTTGCGCGAGGAGCCGGTGCCGACCACGTCGCCGACGTAAGCCACCAAGTGGCCCTTGGCCTTGAGCGCATTGATCTGCTTGACCGCGCCGATCTTGCCGGGTTCGTCGGCGATGATGCCGGGGCGCGGATTCTTCAGCATGGCCAGCGCATGCAGCGGAATGTCGGGGCGGCTCCAGGCGTCGGGCGCGGGTGACAGATCGTCGGTGTTGGTCTCGCCGGTCACTTTGAAGATGGTCACGGTCAGGCTCTGCGGCACTTCCGGGCGCGAGGTGAACCACTCCGCGTCGGCCCAGGATTGCAGCACTTTTTTGGCATGCGCATTTCCGCTGTTGGCTTTCTCCTGGATGTCATGAAAGGCATCGAAAATCAACAGCGTTTTGGACAGCGCGGCGGCGGCAATGGGGCCGGTCACGGCATCGTCGAGCAGCTCGATCAGCGGCTGGACGTTGTAACCGCCGAGCATGGTGCCGAGCAGCTCGGTGGCTTTCTCGCGCGAGATCAGCGCGCATTTTTCCTTGCCCAGCGCCACGGCGGCGAGGTAGGAGGCTTTCGCCTTGGCGGCGTTATCCACGCCGGCGGGGACGCGGTAGGTAATCAGGTCCAGCAGGGTTTGCTCTTCCCCTTTGGGCGGCGTCTTCAACAGATCGATGAGCTGCTCGGTCTGCTTGAGGCTCAGCGGCAGCGGCGGAATGCCGAGCGCGGCTCGCTCGGCGACATGGACACGGTAGGCCTCTAGCACGGTGGTATCCTTTCAGAAAAAACTGGAGAAGAGCAAGTCTCTCGTGGCAATTGCGAGCCGGATTTTTGCGCGACCGGAAGTGTAAACCAGTAAGTGGAGGGGGCGGCGTGTATTTCGGCACAATCCGGCTTACGCGCCAAGAGCATAGGCCACTCGTGTCGAATTCTAACCGACGCACCTGGACCGCGCAACGATAGAGCGCCAATGTGTAGCAAGCTATTGATCAGTTATTCCAACGAGTATTCGCCGGTGTGCATCCACCTAGCGTGCTGAGGCGCTCTTTTGGTTTTTGCCCATTCATTAAGCATGTCCCACTTTACTTCATCGAGCATCTTGAACATCTTCGGCGTGCCGGTGTTGGCGGCAAGTTCGAGGCGGTGGCCATTGGGGTCGAAGAAGTAGATGGATTTGAAAATTGCGTGGTCGACAGGGCCTAACACCTCGATACCCTCATCTTCGAGTTTGGCCTTGGCTGCAAGGAGTTCATCCACCGATTCGACTTGAAGGGCCAAGTGCTGTGTCCAGGCAGGAGTATTCGGGTCGAGGCCCATGGGCGGCTTGGTGGGGAGTTCAAAGAAGGCGAGGACATTGCCGTTACCGGCATCCAGGAATACATGCATGTAGGGATCCGGCTCCCTGGTAGAGGGGACTTCGTTCTCGGAAATCGCCAGAATAAAACGCATGTTGAGGTGTTTGGTGTACCACTCTGCCGTCTCCTTTGCATCTTTGCAGCGATATGCGGCGTGATGGATTTTCTGGATTTTCATGGCAGAATCCTCATATGCCCTGGCGGGCGAGTTGCATTGCTTCGCGGAGAACGGTGATATCCCCAATATGGTTGGAGAGCAGCAGAATCAGCTTGGCATTGACCAGGGCGCTTTGCTCTTCGGTCAGGTCGTTATGAGTTTCGATCAGGGCTTCATAAAAATCGTCACCGGGTGAAAAACTGCGGAAATAGCGCTTGCCGATCTCGTAAAAATTCGGGTTCAGGTTCAGGGCCATGACGGTTTCCTTATTGGTTATTGTGAGTATTGCCAGTGGCGCGGGCCAGTGCGGCTTGAACTTGGTTGGTGTCGAAGGTGCGCCAACGCGCGGTCACATGCTGGTCCGGGCGAATCAGGTAGGTGGTGCCTGGTTGCGCATCGTAGCGCTCACAAAAGCGCCCGGCACTATCCTCAAAAACGCGCAAGCTTCCTGTGGTTTTGTCGGCGGTCGATGAAACCAGCACTGCCTCGATGGGAATCGGTGTGTCGCCAAGTGCTTTGAGAATACTGGCAAGCGCAGGTTCCACCGCAGTCGGATCATTGACATAGACCAAGAGCATGAATCGATTGCCGACCCGGTCGAGTAACCAGAAATTTTCATCACCTTCCTTCATCGGCGCATCTTCCATCGCGGCGCCTGGCACCATGTCGCCGGCAAACACTGCGGTATCGGGAGTGTTGAGGCGAGACTCGGTGAGGAAGGACGGCACGGAAAGCCGGCCGGAATTGACCAGGGCGCGGGCGAAGGCATGGTTGCGCGCCAGGGTCAGGACGGCGTTACGAAAAGTCAGCGAGGTCTTGCTCCTGGGCGTGATGAAATCCGTCGAACGGGTTGAGTTGATAAGGTTCTCATCCGCCGCGAACACGCGCTCCTCCGAATAGCTTTCGAGCAAGCTTTCCGGCGCCTTGCCCGCGAGTACCAGTTTTAACTTCCAGCACAGGTTGTCGGCATCTTGAATGCCGGAGTTGGCGCCGCGCGCGCCGAATGGGGAAACCTGGTGTGCCGCGTCGCCAACAAACACCACCCGCCCGTGGCGGAAACTGTTCATGCGCCGGCACTGAAAAGTATAGATGCTGACCCATTCCAGTTCGAATTCACGTTCATCACCGAGCATTGCCTTGATGCGTGGAATAACTTTCTCGGGTTTTTTCTCTTCTTCCGGGTCGGCCTGCCAGCCAAGCTGGAGGTCGATCCGGAAAACATTATCGGCCTGCCGGTGCAGCAGTACTGACTGTTCCGGATGGAACGGCGGGTTAAACCAGAACCAGCGCTCCGCAGGGAAATCAGCCTTCATCACCACATCGGCGATGAGAAAGCGATCCATGAATACCTTGCCTTCAATTTCAAGCCCGAGCATGCCGCGTATCCCGCTGCGGGCGCCATCGGCTGCGATCAGCCAGCCGGTTTCCAGGGTGTAGCGGCCTATCGGCGTTTCCACTTGCAGGGTAGCGCCTTTGCCATGCGGGACTACGGAAGTCACTTTATGCTTGAAGCGTAGGTCGAGATTGGGCAGTTCCCTGGCGCGCTTGATCTCGAATTCCTCAAGATAATACTGCTGAAGGTTGATCATCCCCGGACGCTTGTGGTCGGGCTGCGGCTGCAAGTTGAAGTTGTAGACTTCTTCTTCGCGGAAGAAGGTTCGCCCTACGTTCCAGCTGACTCCTTTACCTACACAGTCATCGCCAACACCGATGCGATCCAGGATTTCCAGCGTCCGCTTCGCATAGCAAACGCCGCGCGAACCGACCGACACTGTATCGTCGTCATCCAACAACACCACCGGTACGCCGGACTGGGCCAGGTCGATCGCCGCAGCCAGTCCGACCGGGCCGGCGCCAACCACCACCACCGGGTAATGCCCGGTAGCGCCGCTCTCCTGTTCCGGAGATTTAACAAATGCATATTTCGGATAGCCATAAGCGCTCAGCATTTTTGTGACAGGCTCTTGAGGTGCGGATCATTCTGCGGCTTGGAGACCATGCCACATCTCCTTGTCACGCTCGGCGGTCCAAATGCGCGGATGCTTGATTCCGCCGGCTTCGTCCACCGCCCTGGCTACGTCGAAAGGGAGGCAGTGCTCGTATATGAAGACTTGGGCGAACTTCGGATCCATGGACTTCCGGATATGCCCCATCGCCTGCTTGAGGTTCATGTCCTGGGCGATGGCTTCTTTGGCGCCGGCGAACAGTGTAGTGACGAAATCGCGGGTGTAGGCCAGACCGGCCTGCACTTTGGCGGGAGTATCCAGGGCCGGGCCGCGGCCCGGCACGAGCTTTTCGGGCTTCAGCGCCGCCAGCGCATCGAGCGTGGCTGGCCATTCTTCCAGTTGCGCGTCGCCGGTGTAACAGGCGGTATCGGCTTCCACCAAGTCGCCGGAGAAGAGGACTTTCTCGGAGGGTACCCAGACGATGGTGTCTCCCTTGGTATGGCCGGGGCCGACATGCATGATCTGCACTTCCAGCCCACTCATGTGCAGCGTCAAACGGTCCTTGAAGATCAGGGTGGGCCAGGTCAGGCCGGGGATGGAATCGAAGGCGTCGAACAAGCGAGGGAAGCGTTCGTATTCGGACTGCATGTCCGCCGCGCCACGTTCGACGATCATCTCGTAGGTGCCTTGACTGGCAATGATCTCCTGCATGCCGGCGGACTTGAATCCGGAGGCGCCAAGCACCCGTACGGCGTGGTAGTGGGACAGCACGATATATTTGATGGGCTTGTCGGTGAGCTTGCGGATTTCGGCGATGAGGTGCTGAGCCATGACCGGCGTGGCTAAGGCGTCGCAGATCAGCACGCACTCGTCGGTAATGATGACGCCGGTGTTTGGATCGCCCTCGGCGGTGTAGGCCCAACAGTGTGCGGAGATATGTTGGAAAGTGATTTTCTTTGCTTCGAGATCAGCGACCGATGCAAATTTTTTTACCATGTGTTTTCCTGACTTGAGTGATGTTATAGGCCACTATCTGCATATCTTGCCTTACTTGTGGCCGGCTGGCGTAGCGGCGAGATAGGCTCCACGTAAGACATCGACTTTGCCGCGCAGTTCTGCGCAGTCTCCTTCGAAGACGATCTCACCCCGATTCAGCACATACGCCCGATCGCCAACCTCAAGCGCCAACGCCGCGTACTGCTCCACCAGCAGTATGCCGACGCCTTGATGTGCCAGTTGCCGAAAGATAGGCATAACGTTGCGTACGACAATAGGAGCGAGACCCAGCGACATTTCATCGACCAGCAGAACTGAGGGCTTGCCTGCGAGCGCGCGCCCGATGACCAGCATCTGCTGCTCTCCGCCGGAAAGAAGTCCGGCTTGTGTATGAAGGCGAGCGATCAGTTGCGGGAAGAGAGCCATGACACGGTGTACCGCATCGCTAGACCGGGCCCCGGCCAAAATATTTTCCTCGACACTCAAACCAGGAAATATTGAGCGTCCTTGTTCGACGTGCGCGAGCCCAAGCCGGGCGCGCTGTTCGCGCCGTAATCCCAGGATATCGCGACCATCAAGCGTGATCTTGCCGGTGGCCGTCGCTATGACGCCGGAGATTGCATCAAGTAAGGTCGTTTTGCCGGCCCCGTTCGGGCCAAGAAGTACCGTGACTTCTCCGCGCGGCGCGTGCAAGCGGATATCGCGGCAGACCGGCAGCCCGCCACGGGTGATAGTGACCTCGTCAAGTTGAAGGTCTGACATTAAGCGCTGACCTCCTCACCCAGATAAGCTGCTATGACAACAGGATGCTCAAGAACATCGCGGGTAGGCCCGTTCGCAATCACTCGCCCGAAGTCAAGCACAGTCACTTCAGAACTCGCGGCTACAACGTGTCCCATATCATGTTCGATGAGCAACACCGAACATCCGTAGTGGTGCGGAATCTCGGCTATCCGGTTGGCCAGCCGGATCGACGCGGTTTCCGCAAGTCCGGCGGCAGGCTCATCCAGCAAGAGTACCGCCGGGCGAGCTGCGAGTGCGCCCGCAACTTCAACCAAACGCCGTGTGCCGACATCCAGCGAGGCGATCGGCTGCGCAGAAGCCGGGCAATCGAAGAAATCCAGCAGCAATGACAGCTCGCTATCGCCCAGCGTACGCCCAGCTGCGAGGCGCACATATTGACCCACATTGAGGTCTGGTATCGTGCGGCCTTGCTGGAATGTCCGTCTTACGCCGGCGCGCGCCCGGCGATGCGCCGGGAGTTGATCCAGGCTGACGCCGGCGGCCAGAATATACCCTTCATAGCCGTGCAGAAAGCCGGTTACGGCGTCCACCAGGGTGGTCTTGCCTGCCCCGTTCGGCCCGATGAGTGCGCCTACAGTGGCGTGCTCCAAGCGCAGACCGACACCATCCAGTGCGATGACTTCACCAAAGCGCACGGTAAGCCCGCGGATATCGAGCGCGGGTGAACTTCCATGCTGATGTTGCCCGGTATGAACCAAGGCCGGCGCGATCCGATGCTCATCAATCCTGGCGCCGGACGCGGGCGCTGCAAGCCGCTTGGCGCGCCGAATCCTGAGCGCTTCACGTATTTGTGTCGCTACACCACCGCGGCCTCGTCTGAGTACATCGATGGTGCCGATTGCAAACAAGAGGTCTGCGACGTCAGGCGGCAGACCTAATTTACGCAGGAGTTCCGGGAACAACGCGATGAGCAGGCCAGCCAGCAGCGCTCCCTCAACATGTTGAGCGCCCATCATCACGGCCAGTGCGAACACGACGAGCGAACCAAGGGGAGCGAAGTTCTGCGGTGTGACCAGCCCTACTTGGCCTGCCAGCAAACCCCCGCTCAGTCCAGCTATAAAGGCGCTGGTGGCGAAGGCAGTGAGCTTGACCAGCGGAACATTCATGCCCATCGCAGCCGTGGCTCGCTCACTGTGCCGCACAGCAAGCCAGGCTGCTCCCATGCGGGCGCGGTCAGCCCAGCCGAGGAGCAAAGAAATAATCACCACCATGCCCCAGCAGAATTCAAAGTAGACCAGATCGCTGTCGAATGGCGGAGGTGGAACCACGGCGGCGGTAAAACTGTTTTTCGGGAACCCCTGAACCTGAAAATACAGATCAGCCGCTGCCGCGAAACCCAAGGTAATAATGGCAAGATTAACGCCGCGCAGCCGTAACGCCGGTAGCCCGACCAATACGCCGAACGGCACCGCCGCCAGTCCGCCTATCAGAATTCGGATAGGAAACGGCATTGTGGCCTCGCCCAGGCTCAGCCAGGCCACCACCCACGCACCGGCAGCCGCGAACGATAGCTGGCAGAGCGAGATCATCCCCGCTTGGCCAGTGACCAGCCCGGCGCTACGGGCGACAATTACGCCGATCGCTGCCGATGTTGCCAGGAACAGCCAGTAGCTCGGGAGCAGGAAGGCTGCTCCGGTCACGCCAATAGCAATCCCGAACGCCAATACCCGGAACATCGGCAGGTTAGCGCCCCAGGAATAAATTCGGGTGCTAGCGCCGCGCATCCCACACCTCGGCGCGTTCGGTCCAAAGCAGCATTGTAGCTATGACCAGGAAAGGCAAGACTTGCCGGTAGGGAGCCAGATCGGGGATGCTTGTCGCCACCCCTTCGAGCATGCCCATGCCTAATCCGCCCAGCACGGCGGCTTCCAGGCTGCGCAATAGGCCGATCAGGGCCGCCGCCAGTGCCGGCACTATCAGCATGCTCAGACCTAGAAACGCCGAAGTCCGCGTAGGTGCAATGATGAGAATTGCCAGTGCTGAGACGGCGCCAGCGAACGCCCATACGATCAGTGTCAGGCGACGCGCCCGGATTCCAAGCAGCTCAGCGGTTGTCGGCCGCTCCGACAGTGCTCGTAGGAGTATCCCGATACGGGTGCGACGCAACAGCAGGCCGATTGCGAATGCCAGTATGACAGCCCCGCCGATGGCGACCGCGCCGGTAGCGGTAATCACAACCCCGAATAGCATGAAGCTTGCCCCTGAAAAAAAATCCGGCACCGAGCGAGGCGAGTCGCCGAAGATGCGAAACCCGGCGGCGAGAAGTGTAATCAGCGCAGCAACACTGACTGTTGAGCAGACCTCGGCCCCGGCCTCGGAAAACCAGGTGGACATGACGAGACCGAGGAGGGCGCCGATGGCTGCCGCCGCAGCGATCCCGAGTGGGACGGCTAATGTATACGGCATCCCTCCTTCGAACAGAACGAAGGCCACATAGGCGCCGAAAGCGCCGATGGCGGCTTGTGCAAAGTTCAGCACACCCATCATACGGTATACCAGCACGATGCTCAGGCCCAGCGTTGCATATGCGCCGCCGGAGACGAACCCGGAGATTGCCGCCTGGATCATGCGGGCTCTCCGTGTACCAATTGAATATCGGTTTGCATTCGGACTATTTGGCGGGAAGCACGATCCACTCGGGCGTTACCAGCTCCCATTTACTGTGGCGGGCCTGTACAAATTTACTAGCGTGGTTGGAGTTGTGCGCAGGAGCGACGCCAAACGTGTACGGTGTTCCCATTAACGGGGAACGGATAGGCTTGAGCGTGCGCAACGCCTGCGCGACCGATTCCCGGTTGATTTCGCCTTTGATCCCCTTGAGTACGTCGACGAAGATAGTCGCCGCAACGTAGCCCGCCTGGGCGAAAGAGGTAGACGGCACCTGGGCTTGGTTCATCAAGGAGCGCCAATCCTTGATCTCGGGGGAGGCAAGCGTATAGGGCTCGAACTCGGAGTTGGCGTAGAGTCCCTCCGCGTCAGCGCGCGCCAGCTCGCTGGCGACTTTCTCTGTATACATCGAAGTGAGCGATATCTGGTGCACTTTCAGCCCTTGCACTTTGAGCGCCTTCGCCCAGACGATGGCGTGCGGCTCGACGCCATTGTGCACAATAGCGTCGCAACCCTTCTCTTTTGCTTTGATGATGTTTGGCGTCGGGTCGTCGCTGATCTGGAGGGAAAGGTCGACCAGGACTGGCTTCTTGCCAGTGATTGCGCTCCAGCGCGCGATGGCTTGCTTGTGCGACTCTTGGGCGCCGGAAGGCGCGTTGTAGAGGATTACGCAGATTCGCTTGTCCTTGAGCACCTCTGAGGCAAAATACAGGTCGGCGGTGACGCCGAGGTAGGGGCCGGTGTTGACTGGGGAAATATTCGGCGAATTAAAGCAGACTGGGTCGACCCCGACGCCCTGAACCGCATAGATACCTTTCTTCGCGTAGAAGGAGGCATTCACCGAACATTCGAGCAGGCTGGCGGAGCCGAGCATAGCGACCACGCCGTCCTGATCAACCAGCCGCCTTGCCGCCTGAGCGGTCAGCGCTGGATCAGCTTTGTCGTCGGCGACGAGGTAATTGATGAGACGGCCGTTAATGCCACCCTGCGCGTTCACCCGGTCGAACACGGCTTTTGCCGCCGCTGTCGCCTCTGGGAACGGCACCGGGCCGGTGAGCGAACTGATCGCTCCGACGTTGATGGGGCTTGCGGCAATCGTAGCAACACCATGCACTGACAGAAAAAATATGCATATCGCGGCTAATTTTTGAATACGGTTCATGGTCATTGCCTTCTCCTCAGAAACGAATGGAACGATTTACAATTAGTTCGGTTGGGCGGCTGCCCGGCTGCCACCGCAAATACCATGCGTTATCGCGAGCGCCGGATATGGTCAGCAGCGCCATTCGCTTTGGCGGTCTGATAGTGCCACTCTATGTCGAGCAGCCCGGCCAGCGATCCGTCCGGAGCAATACCGCCCAGTGGGCCAAACAGGAAGCCAAGCATCACCGCGCCGTCGGCCCCTGTGTGTGGCTCATGGGATATCCCGCCTGCCTCGACTAGATAATCGCCAGCGAAAACCTCACCATGCTCGTAGCCGAAACCGCCCTCGAGTAAGTAGGCGTGCGCCGCACCGAAATGTTTGTGGGGATTGGCTGGCGTGTTGGGCTCGACTTTGATCAGCAGCACTGCAAGCGAGAAGTTGTCATCCACATGCAGCAGTTTGAAGTGCGTGCCTGGCATACCCCAGGGTGTCCAGGGCAGTTCCTTGGCGCGCACAATGCAAGAACCGTCTGGAAAAATGACGGACTGGAGGGGGCTGGCGGCTTGTTTGGTGTTTTCTATCATGATATTTAATTGGTCAGGGTCATGCCGCCGTCAACCGCGATGCATTGGCCCGTGATGTACCTGGATTCCTCGCTGGCGAGAAATAACACCAGGTTGGCGACGTCGATTTCTTCTTGAAAAACGCCCAGGGGTATCCGCGCGAGGAAATTTTGTTCAAGGTCGGCCCTGGTGGCGCCAGTTTGCGCCGCCAGGCGGTCCAGCAGGCCTGAGAGCATTGGTGTCAGGATTTGCCCAGGATGAACCGAATTGCAGCGGATTTTCTGACCTTTCGCGGCGCAATGCAGGGCGACGCTGCGAGAAAGATGCTGCACGGCGGATTTTGCCGCGCCGTAGGCCGTGATAAATGGCGTAGGCACCAGCGAAGCGATGGACGAAATATTGATGATTGATCCGCCACCCGATTTGGCGATCAAGGGAATTCCATGTTTGCACGCAAGGAATACTCCGGCGGCGTTGACCTTGAAAATGCGTTCCCAATCCTCCAGCGGTGCCGTATCTGGCTCCTTCATCGCGTTGGGATCGCCTTCAATTCCAGCATTATTGACTTGTATGTCGAGGCGGCCGTGACGCTGTTCGATTAACGCGCAAACTCGTTTCCAGTCATCTTCCGAGGCGGTGTCCTGGTGCACGAAGCTTGCCCCGAAGGCGGCGGCAGCCAAGGCGCCAGCTTCCTGATTGATGTCTGTGACAATCACCGTTGCGCCTTCGGCGGCAAGCCTCTTGGCAATTGCCAAACCAAGCCCTTGCGCGGCGCCAGTGACCAGCGCCACGAGTGATTCAACACGTTTCATGTTTCTCCTCCTGTGCCGTTGTTATGCAATTCGACTTGCGTCACTGGCAATATGCGCCACGTTATATTGCTGCCGAGCGGAAATATCCTTAAAAACGCAGGCAAAGATACTCACTGGACCGTGCGGGCTAGCTGGGTGCTGATGAAATTAATGGCCGTATCCACCAAAGCGGAGCCGATTTCCTCGCGTAGCGACACAAATCCATGAATTGCGCCTTTGATTTGCAGATGCTCGATGCGCCCGCCCTGATCCCGCACATTGCGGTCGAAAACCAGTTGATGGTCGACTAAAGGATCGAATCCCGCAGTGAGCAGAATTACCGGGGGAGCTTTTCCCCAGGCAGGACTTAATCCGGGTGATACGCGGGGCTGGGTACGAATCGTGCCTGCCGGCAAGTACTGCTCCATGAACCACAACATCATCTCGCGAGTGAGAAAATAGCCGTCCCCCAACGTATGCATGGAGTTGTCGTCAAAGGAAGTTGCATCGAGCAGCGGGTAGATCATGGCGATGGCGCGGATGGCGCTGCCAAGCTCCAGGGCGCAAATCGCGGCGAGTGTTCCGCCGGCGCTATCGCCAGCGACGGCAATTTTACCGGCGGGTATTCCAAGGGTACTCTGGTTCGTCAATACCCAACGCACCGCTTCCAGCGCATCTTCCGGCGCAGCGGGCCAGGGGTGCTCAGGCGCCAGCCGGTACTCTACACTCAGGAGATCAAGGCTAGAGGCTGCGGCAATCTGGCGGCATAATTCGTCATGGGTTTCGATCGTGCCGGCGACGAACCCGCCGCCATGGAAAAAGACCACCAGTCCTTTGCAGGCGCCTGCCAATGGGCGATAGCGCCGTGCCGGCAGATTACGACCGGACAAGGGTATTTTGAAATCTACAATATCGGCCATATCCGGCCCCGGCGTAGCGGCAGCGGCAAGATCAACCAACGTCGAACGCAGTATGCCTAGCTCAGGTGGGCCGAGACCACCCTGTTCGGCTAGTGCTGCAAGAAAACTGGCGCAGCCAGGGTCAAGGGTAGCTGGCTGGGGAGTTGCGTTAGTCGCTGTGCTCATAGCGTGTACCCCAAAGTAATTCCAATTTCGCGTGGCCGGCCCAGTACCGCTTCTGTTGTCCCGAGACTCGATAGCGCTTGTAAGCCGCTGGTGATGTAACGCTTGTTGCTGAGATTTGTGACATAGGCGGTGGTAGTCCACCGGCCGCCACTCTGGCTTAGTATCGCCCGTGCAGAGAGCAGTGTATATCCTGATTGCGCCAAAACGGGGGTGTTCTCGACGTTGGTGTATGCCGTGGCGCGATAGGTTGCATCACCACGCAGGGTTAAGCGCGACCCTGCATCTCCGACAGGGAAAGTGTAAGAGCTTCCGGTCGCGATAGTCCATTTAGGTGTATTCGGTAATTTCGAACTCAAAGTGACCGAAGCCCCTGGTGAAACCTCAACGAAACGTGCGCCAAGGTAACCCGCTGAGAAATCAACCTGCCAAGCGGAGCTTGGGCGTGCCTGCAGCTCGACCTCCAGGCCGTTCATGCGGGCTTTCCCGGCATTCTCAACCACCAGGATCAGATTCCCCGTGGGGTCGGCCTGTAAGCTGGCAAGTTGTATATCCCGGTAATCATTACGAAAGAGAGCAACATTCAGGCGCAGATGGCGATTCAGGAATTCACTCTTAGAGCCTACCTCTAAAGAAGTGACTTTTTCAGGGCCAAAGGATTGAACCGCGGCTTTCGTCGTTGGCCGTCCGTTGAATCCGCCGCTCTTGAATCCCTGCCCCAGCGTGGTATACAACATGGTGCTTGGATCTGGTTTGAAATTAACGCCTAACTTGGGCGAGAAATCCGTATCGGCGCGCGAGACGGTGGTCTCTGGAATCAATGGAACCATTGCATTAATCCGGTTATGAACCAGGTAGTATTTCTTTTCGTCTTTGGTGTAGCGCCCGCCAAAGATCGCATCCCATTGATCAGTGACGGCGTAGGTGGCTTGCAGAAATCCCGCATAACTGTTGGTGCGGGTACGGTTGAGAATATCAAAATCAAGATCGAACGACTTGTTGATCGGATTGCCAGCCCCGCCGGCACATGGCGCCGCTACACCCGGTGGCGGCGGACAGGTGACTCCAGCCGCCAGCGGGATCACGGCGGCGGGCAGCGCTTGCAGCCCGGCATACAGCCCCGAGCCGATGCGCACCTGATTGGTGTCAGTGGCGTGTTCATTGAAAAAGTACAGGCCGCTGACCCAGCGCAGCCGGTTGTCGAAAGAATTGCCAATAAGATTGAACTCCTGGCTGAATTGGCGTTGTTTGACTTTTTCGTCAGTTGAAGAGTACTGGATCGGCGTATTGTCAGCATCCCGCCCGAAAGCCGCGTCAAAACCGCGATAGGCAGTGATCGACTTGAACTGGAGATTGGCGGCGACATCCCAGGTCAGCGTTGTCGCGCCGCCGGCCATATCGAGGTTGCTGATATTCGGGCCGGTGCCATAGGAAACGAAGGGATTATCGGGGTTGGCGTACGCGCCGCTGTTGCCGTGTGCGGCGAGGAAGGCATTGATGGCAGCGGTGTCGCTGCCGGGTGGGCGGTTGACCACCGGCTGCGGGACGACCGCCCGCCACAGTGGATAAAGATTGCCGGTTGTCTTAAAGAAGGGGACATATTGCGGTGATGCGCCATCGCGTTTGCGGGTGGCGTCGAAGCTGAAATCAAGCGTCACCGCCGGATTGAGCTTCCAAATGGTGCGTACCCGCCCAACCAGTGAATCGATACCTCCTAGCTTGTCGCCGGCGAGGACACGGTTGACGAAGCCGTCTACTTTTTTATAGGCCATCGATATGCGTGTCCGGACGGCATCCGATGCCGGTAAATCAACATAGGCTTTTAGTTCCCTGCGCGAATACTGGCCGAGCGTTCCCTCAATCTGGCTTTCGAACTCCTTGCCGGGCTGGGCCGTTACCACGCTGATTGCGCCACCGATGGTGTTCCGTCCAAACAGAGTACCCTGTGGCCCGCGCAGAATTTCGACCCGCTGGACATCCAGCAAGTCGAGCAAGGCGCCAGTGGCGCGCGGAAAAAATACACCGTCTACATAAACACCGACGCCCGGGTCAGTGGTAATTAACCAGTCGGTCTGGCCGATGCCGCGGATATAGGCGGCTGCATTGAAACTACCGCCGCCGCCGCCGCTGGTTGACAAGCTGACGTTGGGCGCAATTCGGGCGACATCGACCAGGTTGTTTGCGCCGCGCTGTTCAAGGTCGTGGAAATCGAACACGCTAATGGCAATCGGCGTGTCCTGAAGACGCTCCTGGCGCCGCTGAGCGGTCACGACGATTACATCAAGCTGGCCGGGCGTTGCGGTTGGCTGTGTCTCCTGGGCATATGAGTAAGAAGCCAACGAAGCGAGCGCCGCCGTGACAGCTACGGCCAGAGCCGTTCTGTTGGCGATGCGCGCTGGCCTACGGGTGTTATGAGCATTCATGCAGTACTCCCCTAGTGATTATTTTTGGTTTGCATCAGTGATTCCATGCTCTTGCCTAGCAAGTCCAATACAAAGGCAAGGCGTGCAAAAGGCATTTCGCACAGCCGGTCAATCCCTTTGTAAGTGCTCGGCGGCCCCATTTGCTTCTGCTTTCTGTATGTGCCAGTCCATGTCGGCTATGTGGGCAGGTTTTCCAGCAGCAAGGTAGAGCTGAAGCGGGCCATGAAATATGACGTATATCTGCGAAGGCACTGGAAAACGGACCTGCTGCAAGGACGTGCCGCCGGGTTGGAACAGGTAGTCGCCAACACCCAAGACGCCGCGACTGGATTCCATGACGCCGATTTCGACGAAATACTCGCCGGCGCCGGACTGCCTGTACCCATCTATAACCGCGCCTGCATCTGCTTCGATCAACATAGTCATCTTGTTGAAGCTATGGTCGATGTCCAGAAGCCTGAACCGGGTACCCGGCGCCAGCCATTCCGACCATGCCAGATTGCGTGCTTTGACGAGCAATGAGCCATCCGGGAAAACATAGGAGCCACTGTTGGTCGTGGTTGTCATTTGGAACCTCTTTCCGGGTTGCGGAGATTAGCGGTATTGGCAACCAGGTCGCGGTTTACTGCGTCTGGCGACAGATGCAGGTGGCAACCCGCAGCAGCGGCAGCTTTGTAGTAATACTCGTTATCGATCACGCCAAGTACATTCCCTGCATCGTCCTCGCCATGCAATGATCCGTAGTTCATGCCAAGCAGTACCAGTCCCTGGTCGCCAGTCACCGGCACATGCCGGATACCGCCTTTTTCGCACAAGTATTCGCCGGCACGGGCGCTGCCATGCTCGTAGGTAAAGCTCCCTTCCAGCATGTAAGCCTCAGCGTCTCCAAGGTGCTTATGCACGCCCAAGGGGGTGCCTGGGTCGACCTTGATCATCAAAGTCGTCTTGGCGTGCGACATGTCGATATGGAGCACTTTGCAGTAGGTCCCCGGTGCCGCCCAAGGCATCCACGGCACCCGTGAAGTCCGCAGCACCACGCCTCCGTCGGCGAAGCGCTTGAAAGTCTCCTGCTCCGTAATGGGTTTCTGATTGTCGACGTTTGCCATCGCTAGCTCCTGGGGTGATCGGGAGCGGGAATCCTACGTCCTGCAAACCCATGATTCAATGCGTGGCGCAACAGAAAGTCGATTTTTCTAAAAAACCCGGATTCCTCTGTATTCCGGACCTGCTAATATGGACAGATGTCGATTGACGGCTGAAACGCTTTCCTTCGGCACAGGGTTACCTTGGCTGCGCGCATTTGAAAATCCTTTATAGCGGCAATGCCGGTTATCGAAAGCACACGTTTTTCGCCGGAGGGTACATGTATCTTGAGGATGGCGAGACCCACGGGAATGTTTCGAATTGCTCATCTGCGGATGACATCGCTGCGAAGACGCACGGCAACCTTGATTGCTTGATGTGCGCGCCGAGCGGCGAGCTGTTTGCCGCGCAGTTGACCCATGTTCCTTTTGACGGCAGCGTCGGTATCGTTCCAGACCACATCATCGTTTACCATATCGACGGCGCCACTGATGTCGAAAAGAAGGTGTGCGGTCGCGTCCAGGGGTCGCGTGTGCGGGTCGGGGCCGTGACTCTGGTGCCGGCGCATATCGAGACTTCCTGGCGAATCGCCGGGCCAAATCGCGTGGCGCATTTATACGTGTCGCAGGCACAGTTGGATGCGTATTGCGCCGACACCTTCGGGATTGAACACCACCCTGAACTCAAGGATTTTTTCAACGTCGACGATCCGTGGTTGCGTGCTTTCTTCACCATGCTGTTGTCCGAAAGGACTCCTGGTGAAACTACTGGTGGCGAAACAGAATCACTCCTGCTTGACCTGGTGCGGCACAGGCTGATTCGACATCTGATCGACAATTTTTCGTCCATTGGCATTCCGCGCAGCCAGGAATCCAAAGGAGGCTCGGCAAGTTTAAGGTCGAGCGTGTTGCGGCGTATCCTGGCATTTGTAGATGAGCACCTGTGCGGCGAGATTCGCTTGCGGCAACTAGCCTCTATCGCCTGCCAATCCGAAGATCACTTCATTCGCACATTCCGGGCGACAGTCGGGTGTACCCCTTACCAATACGTCCTGAATCGACGCATCGAATGCGCCAAAGAGCTGTTGCGGGACTCACAGCTTTCGATCAATGATGTGTGCGGTCGGGCAGGCTTCAACAATTCACAGCATTTTTCCGCTGCGTTTCGCCGCACCGTCGGGGAAAGTCCCCGCGCATACCGTCATCTGGTGGGACACCCACGCGAAGCGGAGGGTACGCACTAACAGGCAGGTTGAATTTTTGCGGAAGCCCGGTGATGATCAACTGAAAAATCGTTCACTCGCGTTTGTCGGCAAGCGCATTCCGGACGCATGCGCACGGCACAGCAGTTGCCAATAGTAGCGAAACGAAGCCCGGTCGTGCAGCTTTCCGTTATGCTGGATCGGTCCCCAGTCGGCATTCTGTGCGACGCCGAGGAGTTCCGTGGCTTCCGCGATTTCGGCAAAGTCCGGTCGCATGCTCTCGACGATGGGGAGTATCTGATTCGGGTGGATGCTCCACATGCGCAGGAAACCGAATTCCTGGCGCGCACGCCGCGCATCTGCGCGCACCACGCTGTCGTCGCGCAGTTCGACGCTGACATTATGCGTCGGCACTACGCCGTTGCACAATGCCGCCGAAGCGATCTCGCATTTGGCGCGGACGATCAGCGGATGCTCGAATTGCCCGGGGCTGCGCATGGCCTCCGCCGGAATCGCGCCGTGATGGGCGCTGACATAATCCATCAGGCCGAAGTCGAGCGATTCAACGGCGGGGATGGCGGCGATTTTCCAGGCGTCTCGCAGGGCGGTTGGCGTTTCGATCAGGACATGAATCGGGATGGCGCGCTCGATTCCGCAACTGGCTTGCAGATCACGCAGCAGCGCAAGTTGGGTGAGCACATCATCGACGCTACGCACCTTGGGCAGCACCACATAGGCCAGGCGCGCACCTGCCGCGCCGACGATGCTGCTGAGATCGTCGCGCCAGTGCGGATGGGTGATGTCGTGGATGCGCGCACCGACGCGCTGGTGGCGATTGGCCTCGCCCATGATGCAGGCGGCGACCATTTCAGCGTGTTGGCGTTCATTGCCCGCCGGAGCGCCGTCTTCGCAGTCGCAGGTAATGTCGAAAACCGGCCCGAGTTCGGTCTGTAGTGCGAGCGCCTTGAGTATCTGCTTTTCGCTGCCGGCGAAGTGTTCGCAGGCGGATAGCGCCGGCAGGGGACGCTCGCTGCCGGAATACAGCACGGCGGAGGGATGGAGGCGCGCGCTCATGGCTTCCTTCCCGCTGGCAGGATCAAGCCAACAGATGCTTGACGCCGTCGCGCTCTTCAGTCAGTTCCTTGAGCGTGAAATCCATGCGCTCGCGGCTGAAGGCGTCGATTTCCAGACCTTTGACCATTTCGTATTTGCCGTTGGCGCAGATGCAGGGGAAGCCGTAGATCATGCCCTCGGGGATGCCGTAAGAGCCGTCCGAGCAGATTCCCATGGTGACCCATTGGCCGTTGCTGCCCTGTGTCCAGTTGCGCATGTGGTCGATGGCGGCATTGGCGGCGGAGGCGGCGGAAGACAGACCGCGCGCTTCGATGATGGCGGCGCCGCGTTTGCCGACGGTGGGAATATAGGTGTCACGATACCAGGCCTGGTCATTCACCAGCGCCACGGCGTTCTGGCCGGCGACGGTGGCGAAGCGAATGTCCGGGTACATGGTTGGGGAGTGGTTGCCCCATACCACCATTTTTTCGATGCTGGTGACGGGTTTGCCGGTGCGGGTCGCAAGCTGCGAGATGGCGCGATTGTGGTCGAGTCGCATCATCGAAGTGAAGCTGGTGCGTGGTAAATCCGGCGCGGAATTCATGGCGATTAAAGCATTGGTGTTGGCCGGATTGCCGACCACCAGCACCTTGATGTTGCGGCTGGCAACCTCATTCATGGCGCGGCCCTGCACGGTGAAAATGGCGCCGTTAGCCTCCAGCAGGTCTTTGCGCTCCATGCCTTTGCTGCGCGGTCGAGCCCCGACCAGCATGGCGACATCGGCATCCTTGAAGGCGAGCTTGGCATCGTCGGTCTGCACCACGCCGGCCAGCAGCGGGAAGGCGCAGTCTTCCAGTTCCATCGCCACGCCTTTGAGGGCGGGCAGGGAGGGGGTGATTTCCAGCAGTTGCAGAATCACTGGCTGATCCTTGCCCAACATTTCGCCGCTGGCGATGCGGAACAACAAGCTGTATCCGATCTGGCCGGCAGCGCCGGTGACGGTGACGCGGAGTGGAGGTATGGACATGGTGGATTACTCCTTGGGTAGCTGTTGCAGGATGGTATGCTGGTTTTTTACGTGCTGTCAATAGATATCTTATATCTTACATAAGACATAAGATTGCATATGGACGTCATCGCATTTTTGTGGTGAAATCCAACGCATGATACAGGAAACCCCTTCCGCGCCTTCATTCAGCCCGCTCTACCGTCAGATCAAGAGCCTTATCCTGCAAGGTTTGGAGTCTGGCGAGTGGCGTCCCGGTGACGCCATCCCAAGTGAAACGGAACTGGCGGTGCGCTTTGGTGTCAGCCAGGGAACAGTACGCAAGGCTGTTGATGAAATGGCTGCCGAGAATCTGTTGATCCGCAGGCAAGGCAAAGGAACTTACGTCGCCTCGCACAACGATGCCGAGCAACGCGCCAAGTTTCGTTTTCTGCGCCTGGTGCCGGAAGCGGGGGGGCTGGAATCTCCTTCCAGCACGCCTCTGGAGTGCTGGCGCGCCAAGGCCGGACAGGAAGCTTCGCGCATACTGAGCATCAAACCCGGCGCACCAATCACCATTATTCGCCGGATGCTCAAATTCGCCGCCAAACCGGTGGTGATCGACGAAATTTATTTACCGGGTGAAGTGTTCGTTGGATTGAGCCTGGAAATGCTGCAAAACCATCAAGGGTCGTTCTATGGCCTGCTGGAAAGCCAATTCGATGTTCGCATGGTGCGTGCCGAAGAACGGCTGCGTGCGGTCGCTGCGGATCGGGCCAATGCCGCGCTGCTCGGCGTTGCCGAAGGGTCGCCGCTGCTTTCTGTCGAACGGGTTAGTTATACCTACGGCGATAAGCCGGTAGAGTGGCGGCGCGGCCTGTATCTGACCACGGAACACTATTATCAGAATGAATTGGGCTGAAACTGCGCCTGGAAATCCGGCGGTCAGCGCGATTTCGGGAAGCCGTCGATTGTTAAGAGGTGAGGTGTTTAGCTGCGTCTCAGATTGGAGTTTGAAGCCAAAATGTCCACGAAGATCAAGCAACGTCCAAAGTATTTGAGCCTGACGGAAATTCGTTTGCCGTTGCCGGGTTTTGTCTCGATCCTGCATCGCATCAGCGGGGCCGGGCTATTCCTGATGTTGCCTGTGCTGATCTATCTGCTGCAACTCTCGCTGGGATCGTCGCAGGATTTTGAAACCTTCCGCGCCTACCTTGCGCATCCGCTGCTCAAGCTGATTCTGCTGGGGCTGTTGTGGGCCTTCCTACACCACTTCTGCATGGGTATCCGCATCCTGCTGCTGGACCTGCATATCGGCATCGAACTTCCTGCCGCGCGCAGCAGCGCCAGGGCGGTACTGGTGGTCAGCTTGCTGTTGACCGCGCTGCTGGGGATGAAACTATGGTAAAGCGCATTGTCGTAGGAGCGCACTACGGCCTCAAGGATTGGCTGGCTCAACGCATCACCGCCGCCGTGATGGCGGTCTACACGCTGTTGCTGGCAACTCGTTTACTGCTGGGCCCGACGCTGGACCGGGAAGTCTGGCGCGGTTTGATGTCCGGCACGATCATGCGATTTCTTACTTTCCTGTTCATCGTTTGTCTTTGCTATCACGCCTGGGTCGGTGTGCGCGACATCTGGATGGATTACGTCAAGCCCACCGCGCTGCGCCTGACATTGCATGCGTTGACGCTGCTCGGGCTGGTCGGCTGCGCCGGTTGGGCGACGCGCATCTTATGGAGCATCTAAGTTGAATATTCCTGTTCGAAAATTCGATGCAATTATCGTCGGCGCCGGTGGCGCCGGCCTGCGCGCCGCGATACAACTCTCCGAAGCCGGCCTCAAGACTGCCGTGCTGACCAAGGTGTTTCCCACCCGTTCCCATACAGTGGCGGCGCAGGGCGGGGTCGCCGCCTCGTTGGGCAATTCCGAGGAAGACCACTGGCATTGGCACATGTATGACACTGTCAAGGGATCGGACTGGCTCGGCGACCAGGACGCAATCGAGTACATGTGCCGCAAGGCCAACGAAGTGGTGGTCGAGCTGGAACATTACGGCATGCCGTTCGACCGCCTCGACAACGGGCGCATTTACCAGCGTCCGTTCGGCGGCCATATGTCGAATTTCGGCGAGAAGCCGGTGCGCCGCTCCTGCGCCGCCGCCGACCGCACCGGCCATGCCATGCTGCATGCCATGTATCAGCGCAACATCAAGGTGAATACGCAATTTTTCGTCGAGTGGATGGCGCTCGACCTGATCCGCGATGCCGAGGGCGAGGTGCTGGGCGTGACGGCGATGGAGATGGAAACCGGCGAGGTGTCGATGTTCCATGCCAAGGCGACGATCTTCGCCACCGGCGGCGCCGGGCGCATCTATTATTCCTCGACCAACGCCTTCATCAACACCGGCGACGGCCTGGGCATGGCGGCGCGCGCCGGCATTCCGCTGGAGGACATGGAGTTCTGGCAATTCCACCCGACCGGCGTGGCTGGCGCCGGGGTGCTGATTACCGAAGGCGTGCGCGGCGAGGGCGGCATCCTGCGCAACAGCGACGGCGAACGCTTCATGGAACGTTACGCGCCCAACGCCAAGGATCTCGCCTCGCGCGACGTGGTGTCGCGCGCCATGGTTACCGAGATCAACGAGGGGCGCGGCTGCGGCCCGAACAAGGACTATGTGCTGCTGGACATCACCCATCTCGATCCGCACACCATCATGCAGCGTCTGCCGGGCATCCGCGAAATCTCCATCCAGTTTGCCGGCATTGATCCGATCAAGGCGCCGATCCCGGTGGTGCCGACCTGCCACTACCAGATGGGCGGTATCCCCACCAACTACCTGGGGCAAGTGGTAGCGCCGAAGGGAGGCGACGCCAGCGCCGCCGTCCCCGGTTTCTACGCCGCCGGTGAATGCGCCTGCGCCTCGGTGCATGGCGCGAATCGCCTCGGCACCAACTCGCTGTTGGACCTGCTGGTGTTCGGCAAGTCGGCGGGCGAGACGGCGGTGGAGGAACTCAAGAAGTCGCCCCGTGCGCACAAGCCCTTGGCGATGGAGCAGATCGACAAAAGTCTGGCGCGCCTTGGCCGTCTCAACCAGCAGAAAGACGGCGCCAGCGTGCATGAAACCCGCCTGGCGATGCAACGTTCCATGCAGAAGCATTGCAGCGTGTTCCGCTTCAACGACCTGCTCAAGCAGGGCGTCAAAAGTATCCTGGACATCGAGCAGCAGGTAGCGCGCACCGAAATCAAGGATAAGTCACAGGTGTTCAACACTGCGCGGCTGGAAGCGCTGGAGCTGGACAACCTGATCGAAGTCGCCAAGGCCACCATGATTTCCGCTGAAGCGCGCAAGGAGTCGCGCGGCGCGCATGTCCGCGATGACGCCATCGACAATGCCGCCACGCCGAATGGCCGCGACGACCAGAACTGGCTCAAGCACAGCCTGTGGTACCGGGAAGGCAACCGCCTGGATTACAAACCGGTGAAAATGACGCCGCTCACTGTAGAGACGATCGCCTTGAAGAAGCGTGCATACTGAGCAGAAATCGGGACAATGACCATGACGAATTCGACGCACTTGCAAACCATGACGCGCACTGTCCGCTTCAGGATTTATCGTTACGATCCGGACCAGGACGCCAAACCCTATATGCAGGATATCTCGGTGGAACTTGAGCCGACCGACCGCAAGCTGCTGGACGCCATCGTCAAGCTGAAAGCGCTGGATGATTCGATCTCCTTCCGCCGCTCCTGCCGCGAGGGCGTGTGCGGCTCCGACGCCATGAACATCAACGGCAAGAACGGACTGGCCTGCCTGACCGACATCGACTCGCTGAAACAGCCAATCATGTTGCGGCCCCTGCCGGGCCTGCCGGTGATCCGCGACTTGATCGTGGACATGACCCAATTTTTCAAGCAGTACCACTCGATCCAGCCCTACCTGATCAACCACGACCATCCGCCGGAGCGTGAACGACTGCAATCGCCGGAGCAGCGCGAGGAACTCAACGGCCTCTACGAGTGCATCCTGTGCGCCTGCTGCTCGACCGCCTGTCCGTCGTTCTGGTGGAACCCGGACAAGTTCGTCGGCCCGGCCGGCTTGCTGGCCGCCTATCGCTTCATCGCCGACACGCGCGACCAGGCCACCAGCGAGCGTCTCGACAACCTGGAGGATCCGTACCGCTTATTCCGTTGCCATACCATCATGAATTGCGTCGACGCCTGCCCGAAAGGACTCAACCCAACCAAGGCCATCGGCAAGATCAAGGAAATGATGGTGCGGCGAGCCGTATGAACATGCACGTCAGCGAGTCGTACTGTCCGAAACCCAGCCCGCATATTGGGCCACACCTGGGCCGCTTGCGTTGGCATTCGCGGCGTGCGTTGCTGGAATTGGACTTGCTGCTCGAACGCTTCTGGATGCGCTACGGGGACAGCCTTGATGCGCAACAAGCGGTGTTGCTGGAAGGATTACTGGAGCTTGAGGATCACGATCTGTGGGATGTGCTGTGCGGTCGCCGGGAGATCGACGATCCGCGCTGGCAGGGTTTGATTGAATTACTTCTGGAATAAAGGGTATTTTATGTCTACGACTACGACTACGACTGCAGCTACACCACGCACGGCTACGCTCACGCTTGACGGCAAGGCAGTGGAATTTCCGGTGCAATCCGGCACCATCGGCCCCGATGTCGTCGATATCCGCACTCTTTACGCCAAGGCCGGGGTGTTTACCCTGGACCCCGGCTATATGTCGACGGGTAGCTGCAAATCGGCCATCACCTACATCGATGGCGACAAGGGTGAGCTGCTGTATCGCGGCTACCCCATCGAACAGCTTGCAGTGCATTGCGATTTCCTCGAAGTCTGCCAACTGCTGCTCAAAGGCGAGTTGCCGAATGCGGAGGAGAACGCCAAATTCTCTTCCACCATCAAGCAGCACACCATGGTGCACGAGCAACTGACACGCTTCTACCAGGGCTTCCGCCGCGATGCGCATCCGATGGCCATCAGCGTCGGCGTGGTTGGGGCGCTGTCTGCCTTCTATCATGACGCGATGGATATCAGCGACCAGCATCACCGCGATATTTCAGCATTCCGCCTGATCGCCAAGATGCCGACCATCGTCGCCATGGCCTACAAGTACGGCATGGGACAGCCGTTCATGTATCCGCGCAACGATCTCGATTACTCCGGCAATTTCATGCATATGATGTTTGCCACGCCGTGCGAGACCTACATCCCCAATCCCGTGCTGACACGGGCGCTGGACCGCATCCTGATCCTGCATGCGGATCATGAACAGAATGCCTCGACTTCGACGGTGCGTCTGGCTGGTTCCTCGGGCGCCAATCCGTTCGCCTGCATCTCCGCCGGTATCGCCTGCCTGTGGGGGCCGGCGCATGGCGGCGCCAACGAGGCTTGTCTGCATATGCTGGAGCAAATCGGCGATGTCTCGCACGTCGGCGAATACATCAAGCGCGCCAAGGACAAGAACGACAGTTTCAAGCTGATGGGCTTTGGTCACCGCGTGTACAAGAACTTCGATCCGCGCGCCAAGCTGATGCGCGAAACCTGCCACGAGGTGTTGAACGAATTGGGCCTGCATGACGACCGGCTTTTCAAGCTGGCAATCGCGCTGGAGAAAATCGCGCTGGAGGATGATTATTTCATCGAGAAAAAACTCTATCCGAATGTCGATTTCTACTCCGGCATCGTGCAGCGCGCGCTGGGTATCCCGACCCAGATGTTCACCGGAATATTCGCCATGGCACGCACCGTCGGCTGGATCGCGCAGTGGAACGAAATGATCTCCGACCCCGAGCAGAAAATCGGCCGCCCGCGCCAGTTGTATATCGGTGCTACCCGCCGTGATGTAAAGCCGATAGGCGGCAGGTAGTTGGCTGATAAGCCCATGTTACTCGAACCAGTTTCCTCTTTCGGAGTCTGAAGACATGACCATGATGAAGCAAATGCTCGGCAATTCGTATTTGTTTGGCGCCAACGCGCCTTTCATGGAGGAGCTCTACGAAAATTATCTGGACAATCCCGCAGCGGTAACGCCCGCCTGGCGGGATTATTTCGACAAGTTGCAGAATCTTCCAGGCGCTGGCGCCAGCGCCGCACCCGACGTGGCGCACGCTCCCATCATTGCCTCTTTCGCCCAGCGCGCCAAGCTGGGGTCGCTGCGTCCCGGCGCCAACACCAGCGCCAGCGTTGAAGCCAAGCAGGTGAAGGTATTGCAGATGATCAATGCCTATCGCTTTCTGGGCAACCGCTGGGCGCAACTGGATCCGCTCAAGCGCACCGAGCGTCCGGCGGTGGCTGAGCTCGATCCGGCTTACTACGGGTTCACCGAGGCAGACCTTGGCACGATTTTCAATACCGGATCGTTTGCCTTCGGCCCGGAGCAGGCCAGCCTGCGTGAAATTCTTGAGGCCTTGCGACAGACTTACTGCGGCAGTATTGGCGTTGAGTATATGTACATCAGTGATATCTCCCACAAACGCTGGATCCAGGCCAGGCTTGAGCCGTTGCGGTCGACGCCGCAATATACCAAGGAACACAAAAGACGCCTGCTCGAACGCCTGACCGCCGCCGAAACGCTGGAGCGTTATCTGCATACCCGCTATGTCGGCCAGAAACGCTTTTCGCTGGAAGGCGGAGAATCCACCATCGTCGCCATGGACGAGTTGATTCTCGCTGCGGGCAGCCTCGGTGTGCAGGAAATTGTCATCGGCATGGCGCACCGCGGTCGTCTGAATGTACTGGTGAATACTCTCGGCAAGTCGCCGGAGGGGTTGTTTACCGAGTTCGAGGGCAAGCATGCGGATGAGCTGTCGTCCGGCGATGTCAAATACCACAAAGGCTTTTCCTCCAATGTGGCGACGCCCGGCGGCGCGGTGCATCTGACGCTGGCATTCAACCCCTCGCATCTGGAAATCGTCAACCCCGTGGTCGAAGGTTCGGTGTATGCCCGCCAGCGCCGCCGCGGCGACCGCACCGGCGCGCAGGTGCTGGCAGTCATACTGCACGGCGATGCGGCGGTGTCCGGCCAGGGTGTCAACCAGGAGACGCTGAACTTCTCGCAGACGCGCGGTTTCGGCACCGGCGGCACGGTGCATATCGTGGTGAACAACCAGATCGGTTTCACCACTTCCGATCCCCGCGATTACCGCTCCTCCCTGTACTGCACCGATCTTTTCAAGATGATCGAAGTGCCGATTTTCCATGTGAATGGCGACGATCCGGAAGCCGTCGCGCTGGTGACGCGGCTGGCGATGGACTATCGGCAGGAATTCCGCAGGGATGTGGTGGTCGACCTGATCTGCTTTCGCAAGCTCGGCCACAATGAGCAGGACGAGCCGATGGTGACGCAGCCCCTGATGTACAAGAAGGTGGCGGTCCACCCCGGTACGCGCAAGCTGTATGCGGATCGGTTGGTGGCGCAAGGCGTCTGCAACGCGGATGAGCCGGAGCAGTTCATCAAGGATTATCGGGCTGCCCTGGATCGCGGCGAGCTGCTGTATAACCCGGCGCTGTCCAGCCACACACTCAAGTTTTCGATTGACTGGACCCCGTTTGCCGGCCACCAATACAGTGACGAATGCCAGACCGCGGTGCCGATGGCCGACCTCAAAAAGCTTGCCGTGGCGGTGACGACATTGCCCGAAAACTTCAGCCTGCATTCGCGCGTGCAGAAAATCATCGACGACCGCAAAGCCATGGGCGCGGGAAAACTGCCCCTGGATTGGGGCATGGGCGAGACTCTGGCTTATGCCACCCTGCTGGTGCAGGGATTCGGGGTGCGTGTGTCAGGAGAAGACTCGGGGCGCGGCACCTTCTTTCATCGCCACGCGGTACTGCACGACCAGAACCGCGAAAAATGGGATGCCGGCAGCTATCAACCATTGCAACACATCGACGCCAAGCAGTCGCCGTTTATCGTGATCGACTCGGTGCTTTCGGAAGAGGCGGTGCTGGCCTTTGAATACGGATATTCCACGGCGGAGCCGAATGAGCTGGTGGTGTGGGAGGCGCAGTTCGGTGATTTCGTCAACGGCGCGCAAGTGGTGATTGACCAGTTCATCTCGTCGGGTGAAGCCAAGTGGGGCCGTTTTTCAGATTTGACACTGCTGCTGCCGCACGGCTATGAAGGCCAGGGGCCGGAACACTCATCGGCGCGCATCGAGCGATTCATGAGTCTTTGCGCAGAACAAAACTGGCAGGTCTGCGTCCCGACCAATCCGGGGCAGATTTTTCACCTGCTGCGTCGCCAGATGTTGCGTCCGATCAGGAAGCCCCTGATCGTGATTACCCCGAAATCCCTGCTGCGCCACAAAGACGCGGTATCTCCGCTGGAAGAACTGGCCGAAGGAAGCTTCCACACAGTAATCGGCGAAGTCGACGAACTTGATCCAAAAAAAGTCACGCGCGTGGTGCTCTGCTCGGGGAAAATTTTCTATGAGCTGATGGCTTATCGGCGTGAGCAGAAAATCCAGAATACGGCAGTGGTGCGGGTCGAGCAGTTGTACCCGTTCCCGCAGGATGCCCTGCAAGCTGAACTAAAAAAGTGGCCCAAGGCCAAGGACATCGTCTGGTGCCAGGAAGAGCCGAGCAATCAGGGCGCCTGGCATTGGCTGGCGTCGCAACATCATCTGGTGCGTTCCGCAAGTGGTGCGCAGAACCTGTCCATCGTCAGCCGTCCGGCCTCGGCATCGCCCGCAGTCGGCTACTACGCCAAACATCTTGCCCAGCAGAAGGCCGTTGTTACCGGGGCATTTGACAAGCTGCAAGCAGCGGAATAAGGGAGTCTTACAATATGCTTATCGAAGTCAAAGTCCCGCAACTCTCCGAATCGGTCGCTGAAGCCACCCTGGTCAGTTGGCACAAGAAGGCGGGCGAAGCCGTCGCGCGTGATGAAAACCTGATCGACATCGAGACCGACAAGGTGGTGCTGGAATTACCCGCGCCCGCCGCTGGCGTCGTCGTCAAGATCATCAAGGGTGACGGCGCCACCGTGGTCAGCGGTGAAGTCATTGCGCAAATTGATACCGAAGCCAAGTCTTCCGCCAGCGCCAGTGCGCCGGCTGCGGTAGCGAAATCCGCTGCACCGGCTGCCGCCCCGGCGGCGCCAAAAGCCATGCCTGCGGCACGCAAGATCATGGACGAGAAGGGCATAGCTCCCGCCTCAGTTGAAGGCACAGGCCGGGGAGGGCGGATTACCAAAGGTGACGTACTGGGCGTAGGTGCAGCCGTTGCTTCGCCCGCAAGTGCGCCGCCTGCACAGCCACCTGCCGTTGCCGCCGCAAAACAACCTTTGGCCCAGCCAATGGCAGTCGACATCGACGCCGTGCTGGCCGACCGCCCCGAGCAGCGCGTGCCGATGTCGCGCCTGCGCGCGCGCATTGCAGAGCGCCTGCTGCAGTCGCAATCCATGGCCGCCATCCTGACCACTTTCAACGAGGTCAACATGGCGCCGGTGATGGAATTGCGCAAGAAATACCTGGAGAAATTCGAGAAGGAACACGGCGTGCGGCTGGGCTTCATGTCCTTCTTCGTCAAGGCGGCGGTGGCGGCGCTGAAAAAATATCCGGTGTTGAACGCCTCGGTCGATGGCAACGATATCGTCTACCACGGCTACTTCGACATCGGCATCGCGGTGGGCAGCCCGCGCGGCTTGGTAGTGCCGATTTTGCGCGATGCCGACCAACTGTCGCTGGCGGAAGTCGAGAAAAAAATTGCCGAATTCGGCGCCAAAGCCAAGGACGGCAAGCTCACCATTGAAGATCTCACCGGCGGAACCTTCTCCATTTCCAACGGCGGCGTGTTCGGGTCGATGTTGTCAACGCCTATCATCAACCCGCCGCAGTCGGCGATCCTCGGTGTGCATGCCACCAAGGATCGCGCGGTGGTGGAGAATGGCCAGGTGGTGGTGCGTCCGATCAACTACCTGGCCTTGTCCTATGACCACCGTATCGTCGATGGGCGCGAAGCCGTGCTCGGCCTGGTGACCATGAAGGAAATGCTGGAAGACCCGGCCCGTCTGCTGCTGGAAATATAAGGAATAACTCAAGATGGCTGATCAGTTCGATGTACTCGTTATCGGCGGTGGTCCCGCTGGCTACATCGCTGCGATTCGTGCTGCGCAATTGGGGTTCACTGCGGCTTGCGTTGAATCGCAGGCCTACGGCGACCCCAAGGGTGATGTGCGCCTGGGCGGCACCTGCCTGAATGTCGGCTGCATTCCGTCGAAGGCGTTGTTGCAATCGTCGGAACTCTACGATCAGCTAAACCATTCATTCGTAATGCACGGCATCGTCGCGGAAAACGTCAAAGTGGATATATCGACGATGATGCGGCGCAAGGACAACATCGTTGCCCAGCTGACCAGCGGCATCAAGAGTCTGTTCAAGAAAAACAAGGTGACGCTGCTGGTGGGACACGGCAAGTTTGTCGGCCATGAGAACGATCTCTGGCAGATCGACGTGGCCGGCAAGATAATCCAGGCGAAGCACGTCGTCATTGCCACCGGTTCCAAGCCGCGCCATTTACCGGGCATTCCGGTAGATAACCGGATCGTCTGCGACAACATCGGTGCGCTCTCGCTGGACGGCGTGCCGAAACGCCTTGGCGTGATCGGCGCGGGCGTGATCGGCCTGGAACTGGGCAGCGTATGGAAGCGCCTG